>JBKHVJ010000161.1:0-15994 GCA_046570145.1 Alphaproteobacteria bacterium
CGTTGGACCTGTTCGAGCGCATCCTGGCGGGGGCGGTGCCGTTCGGACCACGCAGCAGCGAACCCTCCACGCACAGGACGTCCAGCGGCACCGCCCCCGCCAGGATGCGCTCGAACAGGTCCAACGCCTCCGCCCCGGATTCCTCGGAAAGACTGGGATGCCAGAGCAGGCGGATACCGGCCGTCTCGAACAGCGCCATCAGATCCGGGGATTCGGCGCAGAGCAGCGACATGGTGCACCCCCCGCAGCCGCCCGATTGCAGCCACAGCACCGACAGCGGTCGCTCTCTCATCGCCTGTCCATTCATCTCGTGGCCCCGTCCTTGCGCCCGGCCGCCGGCAGGGTCAGGGTGAACAACGCCCCGCCACCGGGATGGTTGGCCGCGGCCAGCGCGCCGCCATGGTCACGCACCAGTTGGTAGCTGATCGACAGGCCGAGGCCGGTGCCCTTGCCGACCGGCTTGGTGGTGAAGAAGGGATCGAACACCCGGCCCAGGATCGCCTCGGGTATGCCGTGGCCGGTGTCGCGGATGGTGACGACGACCTCCCTGTTCTCCTCCCGGCCATGCAGTTCCAGCCGCTTGACCCCGGCGCCGGCCATGGCGTCGATGGCGTTCTGGACGAGGTTCATGGCGACCTGATGCAGGTGGCCGGGATGGCCGGCGATCTCCAGCGTCTCCGGCAGGTCGAAGACGACGGTCAGGTCCGGCATCTGCGCCTTCGCCACCCAGGTCACGGCGGACCGCAAAAGAGCCGTCAGATCGAAGCGTTCCGTGGCGTGCTTCTGTTCCGACGAGAAGCGGCGCAGCTCGGCCACGATGTCGCGCACCCGCTCCGTCCCCTCCAGCATGCCATCCAGCGTCGCCGCCGCGTCGGCGCGGGCGCGGTCGATGCGCAACTCCTTGCGCAAGCCCGCCAGTTCGGCGGCGCCGGCGCCCTCATGCACGCGGTCGAGATATGCCGTCAGCCGGTCGACATAGCGGCGCATGGCATGGGCGTTGCCGTAGACGAAGGAGATCGGGTTGTTCAGCTCATGCGCCACGCCGGCGACCAGCCGGCCGAGCGAGGCCATCTTCTCCGAATGGACAAGTTGCTGCTGGGTCTGCTTCAGCCCCTCATGGGCAGAGGCGAGGTCGCGGTAGGCGCGCCGCAGTTCTCCGATGGGCCGGCCGACCAGCACCAGCCCGATGGGATGGCCACGCTGGTCGTAGCGCACCGTGCTGTTGACCGCGATGGGAAAGGGACCGGTCGACCCCCGCAATGACAGTTCCACGTCGCTGCCGCCTTCGCGTTGAAGGGCGGCGCTGCACAGCCGGGCGAAGGCGGGGTGGGAGCCGGGGTCGAGGAAGTCGCGCAGCGGCCGGCCGGTCAGTTCCCGCCCGGTGCAACCGAGCGCCCGCTCGGCGGCCGGGTTGGTCTGCTCGATCCGGCCGTCGCGGTCGCAGGCGATCAACACGTCGGTCATGGAGCCGAGGACGCTGGCGATGAAGGCCTGCGCTTCCTCCAGTTCGGCATTCTTGCGCTCGAGTTCCACCTGCTGCGCCACCAGATTGGCGTAGGTCTCGTCCATCTTCCGGATCACCTCAATCCAGGCGCTCTCGGCGTCTGCATCGGTCAGCATGCCGGGGATGGAAAAGGGCTGCGACAGGGGAGCGGTCATGGGACGCAGCCTAGCACGCTCCGCCCGCTTTGGGTGTGGAGGTTTTCGTCAGGAGGTCCAGACCGACCACAACCCGGCAAGGCCGCTCAGGACCAGCACATAGAGCGCGAAGTCGAACAGCGGCGGGTGCCAGACCCAGCCATAGGCGCCGACCGTGCGCAACCCCCGGCGCAGCAACGCCGACGCCGCCCAGGCCACCACGGCCAGCACCAGAAGCGGAGGAAGGAACAGGCCGTAGATGTCGATCTCTGCGATCATGCGCGAACCCTTTCAGGAAACTGCATATCGTCCGCCGGCCGCGGCGCGCTGAAGGTCGCGGCGGGGAACAGGCTGCGCCGCAGGGACGCCAGCGCCACCACCGCCCGGTCACGCTCCGGGCCGGCGGGCGCGGCGGCAATCGCCGACAGCAGATCATCCATGCTGCCCAGCAGTTCGGCAGGGGCGGGATCGAGACGCTTGGCCGACAGGGCGCGGAAATGGGCGGCGACACCGCGCAGAAGCCGGTCCAGCACCGGCCCGGCGGTGGCGCCCAGCACCGGCCTGATCCGCTGAAGCTCCACCACGTTCAGCCCGACCCGCAGGTCGCGCACCGCGTCGATGGCGTCCACATCCACCGATCCGCCCGCCTGCGCCAGCCGCGCCGACAGCAGTCCGACACGGTCCAGCATGCGGCTTTCGAAACCGTCAGCCGACGGAGCGGTCCTGTGCCCGGCCAGATCGGCGATCTCGCGCCAGCCGACATGCAGCAGGCGCCGGGCACTCCAGGCGGCGCCGACCGACCGGCACAGGCGGGTGACCAGCATGGCGGTGACGATGCCGACGATCTGTCCGGCGCTGCTGTTCAGGAAGGAGGCGAAATCGCCGGTTCCGGTGTCGAGCAGGCTGAGCGAGCCGCCGACGCCGAAGATCAGCGCCATCGCCTTGCCCATCGTCGCCGGACGGGCCACGAACACGCCCAGCGTCACCAGCGTCGGGGCCAGGCAGAGCGCCAGGATCGGGAAGCTGTCGAAGGACGGCAGCACCACCAGCAGGTAGAAGGCCGACAGCGGCATCGAGGCCAGCGTGTAGACCAGAAACAGGCGGATGCCGGGCACCGGATCGTCGAAGGACGCGAAGAAGCAGGTGAAGACCGCCACCATCATCGCCGCCGCCGAGCCGGACGACCAGCCCGTCATAATCCAGAAGGCGCAGACGACGGAGATCCCCAGCAGCGCCGCCGCCGCCGACCACAGGGCCATGCCATGGTCGAGGTGGAAAACGCTGCGCGACCGCTTGCGCACCAGC
The DNA here is from genome assembly GCA_046570145.1 of Alphaproteobacteria bacterium. Classification (GTDB taxonomy): domain Bacteria; phylum Pseudomonadota; class Alphaproteobacteria; order Azospirillales; family Azospirillaceae; genus Azospirillum. Next base: position 2,944 of record JBKHVJ010000161.1, read on the forward strand.
GGGTCCAGATGATCGGGCAGGGTGTGGTCGCCGGATGCGATGTGCGCCCGCAGGTCTCGGCAATCACGGTGGATTTCCACCAGCGACCGCAGGCGTCGGATGAAGCTGAAGCGGGTCGCCGCCTCCCAATCGCCGGCCGCGCCCGCGGACTCCGCTGCCGCCAGCCGGTCGAGCCAGCCGGTCAGCCGGTCGGCCCCCGCCGGATCGGCCGCAGCCCCGGCAGCGATCCAGTCGCGCACGGCGGTCAGCACAGGGGCCACCTCCGGCGACAGCATGCCGTCCGGCCGGCGCAATGCGATCAGTCGGTCCTGCACGGCAGTCAGCACCGGCAGCAGATACACCATACGGTCCTGCAAAGCCCGCATCGGCCGGGTCATCCAGCGCAGGTCGGAGGTGTCGTAGGGCAGGTGGGTGGTCATCACCCGCAACTCGGTAAGGTCGCTCGCCATCTTGTGGCGGTCGCGCAGGCGGGCGTCGATCTCTGCTCCGTCCAGCGCGTCGAGCGTCCAGCGCTCCGCATCGCGCAGCGCCGCATCGAGCTTGCCGAGCAGAACCGGACCCAACCCGCGCGGCAGCACCACGCTGTGGATGACGGTGGCGCAGACGATGCCCAGGATGATTTCATCCACCCGGGCAAGGCCGGTGTCGAAGATCGCCTCGGGATTGGCGACGCCGGGGAAGACGATCAGCCCGGCGGTGTAACCGGCCAGCATGAAGACGTAGCTGCGTGGCGTACGGTCCAGCAGCGAGACGAACAGGCAACCGCCGACCCACAGCCCGACCGCCAGCGACAGCAGTTCCGGCGCGTTGATCAGCTCCACCGTCAGGATGATCGACACGATGCTGCCGATCACCGTGCCGACGACGCGGTACACAGCCTTGGACCGAACCGTTCCCGACAGCGGGCTCGACACGACATAAGCGGTCAGCATCGCCCAGAATGGGCGCGGCAACCCCATGCCGAAGGCGATGTAGAGCGCCAGCATGGAGGCCGCGAAGGACTTCAGCGAAAAGAGCAGCTCGTTGAAGGTCGGGGCCGGGGGCAGGGAGAGGGCAGGGGCGGAGTTGGGTGGGGACGGCATCGCGATGCGCTCACCGACCCGCCGGCAGCTCGGCGACCTTAGGCGCGCGATCCGGCGCGCCGACGACCGACACCGTCGCGGTGCGTCCGGCCACCAGCTGGATCGACTCGGGCACCTCGTCCAGCGCGATGCGCACGGGAATCCGTTGGGCCAACCGCACCCAGTTGAAGGTCGGGTTGACGTTGGCGACCAGCCCGGTGCCTTCCGCCCGGTCGCGGTCGACGATGGCGCGGGTTATGCTATCGACCCGCCCGCGAAGATCGGCATCCGCCCCCATGATCCGCACGGAAACGGGAGCCCCGGCATGGATGCGCGGCAGCTTGGTCTCCTCGAAATAGCCCATGACGTAGAAGGAATGGCGGTCGATCAGCGCAACGACCGCCTGCCCGGCGGCAACGTAATTGCCGGACTTCAACTGAAGATTGGTAACATAGCCGTCGACCGTCGCCGTCACCTCCGTCCGCTCCAGGTTGAAGCGGGCGAGGTCGAGCGCCGCTTCCGCCTGCTTGGCGGCCGCGGCTGCCTTGGCCAGCGCGGACATCACCTCCTGCCGCTGAGCGGTGGAGACGACGTTGTTGCCCAGCTGCTCGTAGCGATGGGCCTCGGCACTGCGGTAGGACTGCTCGGCCTTGGCGCTGTCGAGATTGGCCTGGGCCTGCTCCACCGCCAGCCGGTAGCGGCCGGGGTCGACGACGAACAGCACGTCGCCCTTATGGACCGGCTGGTTGTCGGACACCCGGACATCGGTGACCAAGCCGGCGACGTCGGGCGACACCTGCACGATGTCGGCACGGACGCGGCCGTCGCGGGTCCAGGGCTCGTTCATGTAGTAGTCCCACAGCCAAAGGCCGCCGCCGACCGCCGCCACGGTGATCGACAGGGTCACGGCGATCCGGGCCACGGTCCGGAAGGAAGGCAGGAAATTCACGGTTTTGATTCCTCGATCACCGCGTCGATCGGACCGGAGACACTGCAAGCCTGGACTTGCCTGCGCCGCTGGGATCGCGCCGCGGTAAGGTCTATTCGCGCTTGGCGTTGACTTCGATGGTGGCGAGCACGCGATAGCAGGCCTCCACATCGGCCTCCGTCACGTCCGCCATCAAGCGCTGGCGAACGTCGTTCAATGCCTCGTTCACCTGCACCAGCAGGTGACGGCCGGCATCGGTCATGTGCAGGGTTTTCGCCCGCCGGTCGCAGGCATCCTCCCGCCGTTCCACCAACCCCGCGGCCTCCAGCCCGTCGAGCAACCGGACGAGCGACGGCCCCTCGACCGCCATCTCCTCCGCCAGTTCCCGCTGGCGCAAACCGTCGCCGAGTTCGGCCAGCAGCATCAGCGGCGTGATCGCCGAGGTCGAGAATCCACTGTCCGCCAACACCCTGTTCGCCGCCCGCCGCCACAGATGGGAGGCGCGGAACAGGTGCAGGCCGAAATTGGGGGGAAGGCGCAGGGGCTTATCTTGTAGCATGGCTATTTAATAGGTTTGCTATCTAATTCCGGCAAGACCCCACAGCGCTGCAAAAGGCCCCGGCTGCCGCATGGCTGGATTGACGCCGCACGACAACTTTCCAAATCGTGCATTTTCGGTTGCTGTTGCACTCAGATTTGGGCGCTCGATCCGGTACGAAGTGCAAGCCGCAGGCTCACTTCGTACCGGATCGAACGCAACCATAATGCCCCTTCGATGTTGTGCCGCAATTCGACGGAGTTGTTGCTTCTCTGAGGCTACTGAAGCGCCACAGCTTGTAGGTGCGAAAGCACCAATTTTCAGGAAAAACGTTGCATATATTCAAGTGAATGCGTGTTTCGAACAACATGTGGTCAATTAAGCAAAAGATGAGAAACCGAATCTCATTTTTTATACACTTTTAACCATTGTCTCACGGGAGACGGCGGGGTCCATCTCCTGATCCTGAGAGCAAGCAAAGAGGGCAGGGCCAAGATGGCTCAGCCCTTTCTGTTTGCGCAGTCGGTTCATCACCGCCTTCGAGCAGAGGAGCGGCATCCCCGGATGTCAGTCCTTGGGCCGCTTACGCCGCGGCGACTCCCCGACATCGTCGATGATCAGGTCGGCAAGCATAAGTGAGGGGTGCGTTGCCAAGCCACGCGCCAAATCGACCACCATCGCCAGCGACGGATTGGAACGGCCGCGCTCCAAGTTGCTGAGATAAGGCACGCTCATTCCTGCACGGAACGCGAGTTCCTCCTGAGAGAGGCCATGTGCCGTTCGTAATTTCCGCAGAATGGCGCCGAACTGAGTGGCGATGTCGTCCATCCGCAGGAATGCACGGCGTTGCCGAGCAGATATCTTATGACGTTCGCTCCGTTTGCCGGCCATCTTCCGGTCGCTGCCGCCTCCATGCGAAAACGCCTTCGACAGCAAGGTACAGGAAGCCATTTGCGACAGGTAATTAGCTGTTATTCGAAAATAAGTCATGTCCGGCCAAGAACGGAGCGCGGCCAGCCTGGAAGGCCGGGTGAAATGGTTTTCACGAGACAAAGGATACGGGTTCATCGTTGGTGATTATGTCGTGGATCGCCACTTCACCGTACAGAACATACGCGGTGTCGATTTGCCGTCCAATGGAGATTTCGTCGAATTCAATCATGAGATAACGCGCAATGGAACTGACGCTGATCCCGGAGATGGCCGTGGGGGTGGAGACCGGTTCGGATGCGGTCTCCGTCGTCCGTTTCAAGGCTCCCCATCCCTCTCGGACCATCGGCATGGTCTGGCGCCGGACGAATCCGCTGGCCGGCCAGTTCCTGAAACTGACGGAACTGCTCGACCGGCCGGCGGAGTCATGATCGGGCCTCGGTAACGCTGCGAAACCATGCGGAAATTTGCGGCTCCGCCCGACGCTTACCAAGTCGCCCGCAAGGACAGCATCGCGTTGCGCGGTTCGCCGTAATAGCCGTAGGTCTGGATGCTGGTCATGTATTTCTTGTCGAACAGGTTGTTGACGTTCAGCGTTGCCGAAATCTTCTCGGTGATCTGGTAGCGGGTCATCAGGTCCACCACCGCGTAGCTGCTCTGCTCGGCGCGCCGGCTGCCGGTGCCGTTGTAGATGTCGCCCTGCCATTTCACATTGCCGCCGACGGTCAGGCGGTCCCAGGAGCCGGGCAGCCGGTAGGTGGTGAACATCTTCAGCGTGTCGCGCGGCACATAGGTCAGCAGCCGCTGGCCGCTGGCATCCTTCACGGTGGTGTGGGCAAAGCCGCCGCCGACCTGCCAGCCGGGCAGCATCTCGCCGGTCAGCTCCAGCTCGAAGCCCTTGCTCTTGGCGCCCTTGGCCGCCTTGTAGGCCTGCCCGCCGTCGGGGGTGAAGCTGCCGCTGTCGGCGACGGCCAGATTGTCCTGCTGGATCAGGAACACGGCGGCGCTGGCGTTCAGGCGGCCGCCGAAGAACTCGGCCTTCACGCCGGCCTCATAGGCGTCGCCATCAATGGGATCGAGGGTCTTGCCCCCGACGTCCTTGTAGTCCTGCGGCTTGAAGATGCTGGTGTAGCTGCCATAGACCGACCAGATGTCGGTCACGTCGAAGACGATGCCGGCATAGGGGGTGAGCACGCCGTTCTCCGACCGCTTCTCCGCGGTGCCGGCGGCATCGTTCGGGTGGCTTTCCTCGCTCTGCTCCCAGCGGCTGATGCGGCTGCCGAGGATGACGGACAGGGCGTCGGTCGGCCGCAGACGGGTGGCGATATAGGCCGCCATCTGCCGTTCGTTGGTCTGCGACCAGCCTGTCGGGTTCAGCGTCGGCTGGGCGATGCGGCCGTTCCATGTGTAGTAGTTGGAAATCGAGGTGTCGTAGCCGTCGATGTACCAGAGCGGATAATCGAGCCCGCTGCGCTTGGCGTAATAGCCGCCGACGCCGGCCATCAGATCGTGGGTCCGCCCGAACAGTTCGAAGGGGCCGGTGACGTCGGCGTTGATCGAGGTCTGCTGCAGGGTCGAATTCCAGCGGCCGGGCCAGATGCCCATGCCGCTGCCGTCGCGGTTGAGGGTGCCGCGCACGCCGTAGCCGAGCAGGCCGTCATATTCGCGCGTGCTGTGCTCGACATTCAGCGTCGCCGTCCAGCCATCGCCGAAACGGTGCTTCACGTCGCTGAAGACGGTCAGGTTGTCGTGCGTGAAATAGGCCCAGTCGGCGCCGCTGTTGAAGGAGCGCGAAAAGTCCGTCCTGCCGCCGTCGGCGAAGAACAGAGGAAAGCCGGCGCGCGAGGCGTCGTCGGACCTGTGCTTCTGGTATTCGACCCCGACGGTCCACAGCGTGTCGTCGCTGACGTCGGCCTCCAGAACGCCGTAGAGCACCTTCTTGCGTTCGTGCAGCCGGTCGATGTAGCTGTCGCCGTCCTGATACGCGCCGACGACGCGGCCGCGCAGGCGGCCGTTCTCGACCAGCGGGCCGGACAGGTCCGCTTCACCGCGGTAGCGGTTCCAGGAGCCGCCCTGTCCCTGGACATAGCCCTGGACGGTGCTGGTCGGACGCTTGCGGACCAGATTGACGGCCGCGGAGGGATCGCCGACTCCGTTCAGCAGACCGGCCGCTCCGCGTACCACCTCGACACGGTCGAACAACGCCATGTCGGAGATGCTGTCGCCGAAGCCGTACACCGTCGAGCGCGGGATGCCGTCGACCTGATAGTTGCTGACGGCGAAGCCGCGGGCATAGACCTCCGAGCCGTCGGCGCCGAGTGCTGCGGACTGAAGCCGCGACACCCCGACGGTCTGGTTCAGAACGTCGCGGATTTCGTTCAGCCCCTGGTCATCCATGCGCTGGCGGGTCATGACGCTGACCGACTGCGGCGTCTCGCGCAGGGTCAGGTCGAGCTTGGTGGCACTGGTCGACGGGCCGGCGGCGGCGTAGGAGCCGCTGCCCTCGCTGCGGCCGCGGTCGCTGGAGGCGACGCCCTGCACCGTCATCGTATCGAGCATCGTCGCGCCGTCGCTGCCGCCGACCGGCTTTTCCAGCGTCACCGTGTCGGCATCGACGAAGCGCGCGATCAGCCCGGTCCCCGCCAGCAGACGCACCAGCGCCTCGCGCGGGGCCATGGTTCCGGTCACGCCGGGGGAGGTGAGTCCCTGCGCGATTTCGGTCGGGTAGAGGATCTGAAGCCCGGCGGCCTGACCGTAGGCGGCCAGCACACCCGGCAGGGGACCGCCGGCGATGGCGAAGGCGCGCGTGCCGGTCTGCTGCGCCACCTGCGGAACGGCCGCGGCGGTGGAAGACGCCTGTGCGCCATGCAGCGCGGTCGACGCCAGCAGCATTCCCATCAGGACCGGCTTCCAACCGATCCGGCCATTTTCCCGTCCGCCGACCGCCCGTCCTGTCAGGCGCCCCCCAGTACCAACCATCGCTACGACCCCCAAAAAATGCGAATGAGTTGCATTTGCCATTCGGTGAGTCAGGACGCTGGCCGAAGGGCGGTCCCTCACCCCCCTTCACAAAAAAACTCTCCGGAACCGGCTAGACGGAACGGATGATGACCAGACCGGGAAACGGCCGCATCGTCCGCACGGGCAGGGTGCGGACGATGGCGTTGAGCGCGGCGTCCGGGCGTGCAATGTCGACGCTGCCGTCGACCTTCAAGTCGGCGAGCGGACGGTCCCAAAGCAGGATGCGGGCGGGATGGTAGCGGTTGAGGTCGGCGACCACCGCATCGAGCGGTTGCGCCTGGAAGACCAGCCGCCCCTGCCGCCACGCGGTCTCCGCCGCCAGCCCGTCGCGCAGCAGGGGGCCGGGGCCGTCGGGACCGTAGCTGCGGCAATGGCCGGCAGCGAGATGGACCGGCGGCCGGTTCCCCGCCGCCAGCGTCGCCGTGCCCTTTTCGACTGCGACCACCACATCGTCCGGTCGGCGGTGCACAGTGACCGTGGCGTCGACCATGGTGACGCTGCCGTCGGCGCAGGCCACCGCGAAGGGGCGTCCCGGATCGGACGCGGCGACGAATCGCGCCCGGCCGTCGATCAGGCGGACCCGGCGCTCCGCGGCGGAAAACTCCACGGCGAGTGCGCTGCCCGCGTCGAGGTCGACCGACGAGCCGTCGGCAAGCGCCAGCGAGCGGCGCTCGCCGGTCCCGGTGCGGATCTCGCCCGGCCAGCCGGTCAGGACCGCCGTCGCGCCCAGCCCGGCGGCGCAGGCCGCGGCACCGCCCATGCCGAAAGCCAAAAGCCGGCGCCGGGTCGGCAGCGGGCGGACGGCGCGGTGCGGGGCCGGCAAACGTGCGTCTGGCAAACGCGGGTCCGGCAGGCGGCCGAGATCGCCCCAGACGCCGGACAGCCGGTCGAATTCCTGCCGATGGGCGGGATCCCGCGCCAGCCAGTCGGCGAAGGCCGCCCGGTCGGCGGCGTCCGCATCGCCGGACTCCAGCCGGACGAACCATGCCAGTGCCGCCTCGCGCGGGTCGCCGGACGGCTCCGGCGGTCTGAGGTCGCGACCGGTCACAGAGCCAGCCGGTCGCGGCAATGGGCCAAGGCCTTCATCACATGCTTCTCCACCATGCTGCGCGAAATGCCCAGGCGCGCGGCGATGTCGGCATGGCTCAATCCGTCGAATTTGTGAAGCAGAAACACCTCCCGGCAGCGCGGCGGCAGTTCGGCCAGTGCGTGGCTCAGCCGTTCCAGCCGCTGCTTGTGCTCCAGGGTGGTTTCCGCGTCCGGCTCCTCGAGCGGACGCTCCATCCCCAGCTCGGCCGGGGCGAAGCGGCGTCCCCGCCGGGTCTCCGCCCGCAGCCGGTCGAGCGCGATGTTGTCGGCCATGCGGAACAGGTAGGAGCGCGGGTTGTCGATCTCCGGCAGGACGGTCAGGCTGCGCAGGCGCAGGTAGGTGTCCTGCACGACGTCTTCGGCAAGGCAGAGCGATCCGAGGCGACGGGCCAGATGGCCGGTCATCTCCTCGTAATGGACGATCAGCAGACCCAACAGGGAAGACCGGTCTCTTTCAGCCATGACCTCGGCAACACCCGTTCCAGCGATCCATCGGAATTCCAGTCCTAACCATGAATGATAATCATTCGCAATCAATACATCGCCCTTTGCAAAAAACTTTGCGAAACGGGGGTGAGGGGGTGACCGGCGGCGGTCGTCATGACGTGAAGGCGGTCTGTGCGCCCGCTTCCGTTGGGTGGATGGTGTCGCTTCAGGGGTGAGGACCGGATGTCCGGCGAACGTCCTTAGTTGAGAACGACACGCATTCGCGTATTTCATCTCCACCAGGGACAGCGACCGCCGCCATGACCAGATCATCCCCGCCCGCCCGCCGCCGGTACAGGGCCGTTCTCGCCGTCGGGGTGGTCGTCGCCGGCTTCGCCACCGCCGCCCTGCTGCGCCCCGGCGACCCGGCCGCATCCGCCGAACTGGCGGTGATCGGGCGCGGCACGGTCGAGGACACGGTGACGGCGCTTGGCAGGATCCAGCCGCGCGCCTATGTCGATGTCGGCGCCCAGGTTTCGGGGCAGCTGATGCGGCTCCACGTCAAGGTCGGGCAGATGGTGCGCGAGGGCGACCTGCTGGCCGAGATCGACCCCGCCCTGCAGCAGGCGAAGGTCGAGGCTGGCCGAGCCGAGCGCGCCCGCCTGACCGCCCTGCTGGACGAGCTGCGGGCACGGGCCGACTTCGCCCAGGCCCAGCTTGCCCGCCAGACCGCGCTGCGGCGGGTCGAGGCCGGGCGCGGCGAGTCCTACGACCAGGCGCGGATGGAGGCGCGCACCGCCGCCGCCCAGGTCGACGCCACGCTGGCCCAGATCCGCCAGACGGAGTCGACCCTGCGGGCCGACGAGGCGCAGCTCGGCTACACCCGCATCTACGCCCCGATGAGCGGCACGCTGATCGCGGTGGACGCCCGCCAGGGCCAGACCATCAACTCGACCTACGAAGCGCCGGTCCTGATGCGGATCGCCGATCTGTCGGCCATGACCGTCTGGACCCAGGTATCGGAGGCCGACGTCACCCGCCTGACCGACGGCATGCCGCTCTACTTCACCACGCTCGGCCATCCCGGCCGGCGCTGGACGGCGCGGCTGCAGCAGATCCTGCCGGCGCCGCCAAAACCGGTGACCAACGGTTCCGCCAACGGCGCCGCGTCGTCGGGCGGCGGGACGGGGGCCAGCACCGTGGTGCTCTACACCGCCCTGTTCGAGGTCGCCAACGAGCGCGGCGAACTGCGCCCGGAGATGACCGCCCAGGTCTTCTTCGTCGCCGCCGAGGCGAAGGATGCGCTGACCGTCCCGGTCGCCGCCCTGACCACGACCGAAGAGGCGTCGGGACGGCACAGCGTCGCGATGATCGGGGAGGGCGGCACCGTCGAGACGCGCGAGGTGCGCATCGGCGTGCGCGACCGCTTCAACGCCCAGATCCTGCAAGGGCTGGCAGAGGGCGAGCGGATCGTGGTGGGCTGGCGGACCGACGACGGCCGCCCGCCGCGCATCGGGTTCCGGCTGTGAGCGCCCCCCTCCTCGTCCTGGAGGACATCCGCAAGACCTACGCCACCGGCGGCGGCGTCGCGGTGGAGGTGCTGCGCGGCGTCTCGCTGACCGTCGAGGCGGGGGAGTTCGTCGCCATCGTCGGCAGCTCCGGCTCGGGCAAATCGACGCTGATGAACATCCTGGGCGGGCTCGACCGTCCGACCTCCGGCAGCTACCGGGTCGGCGGGCGCGACGTGTCGGAGCTGGAGGGCGACGAGCGCGCGGCGCTGCGGCGCGACGGCTTCGGCTTCGTCTTCCAGCACTATCACCTGATCCCCGGCACCTCGGCGCAGGAGAATGTCGAGATGCCGGGCCGCTATGCCGGCCTGCCCGCCGCCTTGCGGGAAAGCCGCGCCGCGGCACTGCTCGGCCGGCTCGGGCTGGGGGAGCGCCGCCACCACCGGCCCAACCAGCTGTCGGGCGGCCAGCAGCAGCGCGTGTCGATCGCGCGGGCGCTGATGAACGGCGCGCCGGTGATCCTGGCCGACGAGCCGACCGGCGCGCTCGACAGCGCCAGCGGCGCCGAGGTGGTGGCCCTGCTGCGCGAACTGGCCGCCGAGGGCCGCACCATCGTCCTGATCACCCACGACCGCAAGGTGGCCGAAGCCGCCGACCGGGTGGTGGAGATGCGGGACGGGCGCATCGTCGCCGACAGCGGCACCAATGGCGGCCGGCGGTTCAAGCCCGTTTCGGCCGTAGGATCGAAGGCCGGACCGGCGGAGCGCCACACCCCCGCTTCCGTCTGGACCAGCGCCGGGGAGGCATTCGCGGCGGCGCTGCGCTCGCTGGGGGCGAACGGTTTCCGGACGGCGCTGACCCTGCTCGGCATCGTCATCGGCGTGGCGTCGGTGATCGCGCTGCTCGCCATCGGCGAGGGCGCCAAGCGGGCGGTGATGGCGCGGGTCGGCGCGCTGGGGGTGAACCTGATCTATGTGCTGGCCGGCAGCGGCGATCCCCGCCTGCCGACCACGCCACCGACCGAGGCGGACGGCGAGGCCATCCTGCGGCTTCCCAACGTCGAGAGCGTCATGCCCTACCTCGACATGCCGGTGATGGTGCGGTACGGCAACATCGACCACCGCACCAGCGGGCTGGCGACCTCGGCCTCGCTGCCGCTGACCCACCGCTGGCCGGTGGCGGCCGGCTCCTTCTTCACCGCCGCCGACGAGCGGGCCGGGGCGGCGGTCGCCGTGCTCGGCCACAATGTTGCGAAGCGGCTGTTCCCGAACGGGGACTCGCCGCTCGGCCGGCATGTGCAGGTCAACAACATCCCCTTCCAGGTCACCGGCGTGATGGGGCAGAAGGGCGACCTCACCGGCAGCCAGGACACCGACGACTGGGTTTTCGTGCCGCTGTCCACCGGGGTGCAGCGGCTGGTCGGCAAGCCCGACCTCCAGCTGATCCTGGTGTCGGTCCATTCCGTCGCGCGCATCGCCGAGACCCGCGACGCCATCAAAGCCCTGATGACCAAGCGGCACGGGCAGGAGGATTTTCAGATCCGCGACGTGACCGCGCGCATCAGGACGGCGACCGAGACGCAGGACACCATGACGCTGCTGCTCGGCAGCGCTGCGGTGGTGACCCTGCTGGTCGGCGGCATCGGGGTGATGAACATCATGCTGGTCAGCGTGACCGAGCGGACCCGTGAGATCGGCATCCGCATGGCCGCCGGTGCGCGGGCGGCCGACATCGAGCGGCAGTTCCTGATGGAGGCGGCGCTGGTCGCCGGGCTGGGCGGTCTGGTCGGCGTGGCGCTGGGGCTGGCGAGCGGGGCGCTGGTCGGACTGTTCGTGATGCCGGTGCTGTTCACGGCGACCGCCATCGCCGGGGCGGTCACCTCCGCCGTGGTGACGGGGCTGGTCTTCGGCCTGATCCCCGCCCGCCGCGCCGCCCGCCTCGACCCGGTGACGGCGCTGTCGAGCGAGTAGGGCGGGGGGAGAGGGCAGGGGGACAGGGCCGCGAGGGGGGCGAGGCTCAGCGCAGCCCCGCCTCCAGCTGTTCGGCGATCTTGGCCAGGGCGGCGTCGATGGCGGCGGGGGGGCCGCTTTCCAGGCTGTCCAGCACGATCAGGCGGGCGCCGCCGTCGGCGACGGCCTGGGCGATCTCCGGGGCCGGCTGGCGGTGGTGGAGCACCGCCGGGATGCGCTCTGCCCTGAGGAAGGCGGTCAGTTCGGCCAGACGCTCCGGCGTCCAGTCGCGATCGTCGCGGGTCCAGACCTTGCGCAGGTCGAGGCCGAAATCCGCGGCGAGCATGGCGAAGCGGTCGGACAGCGCCGCCACCGACGGGTCGGGCAGTGCGGCGAAGCTCTGCGCCGTCTGCGAGGACAGCGCCAGCAGGCCGCGTTTCACCGTGGCGAGGTTGGCGTCGATGGCGGTGGCGGCGGCCGGGTAGAGGCGCCGCAGGTCCGCGGCCAGGATGTCGGCCATCCGCCCGGCATTGGCGACGCCCAGCCAGGGGAAAGCGGCGCCGTCGCGCAGCGCGATGCCGGGCAGGGCGCCGTCCACCGGCCGGGCGGCGTCGATCTCGACCAGCCGGATGTTGGCGCGCCGCGCCAGCGGGTAGAGCGGATCCTCCGCCCAGACCGAGCGCAGGGTCAGCACCGCGTCGGCCTTGCGCGCCGCCTCGGCGAACCTGGCCTCGCCGCGCCCGCTGAGGAAGGAATGCTGGCGGCCCATCGGGATGGCGGGCGGCACCACCGCCTCGACCTCCACCGCCGTGCCGCGGGTCAGCGCCCGGGCAAGCCCGGCGGTGACCGGGTGCCCGGCCAGCAATGTTTCGGCACCGGCGGTCTGCGCGACCGGGGCCGTCGCCAGCAGCAGGAGCGCTGCGAGCGTGATGCGTCTCATCCCTCGTCCCCTCTCATGACCAGACGCGCCAGCAGCGCGCCGAGGAACAGCAGCCCGGCAGCCAGGATGATGGCGCCGCCCGACGGCACCGGCAGGGCGAACTGCACCGGCAGCAGGATGCCGGCCACCGCTGCGATACAGGCGAAGGCGACCGACAGCAGGAAGAAGCCGCGCAGCGACGTCGCGACGACGCGGGCGGCGGCGGCCGGGATCACCAGCAGGGCGCCGACCAGAATGGCGCCGATGATCTTGACCGAGGCGACGGTGACCACCGTCACCAGCACGATGAACAGATAGTCGAGCCCCTTCACCGGCACGCCGCGCACCCGCGCCAGCGCCGGGTTGAAGCTGGCCAGCAGCAGCCGGTTGAACAGCGCCAGCATCGGCAGGGTGACGCCCAGCGCCACCGCCAGCAGCACCGTCAGGTCGCGGTCGTCCACCGTCAGCACCGAGCCGAACAGCACGTTTTCCAGGATGTGGATGTTGACCCGGCTGGCCAGGACCAGCAGCAGGCTGGCGCCGAGCGCCAGCGACACCGACAGGAAGACGCCGATCAGCGTGTCGGAGGTCAGGTTGCTGCGGTTGCGGGTGTAATTGACCAGCAGCGCGAACAGCAGGCAGTAACCGAACAGGCTGGCATAGGGGCCGGTGTAGGGCTCCC
>JBKHVJ010000162.1:0-36736 GCA_046570145.1 Alphaproteobacteria bacterium
CTCGCGGGGCTGCTGGTGCAGGAAGCGAAGACAACCGCCGCCCACGACATCGTCGTTGGGGCAGGTCGTCCGGCTGGTCGTCTCAGCCGGCGGGCCGCCACCTCGCCCCGGTAGCATGGTCACGTCGCGGTAGGGTGTCGCCCCGTCGTAGGGCTGGCGAATTCCGCCTGTTGGTCCAGCCTGCCGGCACCCGGCCAGCACTCCCAACATGACCAGCAGCACCGCCGAGGTCGCCGTGATCCGGTGCATCATCGCCGGGTCCCCGCCTACCGGCCGCACGCCTGGGCCAGCCCTTTGCTGACCTCTTCGAAGCCGAAGCTGTCGAACGACGCTCCAGGCTGATCGCCGGGGAAAATATCGATCATGAATGCTTCGCTCATCTTCTCGGCAAGATCAACGACCGAGGCATAGTCCTTGATCGCAATACCGCCCTGGACGATCTGCCAGGAGCCTGCCGGAACCACTGTTCCATCAAGCCCCAGAGAAACGTCGATTTGCCCCATACCCCGGACGGGAATCCTCGGCATGTACATGATCGCCGCCTGCTCTTGGGTGGCAGCGTCGCAGACAATGGCCAACTTGTTCCCATTTCCGTCCATCTTGATGGCGGTAAACCACCCCTTGTTGTTTCCGATCGTCCAGGGAACGCTCTGAGCATGGACAGTGCCGGCAACCAGAAGGGAAATTAGGACGATCAAAGTTCTCATAGTCGGCCCTGCTGTTGATAAAGCTGTGTTTGGATCGATTCAGGTCAATTGATCAGATCGGCACTCAGCATCGTCTTGACGATCTTCCGGACTTCGCGAGACTGGCATCCGTAGTCGTTGGCGAGTTTGCTTGCGTCGCTTTCGCCGTTTGCCGCCGACAGGATCAGCGGCATGCCGCCGGCTGCTCCAAGAACTTCGGCGATGCCCAGGGTGAACTTCTCGGCGTCATTCAGGACGGAGCACCGCTTGTCCAGCTTGCCCAGGAAGCCGATGGAATAACCCATCATTGTGATGTTCTCGGTCTCGTTCCGCGGCTTCACCGATCCGGTGTCTCCGCTCAGCATCGCGTTTAGGACCTCAGGGCGGTGGTATTTGTCTTGGCCCATGGCTGGAGCAGTGATCCCCACCACACAGGCCAGGACGGAGGTCACCATGATCGGTACCGACCGCATGACATTCCCCTTTTTGGCAGAATTGGACGTGGGTCAGGCTGCGATCGACCACCTTGTGCGAGCCAACTGAGCCAGTTCGCCCTCCGGATTCTGGAATTCATACCCGCGGACCAGGAGAGACTTGGCGTACTGCTCGCTGCCCTTCAGGCCAAATGCGATGGCAACGCCAAGGAAGATCAGGAGTTCGACGATGCTCATGAGGAGCATTCCGTCGGGCGTCAGGGGCAGAAAGGCCGTCACCAACGAGCAGACGTTCAGGCCAACGACGATCCACCCCTGCATGGCAAGGCCGCGGAGGAAGTGGGGGATGCCGAAGATGAAGACCGACAGCAGGGCAACCCAGTCGAATTCGGTGGTGAGGTTTCTGATGTCCTTCGTGGTGGGATTAAGCATTTGGATTTTCATGGCGGGCTCGCGGTTTGATGGCGGTGGGGCTGGGCCGAAGTGGTCCAGTGTCCGCCTGGGCCAGAACACACCACCTCATCCATAACACCCACTTTCCATTGTGTTATGGCACATGATGTTAAAGCAAGCCTTAACCTCAACCGACGGGAGCGGCATCACCGGCTTACCGCCCAAACCGACGAAAAGCGGCTTCAACTGGAAGGTAGTGACGCTTAGGTGGTCAGATCACATCCGGGGCACGAGACGGTTCTCGACGCTGTTGGGAGCTACGGCCGCTTCCGTGACTTACCGGCCCGTTCGGTGTGTTCGACAAGGGCTTCAAGCTGCCGGACAGCCACCAACAGGAGGTCATCGTCGAGTCGGCGGAGCAATGATTTCGCCTTGGCCTCCTGGGCGAGGCGATACTCGGGAAGCTTCGTCGTGGTGACCACGTCGGTGACATCAAGGCCAAGGATCTCAACGAGATCCGCCAGGGTATCGAGAGCCGGCAGGTACTTGGCGTTTTCCAGGGCTGAGATGGACTGCACACTGAGGTTCGCCCGGTCAGCAAGGTCTTCCTGCGTCATGCCATGCCCGGTTCGACTTGCCTTAATCAACGACGCCACCTGGGCCTTGAGGTCCCCAGCCATCTATTTTGCCTCCGATTCTCACCGGGGCAGGTTCAGGTTTCCTTGAGGCGATCACCATGAAGGTACCATGATGATGGAAGGTAAATTCACCAAGTAAACCTCAATATGGAACGGAAAGGTTTCCTGACTGGTATCCATGAGGTTTGGCCGGGAATCAGGAGCTAGGAGTTCAACGCGAATAGTGCATCACAGGGAAGGGCGGGGCGGCTTCCGGTGGCCGGCGACATCCAGACCATCCTGGAGTCTGGTCACGGGGGCCCGCCCGATGGGCAGTTACTGTGCCGCCGTGGGGCCCGGACAGTTGCGGTAGGGCTGCTGCCGCAGCCATCGCCGTGGCCCAGACGATGTTGGACCACGAGGAACAGGCCGTTGTGCTGGTCCGGCCGATTCCAGTCGGAGGCTCGCCCGAATAGTCTGACGATCAGACTGTCAGATGCGGCACTGTGGAACCGTCTCCGTCTGCCCTGGAAAATTGGACGGAACCACGAGCCCTGGCGGCCGCCCGACGAGCTTGCCCGGCAGGGGGTTACTGATCGTGTCGGATTTCACGAAGACGATGGGCAAGAAGCTCAATAACCAGAGCCTCAGCGTGGATCAGCATTGACTCCAAATGGTATACCCGAGGACGGCCAATCTTATGGTCCCAGGTGACCGGCTGGGGCCAGTCCTGCTCGGGCAGCACCAAGAAGATCAAGTACACGACGAACCGCTGCACCTCCATGGCGTGGGCGGCCGTGAACCGCCCGTGGAACGCCTGAACCTTATCGATGACGGTGGTGTTGTCGGCGATCTCCAACATCAACCCCAGGATCTCCAGGATTCGACTGCGGTATTGAGTCTCCTGTGACGCGTTCCATGGGGTCGGATGGCTGGCAGCCAGTTTCATCAGCTTGATGATGGCGGTGGGTCGATAGGCATAGCGATCGATGAGCCAGTCGAGGGGATTGGGCATTGGGTGCTCCTGCCGTGATCCCATTTGACTACACCCGATCCGAGACCTGTCAAGCGAGGCCCCTGCTGGTGACGAGGATGCCGGAAGTAGTGTTCGCAGCAAGATGACCGTGCTGACTCGCCTTGGTAACATCCGGTGTGAACCTGCGGCAGGCCGGAGGGCGGGTGCCCCTCCGGAAATAGAATTGGGGAACCTGAGGCTGCTCGGCTGAGGCGGAATGTTGAAGATGATATTGGTCGTCGAGGTCCTGGCAGGGTTCCTGAGCGGTTGTACTGTAACTGGTCCAAGACGGAGGGCCTGTCTGGCATCCGCCCTGCTCTGGGTTCCCTAGGGCACTGACAGTCTGGTTCGTGAAGGCAATTCTAATGTATAGCCTGATAGATGGGCGACTGGCGGGTGAAGGCTGGCCTCCTTGTTGGCCCTTTCGTCATGGAGCTTTGACGTTCCGGGCGTACCGCGGGCCGCCAGCGGCCCGATACTTCATTTCGCCCCGGTACCGTTCCAGATGACCGACGTACCGGTTGAGGTTGTCCACGGCGGCTTCGCCGAGCCGTACATTGTTCTGCATCTTCGTCCTCTCCAGGAAATCGGCCCCGTCGAAACCCATGACGGAATATCCTTCGGGGTCATCGCCGACCCGAACTTGGACGTTCCTTTCTCCGTCGGGAAAGCGGTTGTGGATGTCCAGATAGAACTCCTTATCCTTTCCCCGTACACCCTCGTAACGGATGCGGGTTTCCAGTTGCCGCTGGCGGAACACATACAGGGCAAACAGGGCCGGCAACTGCTCCCACTGGTTAACCACCACCGATACCCGCCCGGACTCGAAGAAGATCCCGGCGGTGAACTCGCGGATCATATCGGAGAGTTGAGCCCGTACCCGGTACAGAGCCTCCCCCTGGGCCTCCGCCATGGAGGTCCGGAGAACCTGGATGGCCTTCAGGGCATCCACCGCCGTGGAATGCGATAGGGCGGCTTGTTGGCGGGTCAGTTCCTCCGTTTCGAC
This sequence comes from Alphaproteobacteria bacterium, assembly GCA_046570145.1. GTDB lineage: Bacteria > Pseudomonadota > Alphaproteobacteria > Azospirillales > Azospirillaceae > Azospirillum. The sequence continues at coordinate 4,152 of JBKHVJ010000162.1, forward strand.
CGTGTTCGCCTTCAAGGCCGATTCCAAGTCGTCGACGCGGACCTTGAACCGATCGGTGAAGCCGGTCTTTTCAGCGACCTCCAAGAGGTTATCGTACCGGGCCTCCAAGTCCCGCTTGCCCAGGGCCAGCCGGGCCAGTCGATTTCGGACTTGATCGAGTTCCGCATGCTGACCGGCGGCAATCCGGCTAAAGTCGAAATGGTGGCAATTTGAAAGGAAGGAATCTTCTAAATGGTCGTATGAGTACCTCCCCTTGGCCAAGCATCCACCGCCCCGCTTGACGGAGGAACACATGAAGTAACGCCCGCCCTTCTTCAGATTATTGCCTTTGTTGAAATATTCCATCTTGCCGCCGCAAGAGCCGCAGTAACACATTCCTCGAAACAAGTTTGAGAATGTCTGTCCGGTTCGACCACCCTTGTTGAGGGCCCGACTAACTCTTGCGGCCTGTGCACGGTTGTAGAGATCTAGAGAAACAATCGCGGGAAAATAGTTATCAATAGCGTCTCCAACGGGCTTCCGTTTCTTCACGCCACCTTCATAGACCAGTTCCTTGGGCTGGAATTTTCCGATGACAGCCGGTGAATCCAAAATGTGGCTGACGCTTGTTAGTCCCCACTGGCCTCCTGCTGGCCCAGGAATAACCCGCTGGTTCAGAATTCGACATAGCCGCTCCCGTCCAATCCCTTCAGCGGTTAGCTGAAACATCTCCCGTACAACTTCGGCCCGCCCAGGAATGACCTCGAACTTGCCATCCGCCAATCGCAGCCACATGGGCAGGCGACCGGACAGCGGCTTGCCAGTCTCGCGGGCCAACTGCCTCTTGTTCGCCCAGGCCGGCTTGAGCATATCGCTCTTCCTCTGACTTTCCTGGTGTGCACGGGCCATGCCGACGATGGAAATGATCAAGTCGGTTTCGTTCAGGGTATCGGCCCGGAACTCCTTCACCGCGTCACCGTCCAGCGTTACCAATGCAACTCCGGCATTGATGATGTCGAGGAACCGGGCCAATGCCACCCGTGGCGTCTCACGAGACAGGCGGTCCAGGCTCTCGACGATCATGACCGATCCCGCTGGCACCTGCCCGGACCGCACTCGTTCGAGAAACGCCCCCAGAGCACCGTCAGCGATGTGGTGTCCGCGAAAGGCCGACTTTCCTAGATCCCTCATGGAATCGTCCAGCGTCCACCCCCTAGACTCGGCTAACCGGCGGGACCGCTCCATCTGCCGGCGGAGCGAATCCCCCTTCATCTGCTCGGGCGTGGACATGCGGATGTAAGAAAAGGCGAGCGTCATGACCTGCACATGGCGTTGGATGGTGACGCTCGGACAATGGGTGATATAGGACAGCATGTCAATGAAACTAAGTCAAAATTCCAGTTGCAGTTCAATGTTGCGGCCAGCCCGAATATCCCACCTGACGTAAAGGCTCGTCTGGTGAAGTTGGTTGGTTCCAGAATGGCCTAGGATGGCGTCCTGATTATTCAGGGAGACTGCTATCGGAGCCAAATCAGGAACCGCGAAGACGTGAGAGAACGTTGATCGATCTGATCCGGGATGAGTCTGTTCCGCCAAAATTCCGCCGACCGACCAAGCCAACCTATGGCTCGCAGCAACGGCGACTTGAAGGTAAGGCGAGGTGGTCAGCGGTTCTTCTGGTAAGATGGCCAACGGCAGTAACAGACGACCAATCCGAGGAAACCGATGGCGGACAACAAGAAACAAAGAGCGGAAGATCAGCATTACGTGCCAAAGAGCATCCTGAGGAATTTCACGCGTGGCCACAAAGAGAAGGTTTGTGTTTTCGACAAGCAGAGCGGCAAGGAATTCGAGACCAATCTCAGGAACATCCTGGCCGAACGCCGCTTCAACGATGTCTTCGTTGGTGATCGTTACATCAGCCTTGAACCTGCGGTCACCGAATTGGAGGGCACCCTGCTGAGTCCGCTTCGCCGGGTGGTGGAGGCCCGGCGAAGCGGACCTGACACCCGAGGAACAAGGATTCTTGCCCCTTCTGTTGGCCTTCCAGCACCTTCGGGCGAAGCAGTTCCGCGATCGAACTCTGGCGATGAGCGAGCAACTGGAACGTACGGTTCTGGAGACAGAGGATGAGCTAGGAGTTGTAGAAGGCCTTCTTCTAAAAGACCCGGAGGAGGCAAAGAGGTTCTCCCTTAATTTCATGGGGACGTTCCTTTTAGAACTGATGGAAGTCATTAGCACTCGGAGGCTTTTCCTCATCGGAACCACGCTCGACAAGCCCTTCTACCTTGGAGACAGTCCGGTTGCTATGCACAACCAGCGACGATCCGAGTTCTTTGGCAACATTGGGTTTGGCGTCGAGGGCATCGAGATCTACATGCCGCTGTCCTCGACCCTGACGTTGGCTGCGGTCTGCCCTACGTTGATCGAAACGGCTCGACAGAGACTCACTCACGGGACCATGACCGGCCTTCTCTCGGAGGCTCAGCGGAGCCAACTCACCAGCCTCCTGGCAGCAGTCGAAATCGGCACTCTGGACCTCGTGCCTCCCGGACACGTCGATTTTCTGAACGGCCTTCAGGTCCACTGGGCGGGACGGTTCGTCATCTGCCCGAAGGGTGATTTTGAACTCGCACGGCGGATCGTTCAGGATCAGGCAGTCAGGCCGGCTTAGGCGTGAGGCCTGGGCCTCGCGGCTCAGACGATGTAACGACTCGACGATCAGCACGGACCCCGCTGGAATCAGCCCGGCTTTCACCGCTCGCCCAACGCCCCCTCGACGATATAGTTTCCTTTCGTGGCTGATTTTCCAAGGTATTTCATTGATTCGTCTAGAATTTTACTTTTTGCCTCTGCAAGCCGCGGGGCCATTCCCTTTGTCGCCGGAGCGAGGTTCCTTCCATTTTCTCAGGCGTTGACATCCGGATGTAAGAAAATTCCAGAGTCATTTCTTGGTCTGATGGGATGGCCAGAGAACAACCCGAATTTGGGTGGAATAGGCCAGCACGTTAACAAGACGGAGACGGCGGTCCAGCTGCGCTTCGACGTGCGCCGCTCGCCGAACCTTCCCGACCCGGTGCGCCACCGGCTGGAGCGGCTTGCCGGGTCACGCCTGACCCAGGACGGCGTGCTGATCCTGGTCGCCGACCGCTACCGTTCGCAGATGCGCAACCGCGAGGACGCCCGCGAACGCCTGATCGACCTGATCCGCGAAGCCGCCGCCCCGCCGCCGCCGCCCCGCCGCCCGACCAAGCCGACCAAGGGTTCCAAGGAGCGGCGGCTGGAAGGCAAGGCCAAGCGGTCGGAGGTGAAGAAGATGCGCGGGAACGTTCACGACTGAGCATTGCCGGTCAGAGCGCCATCTTCATCTCGACATCGTCGTACTCGACGCGCAATCCATCCTGATCGTCGATCAGACCGGCCTCGACCAGCGCCGTCACGTCCAGGTGGACGTTGCGATAATCGCGGCCCAGCGCTCCGGCAAGCGCCCGGATGCTCGCGGTGGGATTGCGGTGCAGATATCGAAGGATTTCCAGCCGCTTCGGCGTCAGGATCCGGGCCATCCCCTCGAAGGATTCGAAGGTGATGTGGTGTTCCCGGACGGTCTCCCCCGCTTCATGGCGGCGGAGCGCATCCTTGATCGCAGCCGCCTCGGCATGGAGATCGACACCGATGTGGATCTGAAGCGTCGTCATAATCTTCCCTCCCTGACCGCGGCAACATCGGTGAAGAACTCGTCAATCAACCGCTCGATGGTTTCGAACCGAACCGGCACTTCCTGACCCCGGATGTGCTTGTGGTCGCCCTTGCCCTTCTCGTTGTCGTACCCGACGATCCGCTCGCCGTGCCTGCCGTAGAACAGGCTGTATTTGTACCGGTGTTCCGACGGCGGCACCGGAGCCGTAACTGACCAGACCCGCACTTGGACGATGCTGCCGTCGTCGTAGACGGTCTTGCGGGAAAGGAGGAGTGCGGCTTTATGCATGCTTCAATATAGGTCGCCCCCGCGATGTGGTGAAGCCACATATGGCAGTTCACCACATCAGGCTGCTCGCCGCAGCCCTCCGGACTCCATGCAGCATGCCCGCCATGAGGCAGGCGCATTGGACGGTTCAACCATCCCGTGCCAGCCTTTGTCCATAGCTTGCCCGTGAAACATTCCCCCGCGAGGACAAATCCGGGGCCGGAGACGTTCGATGAGTCATCCATCCGCCAGCGCCGCCTTGCCGTCGCCGACCTCGGCCCGTCTGTCGGTCGGTTTCGCCTGGGTCGGGCACACGCTGATGCACATCGTGTCGGCGCTGTTCCTGACCATCGTGCTGGCGCTGGAGACCGAGTGGAAGCTCTCCTATGACGAGCTGATCCGGTTGTGGACGCTGGGCGCCTTCATGATCGGGCTGGGAGCGCCGCTCGCCGGCTGGCTGGGCGACCGCTGGAGTTCGGCCGGCATGATGGCGGTCTTCTATCTGATGACCGGCGGCGGGGCCGTGCTGGCCGGGCTGTCGAACGGGCCGGAGATGCTGATGTGGTCGCTGGCCCTGCTCGGGCTGGGGGCGTCGATCTACCACCCCGTCGGCATGGCCTGGATGATGGCCAATGCCGAGAACCGCGGCAAGGCGATGGGCTGGCTCGGCCTGTTCGGCACCTTCGGCGTCGCCACCGCCGCCATCGTCGCCGGCAGCCTGACGGAATGGCTGAACTGGCGCATGGCCTTCATCATCCCCGGCGCCATCTGCCTCGCGATGGGCGCCGTTCTGGCCCTGCTGATCATGAGCGGCATCGTGCAGGACCGTCATGCCGACGTGAAGCCCCAGCCCAAGCCGTCGCGCGGCGACGTGGTGCGCGCCTTCTTCGTGCTGTCGCTGACCATGGTCTGCGCCGGGCTGATCTTCAACGCCATGCAGGTCGTGCTGCCCAAGCTGTTCGAGGCGCGGCTGGGCGGCTGGCTCGGCACCGGTACGCTGGGGGTCGGCGGGTTGGTGACGGCGGTCTACCTGATCGCGGCATTGCCGCAGATGATCGGCGGCGTTCTGGCCGACCGCCATTCGCTGAAGCGGGTCTATATGCTCTGCCTGCTGGTGCAGATCCCGATGATGGCCGCGGTCGCGGTGCTGGCCGACCTGCCGCTGGTCGCCGCCGCCGCCCTTGTCGTCATCGCCTCGCAGACGCAGATCCCGGCGGAGAACATGCTGCTGGCCCGCTACACCCCGGACAAGCACCGCGGTCTGGCCTTCGGCGCCAAATACATCCTGTCCTTCGGCGCCGGCCCGCTGGCGGTGCAACTGGTCGCCTGGGTCTACGAGCGCACCGGCGAGTTCACCATGCTCTACATGACCCTGTCGGCCCTGGCCGCCCTGGCCTTCGCCGCCGCCCTGCTGCTGCCCGACGACCGCCGCAAGGCCGAACCGGTGGCGGAGCCGCTGCCGGCGGCGGAGTGAGGCGCGTTACAGGTTGTCCCGCAGGTCGGCCAGCGTGACCATCAGCATCATCGGATCCATCGGAGAGAGATCGAGGCCGAGGCGAAGATAAAACCTCTTCGCCTCCTCCGACAGCGCATGGACGATCAGCCCGCGAACGCCGATCAAATCGGCGGCCTGCACGACCCTCAGGGCCGCGTCACGGAACAGTGCCCGGCCGAGGCTTGGTCCCTGCCGCCTCCGGGAAACGGCGAGCCGCGCCAGCATCACCACCGGGATTGGGGCGGGCATGTTGCGGCGGAAGCGTCCCGGCGCTTCAGCCAGCTGTAAATCCGTGCGGTTCTTGCCCTGTGCCTAGGCCGCGCGGTCGATCAGGCTACGCTCTTCCGGACGGATGCGGATGCTCAGCGTCTCGCGCCGGGACTTCTCTTCCGACGGTTCGACAGGCCGCATGGCGGCCACCTCCGGTTGGTGAGATAGCGCTGCCACAGCGCAATGACAATGTCATTATGAACCTGTTCGCCTTCTGCCAGGGAGAGCGCCGGCCGTCGTGGCGCGCTCCCCGGCAAATCCTCACGCAAGCGTCTTGGTCAGCGCCTGATCCAGGTCGGCGATGATGTCCTCCGCCGTCTCAAGCCCGATGGACAGGCGGATCACCTCGGGGCCGGCGCCGGCCGAGGCCTGGGCCTCCGCCGACAGCTGGCGGTGGGTGGTCGAGGACGGGTGGATGATCAGCGACCGGGCATCGCCGATGTTGGCGAGGTGGCTGAACAGCTCGACGCTCTCCACCACCTTCACGCCGGCCTCGAAGCCGCCCTTGACGCCGAAGGTCAGCACCGCGCCGGCGCCGCGCGGCAGGTACTTCTTCGCGAGATCACGGTACTTGGACGACTCCAGCCCGGCATAGCTGACCCAGCTGACCGCCGGATGGCCTTCCAGGAACTGCGCCACCTTCAGCGCGCTGTCGGCATGGCGCTGCATGCGCAGCGGCAGGGTTTCGATGCCGTTCAGCGTCAGGAAGGCGTTCATCGGCGCCTGGCTCGGCCCCAGGTCGCGCAGGCCCACGGCATGGCCGTGGATGGTGAAGGCCAGATGGCCGAAGGTCTCGTGGAAACGCAGGCCGTGATAGCCGGGGTCTGGCTCGCTCAGCGCCGGGAACTTGCCGGACTTGCTCCAGTCGAACTTGCCGCTGTCCACCACCACGCCGCCGACCGAGGTGCCGTTGCCGGACAGGAACTTGGTGGTCGAATGCACCACCAGCGTGGCGCCCCACTGGATCGGGTTGATCAGGTAGGGGGTGGCCAGCGTGTTGTCGACGATCAGCGGGATGCCGGCCTCGTCGGCGATCTTCGCGATGGCCTCGATGTCCGTCACCACGCCGCCGGGGTTGGCGAGGCTTTCGACGAAGATCGCCTTGGTGTTCTCGGTCAGCGCCGCCTTGACGTTGTCGACGGTATCGGTGTCGACGAAGCTGGGCTGCCAGCCGAAGGCGCGCGGGAAGCTGATGCCGAGCTGGTTCAGCGAACCGCCATAGAGCTTCTTCGACGCGACGATGTGGTCGCCGGGGGCCATCAGCGGGAACAGGGCCAGCAGCTGCGCCGCATGGCCGGACGAGGTCGCGGTGGCGCCGGCGCCGCCTTCCAGGTTCGCCAGACGCTCTTCCAGCACCGCCACCGTCGGGTTGGTCAGGCGGGAATAAATGAAGCCGACCTTCTGCAGGTTGAACAGCGAGGCGGCGTCGTCGACATCGTCGAAGACGAAGCTGGTGGTCTGGTAGATCGGCGTCTGCCGGGCGCCCGTCGCCGGGTCGGGTGCGGCGCCGGCATGGATGGCGCGGGTTTCGAAGCCGAAGCTCTTCTGCTCAGTCATCTGCGTGATTCCCCCAGTTTTTCAGATCAGCTTTTTGAACGATTTCGCCGGCGCCATGCGGCGCGTCACCAGCACGTTGGAATTGACCCCGATCCGGCCGATCTCGCCGTACAGGCGCTGGATTTCCATCTTCGGGCAGCGGTCCATCACCACGGTCAGTCCGGCCGCCTGCGCCCGCGCCGCCGCCTCGTCGTTGCGGACGCCCAACTGCATCCACGCCACCTTGGCTCCGGCGGCGATGGCCTCGTCCGTCACCCCGCCGGCGGCGGCGGAGTTGCGGAAGATGTCGACCATGTCCGGCGCCTCCGGCAAATCCTTCAGGCTGGCATATACCGGCAGGCCCAGGATGGTCTGGCCCGCCATCTTCGGGTTGACCGGGATGACCCGATAGCCCTTGTCGCGCAGGTACTTCATCACGAAGAAGCTGGCCTTCACCGGATCGGCGCTGGCGCCCACCACGGCGATGCTCTTCGTGGTTTCCAGGACGCCGCGCAGGAAGGCGTCGGTGTAATCGGCCGGCTCGGTGATCCTGGTGTCGGTCATCTTGGGATCGGTCATCGGCCGCACCAGACCGGGGTGCGCTTGCCCAGGAAGGCGTCGATGCCCTCGGCGGCGTCCTGCGCCATCATGTTCTCGGTCATCACCTTGGCCGCATAGGCATAGGCGCCCTCGGCATCCAACTCGATCTGGCGGTAGAAGGCCTCCTTGCCGGTGGCGAGCGTCAGCGGCGATTTCGAGGCGATCTTGGCCGCGACGCTGTCCACCACCTCGTCCAGCTGGTCGGCCGGCACCGCGCGGTTGACGAGGCCGATGCGCTCCGCCTCCTCGGCGTCGATCAGGTCGCCCAGCAGCAGCATCTCCATCGCCGCCTTGCGCCCGACCGCGCGGGTCAGCGCCACCATCGGCGTCGAGCAGAACAGGCCGATGTTCACGCCCGGCGTCGCGAAACGCGCCTCCTCCTCGCAATAGGCGAGGTCGCAGGTGGCGACCAGCTGGCAACCGGCGGCGGTCGTCACGCCGCGCACCTTGGCGATCACCGGCTGGCGGACGCGGTTGATCGTCAGCATCAGGCGGGAGCACTGGGTGAACAGCGCCTCGTACAGCTCGCGCGACGGGGCGGCGCGCATCTCCTTCAGGTCATGTCCGGCGCAGAAGGCGCCGCCGGCCCCGGCCAGCACCACGGCGCGGACGCTGCCGTCCTCGTGGATCGCATTCAGCGCGTCCTGCAACGCCGCCATCAGCCCCACCGACAGGGCATTGCGCGCCTTCGGGCGGTTCAGCGTCAGCGTGGCGACCCCATCGCGGTCCTCGCGCAGCACCAGCGGCGTATCCTGCGGGGAATGGGAATCGTGTGTCGAAACCGCGGCGCTCATGGTCGTTGTCCTCCCGTATTCCTTTGGTTGCGCACCGCCGGCAGCTTAACGCGCCGGGCCTGCGGGTGACACGGGGAACCTGCAGGGCACCGACGATGAGACGACAGCACGACGGGGATTTCAACAGAAAATTTTGTCTGAAGCGAATTTATGTCTTTTAAAATGATAGGGAATAAACCCCTGAAAACCCCCTCCCGTGGCGGGAGAGGGGATTTCGGTTACGATGCCTTGGCGGTCTTCTTCTTCGGTGCGGCGGCTTCCGCCGGAGCGTCCTTGGCGGCCTTGGCCTTGGTCGCCTTCTTGGCGGCGGGCTTCTTCGCCGCAGCCTTCGCCGGAGCCTTCGCCTTGGCCGGCTTCTCCGTGCTGGCGTCTACGGCCTTGGCCGGCTCGGCGTCCTTGGCTGCCTTGCCGCCCTTCTTGGCGGCGTCCTTGGCGACCTTGGCGTCGATCAGTTCCAGCGCCTGTTCCAGCGTGACGCTCTCCGGCTCGGTCCCCTTAGGGATCGAGGCATAGACGCTGGCATGCTTCACATAGGGACCGAAGCGGCCGGAGCCCATGGTGATCGGCTTGCCGGTCTTGGGGTGGTCGCCCAGCGTCTTGGCCGGGGCCGACGCCTTCTTCGCCGCGCCGGCCAGCAGGTCGACGGCGCGGTTGATGCCGATGGTCAGCACGTCGTCGTCCGGCGTCAGCGACTTGTAGACGCTGCCATGCTTCAGGTAGGGACCGAAGCGGCCGATGCCGGCGCTGATCTCCTCGCCCGTCTCCGGGTGGTTGCCGATGGTGCGGGGCAGGGCCAGCAGCTTCAGCGCGGTGTCGAGATCGACGTCGGCCGCCGCCATGCCCTTGGGCAGGGACACCCGCTTGGGCTTCGGCGCCTCGTCCTTCTTCTTTTTCTTCGCCTTCGGCTTCTTGCCGTCGGCGGCAGGCTCTTCCGCCGCAGGCTCCTCCGGCGGAGCGACCGCCGCGGCCGGCGCCGGGCCCAACTGGATGTAGGCGCCGTAGGGGCCGCGGCGCACCGTCACCGGCAGGCCGGTCTCCGGGTCGTTGCCCAGCTCGCGCGGGCCTTCCTGCGCCTCGCCGTTCTCGTCGTTGGCGACGGCCAGCGGCCGGGTGTAGCGGCACTCCGGATAGCGCGAGCAGCCGATGAAGGCGCCCATCTTGCCCAGCTTCAGCCCAAGCCGGCCCTCGCGGCAGACCGGGCAGACCCGCGGATCGTGGCCGTCCTCGGTGGCGGCGGGGAAGAAATGGGCGCCGAGTTCATTGTCGAGCGTGGTCAACACCTGGGTGATCGTCAGATCCTTGGTGCCGTTCACCGCCACGTCGAAGGCGGTCCAGAAGTCGCGCAGGACGGTCTTCCAGTCGATCTTGCCGTCGGAGATTTCGTCCAGCTGGTTCTCAAGCTCCGCCGTGAAGTTGTACTCCACATAGCGGTGGAAGAAATTCTCCAGGAAGGCCGTCACCAGCCGGCCGCGGTCTTCCGGGATGAAGCGACGCTTGTCCAGCCGGACATAGTTGCGGTCCTGCAGGACCTGCAGGATCGAGGCGTAGGTGGACGGCCGGCCGATCCCCAGCTCTTCCAGCTTCTTGACGAGGCTGGCTTCCGAATAACGCGGCGGCGGCTGGGTGAAATGCTGGTCCTGGGCGATGTCGCCGCGGGCCAGGGCGTCGCCCTGGTCCATGGCCGGCAGGCGGCGTTCCTGCTGGTCGTCCTCGGCGGCGTCGTCTCGGTCCTCCTGATAGACCTTCAGGAAGCCGTCGAACACGACGATGGAGCCGGTGGCGCGCAGGACCACGTCCTTGGACGGGCCGGCGATGTCCACCGCCACCTGATCCAGCACGGCGCTTTCCATCTGGCTGGCCAGCGTGCGCTTCCAGATCAGCTCGTACAGCCGCAGCTCGTCCTGTTCCAGATAGCCGGAGACCGAGTCGGGGCGGCGCTGCAGGTCGGTCGGGCGGATGGCCTCGTGGGCCTCCTGGGCGTTCTTGGCTGCGGTCTTGTAGACGCGCGGCTGGGCCGGGACGTAGCGCTCGCCATACTGCGAGCCGATCAGGCCGCGGGCGCCGTCGATGGCCTCCTGCGACAGGCTGACGCCGTCGGTTCGCATATAGGTGATGAGGCCGACGGTCTCGCCGCCGATGTCCACGCCCTCATACAGCTTCTGTGCGGTCCGCATGGTGCGGGTGGCGCCGAAGCCCAGCTTGCGCGAGGCCTCCTGCTGCAGGGTGGAGGTGGTGAAGGGCGGCGACGGGTTGCGGCGGCTCTGCTTGCGCTCCACCGACGAGACGGCGAAGGTCTGCGGCAGGATCTTCGCCACCGCGGCCTCCGCGGCCTCGCGGTTGGGCAGGCCGAACTTGTCGAGCCTCTTCCCGTCCAGCTGGGTCAGCGATGCGGTGAAGGTGGCCCCGGCCGGCGTGGTGAAACCGACCGCGATGGACCAGTATTCCTGCGGCTTGAAGACCTCGATCTCCGACTCGCGCTCGCAGATCAGGCGCAGCGCCACCGATTGCACGCGGCCGGCCGACTTGGAGCCGGGCAGCTTGCGCCACAGCACCGGCGACAGGGTGAAGCCGACCAGATAGTCCAGCGCCCGGCGCGCCAGATAGGCGTCGACCAGTTCGCGCGACACGTCGCGCGGGTTGGCGATGGCGGCCTGCACCGCGCTCTTGGTGATCTCGTTGAAGGTGATGCGCTGGACGTCGCGATTGTCGGTCAGGTGCTTTTCGCGCAGCAGTTCCGACAGGTGCCAGGCGATGGCCTCTCCCTCGCGATCCGGGTCGGTTGCGAGATAGACGCGGTCGGCCGACTTCACCGCCTTGGCGATCTCGTCGATGTGGCGCTTGGAGCGGTCGCCCAGCTCCCATTCCATCGCGAAGTCTTCATCCGGGCGCACCGACCCGTCCCGCGCCGGAAGGTCGCGGACATGGCCGAAGCTGGCGATGACGGTGTAGTCGTCGCCCAGATACTTGTTGATGGTCTTCGCCTTGGCCGGCGATTCGACGATGACGACGTTGCTGCCCGGCAAGAAACCAGCCCTTCGCGTATGCCCACACAAACCACGGCGCTGCCGATCAGGCGAGAGAGACCTGATGACCGGGAAGACGCTGGACTCGGCCGGCAAGCTCAAGTTCCAGAACCACGGTCAGCACCACCGGAGCGGACAATTGGCACCCGCGGACGAGTTCGTCAATGGTGACGGGCGAGGGGCCCAGGTTTTCCAGGATCAGGGCGCGTGCCTTGGCAAGGTCGGATTCGTCCGGTTCCGCGGCGGGTCCGGCGGTCAATCCGGCGGCGCTGAACAGGTCGCGCGGCCGTTCGAACAGCGTCGGCGGGCGCAGGTTCTCGATGGCGCGCAGCACGTCGTCGGCCCTCTCCACCAGCGTCGCCCCCTGGCGCAGCAGATTGTTGGTGCCGTGGCAGCGCGGGTCGAGAGGCGAACCCGGCACCGCCATCACCTCGCGCCCCTGCTCCAGCGCCATCCGCGCGGTGATGAGCGAGCCGGAGCGCAGCGCCGCCTCCACCACCAGAACGCCCAGCGACAGGCCGGAGATCAGGCGGTTGCGGCGGGGAAAATGGCGGGCCTGCGGCTGGGTGCCGATGGCGCTTTCCGCCACCACCACGCCCTGCGCCACGATGTCGCGGTAGAGCCCCTCATTCTCCGGCGGATAGACGACGTCGACGCCGCCCGCCAGCACCGCGGCGGTGCCGCCGGCGATGGAGCCGGCATGGGCGGCGGTGTCGATGCCGCGGGCAAGGCCGGAAACCACCAGCAGCCCGGCCGCGCCAAGCTCCCGCGCCAGAGACTCGGCGAACTTCTTGGCGTTCAGCGAGGCGTTGCGCGCCCCGACGATGGCGACCGCGCGCCGTTTCAGCAGATGGGCGTGGCCCGCCACCGAGATCACCGGCGGCGCATCGTCGACCGCGGCCAGCGGTTCCGGGTAGTCGGGTTCGCAGGCGCAGATCAGGCGGGCGCCGAAGCGGCGGTTCGCCTGCATCTCCCGCTCCGCCTCGGCTTTGGAGGCGACGCGCAGCGGTTTGGTCCGCCCGCCGCGCTTGGCCAATTCAGGCAGGGCGTCCAGCGCCGCGCGGGCACTGCCATATTGCTCCAGCAGGCGATGAAAGGTGATCGGCCCCACATTCTCGGTGCGAATGAGGCGGATCCAGTCTAGCCGTTCGGCATCGGACAGGGGGCGGCGCGGTTGTGTCATGCCCGAGAGTCATACAACTCGACGCCGGGAGACATCAACATCCAAACGTATGGGGAGATGTATGTTCGGCGCTTAATCCCTGTGATGGTGAAGAACCGTTCCATGCGCAATCGAGAGGAGATGTTCGGGAACCGTGACCTCCCGGGCGGCCTTGCCAGCGGCGCGGATCGCGCTTCCCGGTATCGGTCGCGCCGGACCGTCGTCTCCGGCCACCTCCACAATGCCGTCCGGGCGGGCAACTGATTGCTTCGTCACTTGGGACATGAACTCAGATGATGAGAAATGAGTGCTCCATCATCGATGAGAAATCGTGATGGTGGTTGACGGTCGTTTCCTGTCATGCCGGGCGGCGGGGATCGAAGATTGTTATCAATACTCTCTGAAACAAGAGGTTGATGATTTAAATCAATAGAGATGAATCGGATCTACCCCAATAGAACCTTCCCCAGCCTTATGTATGATCGGCCGCAGAGGTGTGGATCGAAGTGGGGGAAGGCAATGTTCGGACGGGGGAAAAACAGACAGGCGCTGATGCGGAAGATGTCGGCACTGGATGCCCTGCGGGCGAAGGTGATGGTGGCCGACGAGAATCTGACGATCGTTCATGTCAATCCCGCCGTGGTTTCCTTGCTGCGCGAGGTCGAGGGCGACCTGCGCAAGGAGCTGCCCCGGCTGGATGTGAACCGGCTGGTCGGCAGTAACATCGACGTGTTCCACAAGAATCCCGACCATCAGCGCCGGATGCTGGCCGCGCTGACCAAGCCGTACAGCGCCACCATCAAGGTCGGTGGCCACCAGTTCGACCTGCTGGTCTCGCCGCTGACCGACAACGGGCAGCGCATCGGCTTCGTCGTCGAATGGGCCGACGCCAAGGAGCGGCTGGAGAATCTCGACTACGCCACTCAGATGGCGGCGATCAGCCGCTCCCAGGCGGTGATCGAGTTCACCACGGAGGGCGTCATCACCAAGGCGAACGACAATTTTCTGAAGGTGATGGGCTATCGCCGGGACGAGGTGATCGGCAAGCACCACAAAATGTTCGTCGAGCCGGCCCTGCGCGACAGCGCCGATTACGCCCGGTTCTGGGAGACACTTCGCCGCGGCGAGTTCCAGAGCGCGCAGTTCAAGCGGATCGGCAAGTCGGGCAACACCATCTGGATCGAATGCTCCTACAACCCGATCTTCGACGAGAAGGGCCGGGTGACGAAGATCGTGAAGTTCGCGTCGGACATTTCCCCCCAGGTCGCCCTTCTCACCAACCTCAAGGCGATGATCGACAAGAATTTCGGCGAGGTCGATCAGGCGCTCCACCTGTCCTTGGGAGAGGCGGGCTCCGCCAGGGCCGCCGCCGGTTCGACATCCGCCAGCGTCCAGTCGGTGGCGTCCAGCGCGGAGGAACTCGTCGCCTCCATCGGCGAGATCTCGCAGAGCATGTCCCGCGCCCGATCGGCGACCGACAGCGCCTTCGACCGTACCGTGGCGGTGGCGGAGAGCACCGACCGCCTGGCCGCTGCCGCCCAGGCGATGAACGGAATCGTCGGTCTGATCAACTCCATCGCCGGGCAGATCAACCTGCTGGCGCTGAACGCCACCATCGAAGCGGCCCGCGCCGGAGAGGCCGGCAAGGGATTCGCCGTCGTGGCGTCGGAGGTGAAGAACCTCGCCAATCAGGCCGGCAGGGCGACCGAGCAGATCTCGGCGGAGATCGAGGGCATCCAGTCGACCTCGGCCGAAGTCGCCAGCGCCCTGAACGCCATCCGCGAGGCGGTCGCCGCCGTGCGGGAGCATGTGACCGGCACCGCCTCCGCGGTGGAGGAACAGAGCGCCGTCACGCAGACCATGTCGGCCGACATGCAGGCGGCGTCGGCCGCCGTGGCGACGGTGACGTCCAACATCACGGCGATTTCCACGGCGGTCAGTCAGATGGCCGGGGCTGTCGAACGCACCAAGGAGGCGGCCCACGTCCTGGTCCGGTGAACGGCCACGGCCGGCGACCTCAACGCTTGTGGAACGACGGCGGGCGCTTTTCGAAGAAGGCGGTGATGCCCTCCTTCGCTTCGCCGTGGTGCAGGGCCTCGACGAACAGGTCGCTTTCGCGGGCGAGCTGGGTGGCGAAGCTGCCATAGGCCAGTTCCATCAGCTTCTTGGCCCGGCCCATGGCGCCGCTCGGTCCCTCCGCGACGGTTTGCGCCCAGGCCACCGCCTCCGGCAGCGCCTGTCCCGGTGCCGTGACGCGGTTGACGATCCCGGCCGCATGCAGGCGGGCGGCATCGACCGGGCCGCCGGTCAGCATCAGTTCCGCATAGAGCTGCGGCGGCAGCGCGCGGGCCAGCGAGGCGGAAGCGCCGCCGTCCGCCGTCAGCCCGACCTTGACATAGGCGGTCAGGAACTGCGCGTCCGCCGCCGCGACGATCAGGTCGCAGGCCAGCGCCAGCGAGAATCCGGCGCCGGCGGCCGGTCCTTCCACGGCGGCGACGATGGGCTTCGGGCATTCGCGCATGGCGCGGACCCAGCCGTGGAAGCGCTCGATCCCGTCCCGGTTCTCCGACCGCGAGCGGCTGCCGTGGTGATAGAGGTTGTTCAGGTGCCCGCCCGAACTGAAGGCGCCGCCGGCCCCCGTCAGCACGATGGCGCCGATGTCGGGGTCGTGCGTCGCCTCGTCGAGCGCATCGCGGCCGGCGGCCATCATCCGCAGGCCGAGCGCGTTGCGGGTGCCGGAGTCGCTCATGGTCAGCACCATGACGCGGCCCTGGCGTTCCACCGTCATGCTGCCGGTATCCTGACGTTCGTTCATGGTCGTTTCTTCCCCGGTTGTCATTGTCCGGCGGAGGGAACCTCGCCGGATGGTAGAGCCACTGTGACAGCCGTCGGGCGCCGCTCCAATCCGTCCGACCGGTATAGGAGGGCGCCGGGGGCCGCGGAAAGCGCCTGTTCTTCCACAATACCCCTTCCTACATTGGGGTGAGGCCGATCGCCGCGGCAACGCTTGGCGGGCCGGCATGGCGTGACCGAGGGGCGGAGGCGGGGGGATGGCGCTGGCGCTGGACCGGCAGGGGGACCGGCAGGGGCGGGGCAGGGTTGGCGGAAAGCGGCCGGTCGCCGCCGCGCCCCTGCCGCCCTACGCCAACCGCACCGTCATCCTGCTGTGCGTCCTGGCCTTCGTGCTGCGGCTTCCGCCCGAATCCTTCGCCTTCGTCCCCGCCTATTTCTTCGGGACGGTCGAACTGGCCGGGCCGCTGCCCACCGTCGCCCTGTGGCGCGGGTTGTTCGGACATGTGCTGATCCATGGCGACCTGACGCACCTGACCTCCAACATGGCGGTGCTGTGGCTGCTGGGCGACGTGGTGGAGCGCGAGGCCGGGCATCTGCGCTATCTGCTGCTGTTCTTCGCCGGCACGGTGGCGGCGGCTCTGACCGAAGGGCTGCTGGCGGCCGACCGGATGGCGCCGCTGATCGGGGCGAGCGGGGCGATCTGCGCGCTGATGGGGGCCTTCCTGTGGATGCGCCCGCGCTTCGGGCTGCTGTCGCGGCGCCTTCCCCGGCGGCTGGTGCAGGGAGCGGTCGTCGTCTTCGCGCTGCTCAACGCGGCGATGACGCTGATCCCGCCGCCCGCCGGCTCTCCGCTGGCCGAGGTCGGATGGGGCGCCCATGCCGGCGGGCTGGCCGCCGGGCTGCTGTTAGGAGCGGTGCTGCTGTGTCTGGCCGGGCCAAGGCGGCCGGATCGCGGCGGCGGCTGACGGCGCCTCGGCGGTTGCATTCCCTTCCCATGCCCGAAATACTCGCGCCATCGTAGCGGGAGAGAGCGGACCATGGGGAACGACGCGGTTCTGGGCGTGATCGGCGGCAGCGGCCTTTACGACATCGACGGTCTGGAGAACACCCGCTGGGTCAAGGTGACGACGCCCTTCGGCGACCCGTCCGACGAGCTGCTGACCGGCGAATTCGAGGGCCGCAAGCTGGTCTTCCTGCCGCGCCACGGTCGCGGCCACCGGATTCCGCCGACGGAGCTGAACTTCCGCGCCAACATCCATGCGCTGAAGCAACTGGGCGTGACCGACATCCTGTCGGTGTCGGCGGTCGGTTCGCTGAAGGAGCATCTGCCGCCGGGCACCTTCGTGGTGATCGACCAGTTCATCGACCGCACCTTCGCCCGCGACAAGACCTTCTTCGGCAGCGGGCTGGTCGCCCATGTGGCGCTGGGGCATCCGGTCTGCGGCCGGCTGGGCGACCTGATCGAGCAGGCTCTGGTCGAGTTGGACATCCCGCACCGGCGGCGCGGCACCTACATGGTGATGGAGGGGCCGCAATTCTCCACCGTCGCCGAGTCGAACCTGTACCGGAGTTGGGGCTGCGACGTGATCGGCATGACAAACATGCCGGAGGCCAAACTCGCCCGCGAGGCGGAGATGTGCTACGCGACCGTCGCCATGGTCACCGACTACGACTGCTGGCACGAGGGGCACGACCATGTCTCGGTCGATGCGGTGATCAAGGTGGTGGTCGCCAATGCCGGCAAGGCGCGCTCGCTGGTCTCGGCGTTGGCGCCGAAGGTGGCGCATCGCGACGGCCCCTGCGCCCAGGGCTGCCACACCGCGCTCGACAACGCGATCATGACCGCTCCGTCCCACCGCGATCCTGCGATGCTGGAAAAGCTGTCGCTGATCGTGAAGCGTGCGCTGGGGTAGAGTGAGGATCTGGTTCATCCTCTTGCCCTCCGTCAATGCGGCGCGGGCGGTGGCCACTCCACCGCCCCGACCGCGGCGCAAACATGCCAAGCATCCCTGCCGGTCGTAAGCTGCAGGTTGTATGTAATTTCAAGTGCTCGCTTTTTATGCATGCACAAGGCGCTTTCCCACGGCATGGGACGGTGACTCGCCACCCTGCTGCGCTCCTGAACGAAAGTAGGGGTGTGTGCCTTTCCGGACGTCGGATATATCATCGGTACACGTAACCATTCAGGTGACGGCAAGACGGTTCCGCGGTTGATCGATGCGGCTGATGGATGCTCTCGGGAGCAGACGCCGGTCTTCGCATGGTCCTGCGATGCAACGCTTTGAATATCCCCGGGGCGGCGACAGGCTGTCGGCGCCGGAACAGTCGCGCATGCGCGCTGTATTTTCCACGCGGTGGAATAGAATGGGAATGGAAGCCATGCATTTTGACGAATTGCCGGAAAGCCGCTGCGATTTCTAGGATTGTTCAGGCACCATAGTGTCTTCTGTTCGGCAAAAGACGCCTTCACGCAATGGGCGTCATGGCCATAACGATGAGGAAACGTTCATGAAGCGCCGTTCCTTCCTGACCTCGGCTGGCGTCGGCGTCGCCGCCAGCACGCTGGCGGCTCCCGCCATCGCGCAGTCCCAGCCGGAAATCCATTGGCGTCTGGCGTCCAGCTTCCCCAAGAGCCTGGACACCATCTACGGCGGCGCCGACACCATCGCGGCGCGCGTCGCCGCGGCGACCGACGGCAAGTTCACCATCCGCCCCTTCGCCGCCGGTGAAATCGTCCCCGGCCTGCAGGTGTTGGATGCCGTGCAGAACGGCACGGTCGAATGCGGCCACACCGCCAGCTACTACTATGTCGGCAAGGACCCGACCTTCACCTTCGACGCGACGGTGCCGTTCGGCCTGAACGCCCGCCAGCAGAACGCCTGGATCTACAATGGCGGCGGCATGCCCCTGCTGCGCGAGTTCTTCGACGGCTACGGCGTCGTGAACTTCCCGGCCGGCAACACCGGCGTGCAGATGGGCGGCTGGTTCCGCAAGGAGATCAAGACCGTCGAGGATCTGAAGGGCCTGAAGTTCCGCATCGGCGGCTTCGCCGGCCAGGTTCTGTCCAAGCTGGGCGTCGTGCCGCAGCAGATCGCCGGCGGCGACATCTATCCGTCGCTGGAAAAGGGCACCATCGACGCCGCCGAGTGGATCGGCCCGTACGACGACGAGAAGCTCGGCTTCAACAAGGTCGCCAAGTACTACTACTATCCGGGCTGGTGGGAAGGCGGGCTGAACGTCTCGCTGCTGGTCAACAAGCAGCAGTGGGAACAGCTGCCCAAGCAGTACAAGGCCGTCCTCGAGGCCGCCTGCTTCGAAGCCAACGTGACCATGGCCGCCAAGTACGATGCCGAGAATCCGGCCGCTCTGAAGCGTCTGGTCGGCGGCGGCGCCCAGCTGCGCCCCTTCCCGCGCGACGTGATGGAGGCCTGCTACAAGTCCACCACCGAGCTGTATGAAGAGACGGCGAAGACCAACCCGAAGTTCGCCAAGATCTACGAGCCGTGGAAGAAGTTCCGCGACGACGAGTATCTGTGGTTCCGGGTGGCCGAGAACTCCTTCGACAACTTCGCCTTCACCGCCGGCCTGAAGCGCTGACGGCTGTATCGGCAGTCACGGCCCCCGCGACCCATGCGGTTGCGGGGGCTTTTTTTGTTCAGGCCGGGCGGCCGGGGGCCAGAAGGTTGGCGATCATGGTCTGCACCACCTCGTCATTCTGGTTGAAGGTGGTGGTCTTCACCCGCAGCACGCCCTGGTCGGGGCGCTTGGCGGAGCGCCGCGCCTCCAGCACCTCCATCTCGATGCGCAGCACGTCGCCGGGACGGGTCGGGCGGGGCCAGCCGATCTGATCGACGCCCATGCCGATATAGCCGCCCGCCAGCTCCGCGTTGCTGCCGACGATCATGCGCATCGTCATACCGGCGGTGTGCCAGCCGCTCGCCGCCAGCCCGCGGAACAGCGTGTCCTTCGCCGCCACCGGATCCAGGTGGAAGGGCTGGGGGTCGAACTTCCCGGCATAGGCGACGATCTCCGCCTCTTCGACCATCAGCGGCCCGCCGGTGAAGCGGTCGCCCACCGTGACATCCTCGAAATAGCGCATCCCCCGGAACTCCGTTCGTTGTGGTGGTCAGGGCCGGATCGGCCAGCTATGATACAGACCTGTCTCTTTCGCTCGATGGTAGAGACAGGTCTGTATCATTGTCAACGGCCAGGCTTGCGGCGGGGCCGTCCTGAACGGGTGGGGTCGGATGGCAGAGACGGCAGCGGTCAGGAAGCCGGCGCGGGAGCGGATTCTCGATACGGCGGCGGAACTGTTCTACCGCGAGGGCATTCGCGCGGTCGGCATCGACACGATCATCGCCCGATCCGGCGTCGCGAAGATGAGCCTGTACCGCAACTTCGCGTCCAAGGACGATCTGGTCTGCGCCTATCTGGAGCGCAACATCGCCCAGCATGCCGCGTGGTGGGACCGGGTGACCGCCCGGCATCCCGGCGACCCGCGGGCGCAGATGAAGGCGCTGTTCGTGGCGCTCGGCCACTGGATCGACCACCCCAAATTCCAGGGCTGTCCCTTCACCACCGCCGCCGCCGAACTGCGCGACCCCGCCAACCCCGCCCACGCGCTGGCGCTGGCCCACAAGCGCATGGTCCGCGACCGCCTGCGCGCATTGGCCGCCGCTGCCGGTGCGGACGATCCGGACCGGATGACCGGGCAACTGCAATTGCTGATGGAAGGCGCCTACGCCGCTGGCCGCGCGCTGGAACTCGGGCCGGGCAACGGGGCGGTGGCGAGTGCGGCGGCGGCGCTGATCGACGGAGCGTGCGGGGAAGGGCGGAAATAGGCGCCGGATTCTCCCGACCCGATCAACATCATCCAAAACGCAAAAAGCGCCACAGGCCAGACCTGCGGCGCTTCTTCAATTCGGCCCGATGCGTCAGTCCGCGCCGATCCGGTCGCGGACGGGCTGGCCGGGACGGTAGTCCTGCAAGCGGGTGGCGCGCAGGCCCCGCATGCCGTGGCTGTCGATCAGCCTCTGCCAGGACAGGAATTCCTCCACCGACAGGGTATAGCGGCGACAGGCCTCCTCCAGGCTGATCAGGCCCGATCGGACGCCGGCGACCACTTCCGCCTTGCGGCGCATCACCCAACGCTTGGTGTCGGGCGGGGGAAGGTCGTTTTCGGTCATGGGACGCCCCTCAGGACCAATGACCGATGCACCGGCCGCAGAGTCATCGCCGGTGTCGAGTTCTATGAGTGCCATGCGCGGACGCTCCAACCCAAACTGTGGATTCCACGATTTCGGGGTACTTTAGGCGCCGGCACTTAACAAATGGCTAAACGATAGGGTTAACTTTTTATCGCGGGGTATCCCCTACTCCGAACGGACAGCAGGGGCGGGGGCCTGTCCGGCGGCCGCAGATGGCCGGCCGCCCCCGCCGGTAACGAGCGCCGGTAACGGACGTCAGTAAACCGTGGTCAGCTTGGACAGCGGGACTTCGCTGGCGCCGATGTTCAGCACGGTTTCGCCTTCCTTGCTGTTGCCGATGCCGGCGACGGTGCCGAAGGTGTAGGTGGTCGTCTTGATCGTATCGCCCTTGACCTCCGACACCGGGGCGATGTTCAGGCGATAGGTCCCCGGCTGCACGGCGCGGCCGTTGTTGTCCTTGAAGTCCCAGTTGACCGTGTGCTTGGTCCCGGCGGTGGTTTCGCCCTGCATGGAGCGGACGATGTTGCCCTTGGCGTCGAGAATGTCGATGCGCACCGACTTGGCGGAGGTCGCCAGCTCGTAGCCGAGCGGAGCCTGGGTCATGCCCTGGCTGTACTGGAAGCTGTCGCCCTCGAAGGCGACCATGCGGCCGAGATAGGCCAGGTTGGTGGAGGCTGTGCCGGCGGACTGCAACTGCACCAGCTTGTCCAGGCGGCTGTTGGTGCCGATGTTCTGCTCGACGTTGGCGAAATCGACCAGCTGCTTGGTCATGTCGTTGGTGTCGAGCGGCTTCAGCGGGTCCTGGTTCTTCATCTGCGTGGTCAGCATGGTGAGGAACGTCTGGAAATTGTCGCCCAGGCCCTTGGTCGCCGACGCGGTCTTGTCGGCATCGGTCTGCGGGGTCTTGGCCAACTCGGCCGCCGTCTTCGACCCGGTCGACAAGCCGCCCGAATAGGTGCCGTACTGGTTCACGGTCGGGGTGGTGTTGGTCGTCGTCATGGCGGTCGTCCTTCGTGGCTCTTGCGGCCGGTGTCTTGGGTGCGGCGGTCGTGTTGCCGGGATCAGGCGCGGATGTCGAGACGTCCGTTGCCGAGCGTCGCGGTGTAGACGGCGGTGTCGGACGCGTCCTGGTCGTCGCTTCCGTCGAAGCCACGGCCGCGCCGGCCCGCTCCGGTCCCCTTGCCGTCGCCTCGCCCGTCATTGCCGAAGGGGTTGCCTTCGCCGCGCAGGCTGAAGTTCAGGCTGTTGGAGTCCGTCTGCAGTCCAGCCTCCTGCAAGGCGCGTTCCAGTCCGCGGCTGTCACGCTGCAGAAGTTCGAGAGTCTGGGCCCTTTCCACCGCGACCATCGCGCTGACCCGGCCATCCGCGCCGATGTCCAGCTTGATGTCGATCCGCCCCAGTTCGGCCGGGTGCAGGTTGATGGTGAACTGGTCGACCTCGTCGCCGACCTGCTTCTTGATATGGACGGCGATCTGGTCATGGACGCCCATCGGCATGCCGGCGCTGCCGCGCGACGGGCGCAGCGTCGCGGTCGCCTGCGGCAGGTCGATGCCGGGAATGCCGCCGTGAATGCCACCGTGAATGCCACCGTGCATCCCTTCCATGGCAGTCAGCGCCGGATGGGTGTGGGCGCCGGCAGCGGCATGGCCTGCGCCGGCGGCGGCACCAGCGCCGTCGATCCCCTCCAGCGCGCCGGTCGCCTTGGCGGCCGACGCGGCAACCGTTTCCGCGACCGGAGGAACCGCCGGAGCGGCTGTGGCCGGCTGCGGCATGGCCTGGGGCTGCGTGTCGTTCCGGCTGCCGCCATCGGCGCCTGCCTGCCTGCCACCCTGGTTGGCCTCGCCGGACTTCGCCTTTGCGGCGGCGAGCATTTCGGCGAAGCGGTCGGGCAGGGCGGCATCATCGTCCGGTAGAGTCTCCGCCGCGTCCTCGCCGCTATGGGTGCCGCCATCGACACCGGTCAAGGCCGCGCCCTGGGCCTGCCGGGCGACGTCTCCATCCTCGGGCTGCGCATCGGCGGCGCTCTTTGCCGAGGCATCCGCACCGGCCTGCGCCGCGCTCAGGGTGCCGGCCGCGGCCTGTGCCTGTGCAATCTGAACGGCGGGATCCACGGCACCGGCCACCGCACCGGCCGCCGCAACCGCCGCTTCTCCGTCCTGGCCTTCATCGCCGGCCGCACCGGTGGCAGACTGGCCGGACGCCGCCAATCCGGCGAGGATCAGGTCACTTGGCGGCGGGACCGGCTGCTGCAGCGCCGGCTCCGTGGCGGCGGACAGGGGCTGGTCGGCGATCTGCTCTTCCGCCCCGGCATCCTCGGCGGACGGGTCGCCGGTCCCGCCCCCCTCGGCCACGGCCGCGTCGATCTCGGTCTGTGCAGCCTCGGCGTCCGCAACTGCCGCATCCGTCCCGTCGTCAGCCTGTGCCTGATCGGTGACGGCGGCTTCCAAACCGGTCTTTGCCGCATCGGACTTGGAGATATTGGCCTTGGCGGCGTCGGATTTTGCACCGTCGGCTTTGGCGGTCTCCTTCGGCTTGTCGCTCTTGACCGGCTTGCGGTCGTCCCGACCGGCCTGGACCTCGCGGTCGCCGTCCGTCCTGGCGACCTTCGGTTCCGGCGTCCGGGCGGGCTCGGCATCCGCATCGCTCCGGCGGGCGGCCTGGGCACGGGCGTCGCGGCTCGGATCGGGCTTCGGTTCCGCCCGGACCGGAGCCTTGCGCTGCGCGTCGGCCGCGCGGGCGTCGCGGGCATCCTTCGCCTCGTTGGCGGAGTCGCGGGCGGCATCGGCGGCCTGTTCGCGCTTGCGCGCGGCGGCATCGGCCAGCATGCGGTCCATCATCTTGGAAAACAGGTCGTTCTTCGCCGACGTCCCTTGTGTCTGCTGGGACTGGGCGAGACCGTCGAACAAGGACGCGGCGATGTTGTTCGATTGGATATCCATGGAACGGCCTCTCAGGACGGCGGAACGCACCGACGGCGATGCGGCGGTATCAATGCAACGAGCGGGCCAGTTGCCGGACCGGCTCCGCGGATGCGCCGGGGAGGGGCAGGGCGGCAGTTCCGGCCCCATGCCAGGGCCGCGACCGGCAAAAACATCCCCCTGCGGGGTCTTTCTTGCCGCGGCGGCCGGATATTGCCGGCGAACTCAACCGCGCAAGAAAAAGGCCGCCTCCGATCGGGAGGCGGCCGTCCGAAACGTCTCGGCAGTCACGGATGAAGGCTGTCGGCGGGCGTCGCTCAAAGCCGCGTGTTGAGCGCCGCCGAGGTGCGCGGGCCGCTGGGCGGCGGGGAATAGCCGCGGCCGCCGCCCATGTGCGCGGCGTAGGCGGTCGAGGGCGCCTTCTGCTGGCGGGTGATCACGGTGACGACGGTATCCACCATCACCTTCTGGGCCTCGCCGCCGATGCGCAGGGCCTCGGCATTGTCGGCGGTCGCGGCATAGAGCTTGCCGGTCGCATCCCTCAGTGCCGTCTTCAGCTCCGCCGGCAGCGCAATCAGGCCCTCGCGGTCGACGCGCAGCAGGCGGCTGATCTCCTCATAGACGAGCGTCATCGGCTGCTTGTCCCTGACGATCTGGGCCAGTTCCTTCGCCGGGCGGCGGGCGCGGACGGCGGCGGCCTCGCGCTCCAGCAGGGCGGTCAGGCGGCCCATCAATTCGACAAGCGCCACCGCGCGCTCCTGCGCGTTCTTCGGCAGGTTGGCGGCCTGCTTGGGCTGCTGGGGGAAACGGACGTCGACCTTATCCATGGCTGGCCTCCTGGGCGCGAAGAAGCTCTCCGTAAACCTGATTGGCGATGCCGAAGCCGCCGCGCTGGGTGATCTGCTTGCCGAACTGCTCGATCAGCATCGGGCGGAACATCTCCTCGCCGCGCCCACCGCCGAAGGTCTCGTCGGTGCCGATCCCCTCGAACATCGGGCCCAGCATCTGCGAGACGAACTGGCTCTCGAACTCGTTGGCCGATTTGCGCAGCTGGGCAAGCTTTGCCGGGTCGGCCTTTGCCTCCAGATCGGAAATCCTTGCCTGGGTGCGCACGCCGAACCCGGCGGAAAGGGCGGAGCTCATGGACATCAGATCACCTCGATCTCGGCTTGCAGGGCTCCGGCGGCCTTGATCGACTGGAGAATGGCGATCATGTCACGCGGCCCTACGCCCAGTGCATTCAAGGACTGTACCAACTCCTGCAGGGTCACCCCGGCATTCATCACCGCGAGGCGGTTGTCGGACTGTTCGTCGACCTGGATGTCGGTGCGCGGCACCACCGCGGTCTGGCCCTGGCTGAAGGGGCCCGGCTGGCTGACCTGCGGGGTCTCGGTGATGCGGATCGTCAGGTTGCCCTGGGCGATGGCCACGGTGGAGATGCGGACATTCTCGCCCATCACGATGACGCCGGATTTCTCGTCGACCACCACGCGGGCGACCTGATCGGGGGTGATGCGCAGCTGCTCGATCTCCGTCACCAGCCCCACCACGTCGCCGCGCCGCGTTTCCGGCACGTTGATCAGGACGGAGGACGGGTCGGTCGCCTGGGCGCGGTTGCCGCGCAGCTGGATGTTGATGGCGGTCGCCACGCGCTGGGCGGTGGTGAAGTCGGGATTGCGCAGGCTGAGGCGCAGGACCGGCAGCTCGGCCAGCGAGAACTGGATTTCCCGCTCCACGATGGCGCCGGAGGAGATGCGGCCGGAGGTCGGCACGCCGCGCGTCACGCTGGCGCCCTGGCCCTGGGCGGAAAAGCCCGACACCGCGATCGGTCCCTGAGCCACGGCATAGACCTCGCCGTCGGCGCCCATCATCGGGGTGACCAGCAGGGTGCCGCCCAGCAGGCTCTTGGCGTCGCCCATCGCCGACACCGTGACGTCGATGCGCGTGCCCTGCGCCGCATAGGCGCCCAGCGTCGCCGTCACCATCACCGCCGCCACGTTCTTGGTGCGCAGGTTGGTGCCGCGGGTGTTGACGCCCATCCGCTCCAGCATGCCGGTCAGGCTCTGCTCGGTGAAGGGCGAATTGTTCAGGCTGTCGCCGGTGCCGTTCAGGCCGACCACCAGCCCATAGCCGATCAGCATGTTGTCGCGCACGCCCTCCACATCGACGATGTCCTTGATACGGGCGGAGGCGGCAAATGCCGGTGCCGCCTGGACACCGAACGCCAGCAGGGCGGTCAGCACGACCAGAACGGTGCGGCGGCGCAGAAGGCGAAGGGTGGTGGGGATCATGACGCGGACACTCCTGAACTCGTGCCCGGGCCTATACAAACGGCATGCCAGATGCGGCACGCGGCAGCTTTCGGTCATTGCCCCGAAAAACGACCGCTATATGACGCGTTTCGGTCACAGCCGCCCGGCAATTTTTGCCCGATTGCGGCAAGCCTTGACCGGATGTTAAGGTTGATCCATCTACAGTGCGCGCGTTTACGCATCCTTTACTGCAAACGGTTGCACGGATCATGAAAGTCGAAGGCACCGGAAACATACGCGGCAGCGGTTCGGTCCGCCGCACCGGCAAGGCCGAAGGCTCGTCCGGCGCCGCGTTCTCCAAGCAGCTGGTGGGAGAGGCCGGCTCCGCCCACGGGGTCAGCGGCACTGCCGCGACGGCCGGGGTTGCGGGCGTGCTCGCCATCCAGGAGGTCGATGCGACCGACGACGCCACCGCGCGTGCGTCGCGCGGCAAGATGCGGGCGGAAGAGATGCTGGACCGGCTGGAGGAAATCCAGCACGGCCTGCTGTCCGGCACCTTGTCGGTCCAGAAGCTGGTGGATCTCGCCAAGGTGGTCCAGTCCCGCCGTGCCCAGGTCGACGACCCCGGACTGGCCGAGATTCTCGACGAAATCGACCTGCGCGCGCAGGTGGAGTTGGCGAAGCTCACCTCCTGACAAGGTGGCGGCCTTCCGGCCGCCATGCGCGCACGGGTTGGGGCGGCGAATTCGCCACGGTCACAAATCTTTTTTATTCCAAGGGCTTGTTTGGTCGTTGCGGGGGCGAACCATAGGGTTGCGGTCCCGACGTGGCGTGCCTATACTCCGCGCCGCCCGGATCACCCCTTTTTCGCTGGATGCTTTCGGATGACGTCGCCGCTTCTGCCCCAGAACTATTCCCCGTCGGAAGACGAGGAGTTCATGAACCCGATCATGCGGGAGTATTTCCGCCAGAAGCTGCTGCGCTGGCGCGCGGAACTGCTCGCGGAATCCACCGGCACGCTGAACAGCCTCCAGGAAGGCGGTATCCAGGAACCGGATATCGCCGACCGCGCATCGGCGGAGACCGATCGCGCGCTGGAACTGCGCACGCGTGACCGCGAACGCAAGCTGATCTCCAAGATCGACGCGGCGCTGGAACGTCTCGTCGACGGCAGCTACGGCTATTGCGAGGAGACGGGCGACCCCATCTCCGTTCGCCGGCTGGATGCCCGCCCGATCGCGACGCTGAGCCTGGAAGCCCAGGAGCGTCACGAGCGGATGGAACGGACCCAGCGCGACGACTGACGCCGCGCGGCCACAACGGACAGCCGCCGGTCCCGGTCGCCGGCGGCGAAGTCCTGCGTGATCGCCGCTGCCGTCACCCGGTTCTGAAAAGGCATCGGCCGTCCCGGCCGGTGCCTTTGTCGTGTGCGCTGCGGTCGGGCGGAACCAATACCGGCCTTCCGGGGTTCGGAACGGCAGGAATGCAGCGGTTCCGACTCAAGGCGGGCAATCCATGGACAACGAGACCTTCAACCTCGACCTGCGCAAGTTCCTGAAGCAGGTCGGCGTGACATCCCAGCGGGAAATCGAACTGGCCGTCGGCCGCGCACTGGCGGACGGACGGCTGGATGGGGTGACGTCGCTGCCCGTCCGCGTGGTCCTGACCGTCGACGGCATCGGCCTGACGCACGAGGTCACCGGCGACCTGTCGTTGGAGCAATCGCCGGAGTGAGCCGTCAGGCGGGGTGGAGCTGCGGGGTGATGCTGAGGATCGCCGCCGTCATCCGGCGCTCGCTCCACGGCACGTCGTGGTAGGCCGACTTGAGGTAGCGGCTGTTGGGATCGCGGACCCATTCCGCCGGGAACAGGGCGACCGGCATGGCCGCGCTCCGGCCGACGCTGCCGTCATGGGGCCTGTCATAGGTGCGGCCTTCCAGGGCACAGGCCATCGCCCGGCACAGGTCGGCCCCCACCGTGCCGCCGAGATGGCTGGTCTGGGTCGGACGGGCGTTGAACTCCAGGAAGACCGGCGGACTGCCATCCTCCGGGAGGATCGCGTCGATGCCGCCGAAGCCGGAATAGCCGGTCATCTCCACCACACGGCGCGCCATGTCGATCAGTGCGGGATGGTCTCCCACCTCGATCACCGACGCCGGACCGAAGGGCGCCGGTTGATGGTGAAGCGTGGTGTAGGCGAATCCCTCCAGCATCCGGCCGTTCAGCGCGCAGAACGACACCGACGCCGCCGGTCCCCGGATGAACTCCTGCGCGACGATCCGCCCGTCGGCGGGCATCGCGGCGCCGTTCTCCCGTCGGCCGGCCGTGGCCTGCGCCGCAATCTCCAGCGCCTCCCGAGCGCAACCGGCCAGTTGAACCCCGCGTCCGGCCGAGCTGTAGTCCCACTTCAACAGCAGCGGTGTGCCGAGACCGGCCAGATCGGAGGCGCCGGTTTCACCGGGATCGAGGACGATCTGCCGTGGCGTGCGGATACCGGCGTCGGCGGCATGCTGCACGCACTGCGATCGCACCGTCTCCCAGCATCGGCCTCCGTACCACGCCTTGATGATGCGAAGGCATCGCGCATCGGCACTGTCCACCGGCACCCGTTCCATCAAGCGGTCGGCGGAGTGCAGCACTCTGACGGCGCTTTCCTCGCAGGCGATCACGATGTCGGCCCGAAGCTGTGCTGCGGCCCTTGCGGCGATCACGGTCAGGTCTTCGTGACTTAAGCCCGGAGGAAAGCTGTGCCTGCCTTCGATGCTGTCGCTGAACTCCAGCAGGGAGTTTTGCGGGCAAATGGCGAAGACGCGAAAGCCCGCAGCCTTCAGGGCTGCCGGCATCCGTGCCGTGCCGTAACGATACAACGCGCAGGACACCAACAGCGCCGTCGGCATGAATACCATCGTAATCAGTAAGTTACGCTGAAAGTTTAGCGTCATAGGTCTTGCACCGCAATCCGGGGCGCCCCGCTGACGGACAGCTATGCATATCGGGGTAGTTCTCCTCGTGGCATCCGGGCCGGCAAACATCTTGAGGAGCGGGTGGCTTTCGGCTAGGGGTGGAACCATTTTGCCACCAGCCGGAAAGGCCCGACCGCATGAGCGACGATCCAGATTGCCTGGGCATGTGCGCCATCGACGGCGACATCTGCACCGGCTGCGGCCGCACGCTGGACCAGATCAATGCCGCCCTGGACCGTGCCGACACCGACCGCGAGACCGATCCGCCGACCGGCTGAAACCGCCACCGGCCTCCCCACCGGATGTTCGCGACGTTCCGGCGGCTGTGCTGTTTCCTCCTCATCGCCAATCCATACGCGACCGAGGAGCGCCAACATGGCTGATCAACCCGACAAGCGGCAAACCGACGCCCAGCACGACGACCGTCAGGAGCCGGCAGGCGAAACCGGCAAGACCGAAGGCGCCAGGATCGACAGCCGCACCGAGAAAGCGCAGGAAGAGGCAGCGAAGGACCGCGCCCGCGAAGGCGGCTATCAGTAAAGGGTAGGGGATACGGCTGGCGAACGGGGGCATGCCTGCAGGGCGCCCCCTTCACCTGTCGCTCACCGGCGACGCCTGGACAGCCGTTGGCCGCCCTGCCAAAATCCGGTCGCGTCCAGGGGATGGCGCTGGTCGACACCCATTCGATGCGGGCGAACGTGAACCCTCAAACCGGTCGCATCTTCGCGGCCAATCTCTCTGCCGCTCCTGCATATCCGCAGGCTCCGATCCCCCATCGGGTGGCGTGCCACGGCCATTGGGAACAATGACCGGCATTCTGGCCCGCCTCGGCAATGTCCTCTATTGGGCCGGCTGCGGGACCGCCGTCCTGATTCTCCTCTTCGCTGCGGCCATGGCGACCGAGCTTGAGAGCGGGCAGAAGTGGAATGCCCTGTCCATTGCGCTGAT
Source organism: Alphaproteobacteria bacterium (assembly GCA_046570145.1). Classification (GTDB taxonomy): domain Bacteria; phylum Pseudomonadota; class Alphaproteobacteria; order Azospirillales; family Azospirillaceae; genus Azospirillum. The sequence continues at coordinate 34,055 of JBKHVJ010000162.1, forward strand.
GGCGATCGTGCCTTGGCTGCTGGGGTCCGCTTGCCGCTATGTTCTGGCCGGCCCGCGGCAGAGGCGATGAGCGACAGTCCGGCCGGTCGCGGTCCGTAAGGATTTCCTGCGCCTGGCAACATCGCCCCGGCACAACCCGCCGGGCGGCAGCAATTTCCCATCAGGCAGGAGGGCGCACGACCGAAGCGCCGACACCCCATCCCCGCCGCCACTCCGCGGACGATCCTCAGAACGGCATCCCGATTTTCAGGCGTGAAAAGCGCCAGAAAATCAATGCTGTAGCTTTTTCGTGTTGCAGCCGTGTTGCATCGGCGCCGGCTATCCGAACAGGCGTCGCTCCATGTCGGCGACCGCCCGGTGGTGATCCTCGGACGGGAACAGCTTCCCGTACCGCTCCATCGTCATCCGGTAGTCCTTGTGCCCGGCGAAGGTCATCACCGCCTTCACGCTGAAGCCCTGGTCGATCCAGGCCGACACCGCGAAGTGCCGCAGGTCGTGCCACCGCATCGCGATCCCCAGCTTCTCGCACAGCGGCCGGAACCAGAGCCGGTGGATATCGGTCTGGGCACGCACGCCGCCCTTCCGGTTCGGGAACACCAGGCCCAGCTCCGACTGCGGGCAGCGCAGCTTCCAGGCCTTCAGCGTGTTGACCACCATCGGGCCGATGGGGATATCGCGGGTGCCCGCGCTGCTCTTCGGATCGCCCATCTCGTTGTAGATGTCGGCGCGCTCGCGGACATGGATGAAGCCGGCATCCAGATCGACATGCGCCCAGCGCAGGCCGCGCTGCTCCGACGCCCGTAGGCCGGCGAGGGCAGCGACGATCAGGTAGGGGCGGAACTCATCGTCCGCGGCATCCAGCAGCCGCTTGACGTTGGTCCGCAACTGCCGCGCCGCCTCGTGCGAGATCGCGGCGCTGGACCGGCCCGGCCGGCGCACGGTGACGCCCTCGGTCGGATCGGTGAAGATCAGGTCGTTCGCCCGGCCGAAGGTCAGCATGAACCCCAGCGTCGCGATGATCCGCTTCGTCATGGCGATCGAGCGGCCGGCCTCCAGCAGCCGGTCCCGGAACTCGGCGACCGTGACGGTGCGCAGCGCCGCCAGCTTCAGGGTGCCGATCCCGACCTCCGGATCCGTGATGTGGCAGCGGATGCAGCTCTCGTAGGTGGCGAGCGTCGCACGCTCCATGGCCTGGCCGGTGTCGCGCCGAACCGTCAGGTGCTTGACGTAGCGCTTCGCCAGCTCGGCGACCGTGATCGAATCGGAGGCGGGCAGGTGGGTGCCGGCGGCGACCTCCGCCCGCGCCTTCGTCTCGAACTCCACCGCCTCCCGCTTCGTCGCGAACTGGCGGGCCCGGCGCTTGCCGGCCTGATCGCGGTAGTCGACCTGCCACCTGATCTCCCCGCTCGGCAGGGTGCGCTTTCGGACCAACGCCATGGTGATTCCTCGACGAAGAAGGGGAGGGGCAGGGCGCCGCGGTCAGACGGCGCTCCAGGGGTTGAGAACCGGCACGGCCATCGGCTCGAAGTCGCGGACGTTGCGCGTCACGACGATCAGGCGGTGAACGAGCGCGGTGGCGGCGATCAGGCTGTCGCCCTGCGGTCGCGGATCGGGCACATGGAGCGTCGCGCAGCGCTGCGCCACCTCGGCATCTACCGGCAGGATGCGGCCACGGAAGGCCGGCATCACCTGGGTGTCGATCCAGGCGCGCAGCACCGCCCCCTGTGCGGCGTCCCGCCGGCTGACCTGCCCGGCGCCCAGCTCGATCTCGAACAGGGTGATGGCGGAGATGAACAGGTCGGCCGGCGCCACCCCGCCCGCCCACGCGAGCAGGCCGAGGTTGGCCCGCGTCGGCCGCCGCAGTTCCGAGATGGCGTTGGTGTCGAGCAGGAACATCAGTCCAGCACCGCCGGCCGGGCGATGTCGCCGATCCGCGGCGGCTCGAAATCGAAGTCGGCTCCGGCATCGTCCTGGCGCAGCAGATCGACGATGGACCCGCCCTGTTCGCCCGACAGGCGCCGATAGGTGTCATAGCGCAGCAGCACGAAAGCTGGCTCACCGCGATCCGTGACGATCACCGGGCCATCCTCGGCGGCCCGTTTCGCTTCGCTGGGGTTCTGGTTGAACTCCCGGCTGGACATCATCCGGCCCATGGCGCCCTCTCTGTGGGTTTGTGTGATGCTACGATACTACAATGATGCGGGGTGGGCGGGGCATCAAGGGGTGATTCGGTTGCGCTTCAGGCTCTCGGCCAACTCCGGGAATAGGTCGGCGAACGGGCGGGCCTGCCCCATTTCCTCGTCCGTCCATTCCGGGTTGTCGGACACCTCGTCCCAGTCCTCTTTGCTGTACCCGCGCCCCGGCTGGAACTCGGTCAGCAACTTCCGGTCTTCGGTCATGTCGGGAGCTTCCTTCCATTTTTGCTAGCAGGCTGTTCGGCGGAAGATGGCAAAGGGGACAGGCAACACAGGTGGCGTTGTCGGGCCGGGGGAATCGGACTATGTTCGGGGGTAGGCGTGCCGGGTCTCGAACACCCGGCACGCCCGCCCGATCTTAGAGTGCCTAACAGAACCATCTCTGGACGAAGCGCCAGCAGATGAGGCTGGCGGCGATGTTGTGGAAGGCTGTGAAGATATCGGCGCGCCGTTCGTAGCGGACGGCGAGGCGACGGAAGCGAGCGAA
>JBKHVJ010000163.1:0-12489 GCA_046570145.1 Alphaproteobacteria bacterium
ATGCGGCTGGCCGTGCGGACTTCATCGGCGACCATCTGTGCGGGCATGGGTAGCTCCCTTGGTATCGAGTGAGTCGAATGTTCGGGTGGGTGTCTTCTCGGGATCAAGCGTTCCCGCGTGTGGATTAGGCGCGGAATAGGGTTAAAAGAAATTTAAATGCCGAATATCCTGGCGGTGGGATTAAGAATTACCACTTCGGATATTTGCGCGATGGCTCGCTTTCGGTTGGACCTCCTTCGACTGTCAGCCGTCGCATCTATGGGGTACGAAACAACCCCGGCAAAGGCCTGGCTTCAGCTGGTCTGAAAGCGTGAGACCTGACGTCGCGTTTCCTCGGCCAGCCGGGAGAGATGGAGCATGGTCGCGGCGATCTCCTCCGACGCGGCGGCGTTCTTGGAGGCGACGGTTCGAACGCTTTCCACCGACCGTTCGATTTCGCGGACCGATGCCTGCTGCTCCTCCATCGCCACGGCGACCGACTGGAAGGCGCCGTCGATGCGGTCCACGCGTTCGGCCAGCCCATCCATTCGGCGTCGCGCCTGCTCGGTGACCGCCTTGCCCTCCTCGGCCAGAGCTGCCGCGGCTTCGATGATCTCGGCGATCTGGCGGGCGCTCTCCACGGCATTGTCGGCGAGCTTGCCGACCTCTTCGGCGACGACCTCGAAGCCCTTGCCCTGTTCGCCGGCGCGGGCGGCCTCGATGGAGGCGTTGACCGACAGGATGTTGGTCTTCACCGCGATTTGGGTGATCGCCTCGGTGATGCGGCCGATCCGGCGGCTGTTCTCCGCGATGGTCTGCGACACGCGCAGCAGGCGCGCCATGTCCTCCCGCCCGCGGTCGGCGAAATCCGCGGCGTCCTTCACCATGTCGGAGGCGTCGCGCGTGCTATCGGTGACATGGGCGATGGCGCGGGCCGATTGACCGACCGCGGTCGCCACATGGTCGAGGTCGTCGGTCTGTTCCGATGCGCCGTCGGAGACATGGGCGATGGCCGTGCTCGCTTGGCCCGCCGCGACGGCCACCTGGGTCGCCTGTTCCCCAATGGCGCGGAAGGCGCCGCCGGTTTCCTGCATCAGCGCCACCATCTCACCATAGGCGCCCCGGAAAGCCGGGGGGTTCCCTGACGTGGCGTCATCCACCGGCTTGCCGGACAACCGGTGCATTTCACCATGCAGCCCGTGCAGCACCTGGATGACGGTGGCGACCGCGCGGCCGATGGAGCCCAACTCGTCGCGTCGGCCGGTGTTGGGCACTGCGACCGTCAGGTCGCCTTCGGAAAGTCGCTGGACCGCTGTCGTCGTGGCGGCGATTGGACCGGTCAGGCTGCGGGCGATCAGCATCGACAGCACCGCTCCGGCCGCCAGCGCGCCCAATGCGCCGCTCCACAGAAGCAGCACGGCACGCGACCGCCCGGCTTCCCGTTCCGCGGTCTGGGCGAGGACCAGCTGCGCGACCTGATCGCTGACGATTGCGGCGGCATCGCGCATCGCCGCACGGGCGGCGCTGCGCCGGACCACGATATCCGCGACCAGCAGGAATTCCGTTTCGACGCCCATGACGGCGGCGGTCAGCTTCTCGGTCTCGCGCAGGATCTCGGGGTCGCTGGACGCCCTCTGGACGTCACCGATGATGGTCAGCAACCGGTCGATGGCTGCGTTGGGCGAATTGCGGCCGGACCCGCCCTGTTCGATCAGATATTGCTGGACGTCCAGCAAGGCACCGCGGGTGTCCTGGATCAGCCGTCCGGCGATGGTGGTCAATAGGGCGGAGGACTCCAAAGTCCGCAGTGCGGTTCCATCGCCGGGATCGGCCTTCAGCCGTGCCAGCGCGTCGGCATAGCGCGCCGACTGCTCGTAGGTCAGCGTTTGCGCGACCACCAGCAGGGCCGCCGTTTGCTTGCGGAGCTTCGCCAGGCTGGCGAAGCGCTCGACCTCCAACTGAACCACCTCGTCGAAGGACTTCCGGTAGGCCGCCAGCTTCGCCAGCACTTCCTGCAGCGCGCCTGGGGCGACGGCATGACCGGACAGTGCCAGCAGAGCTTCGGCTTCGGTCTTCAACTGCTCGGTCAGTTGGCGTACCCGTCGGCTGGCGGACGGATCGACGTCGATCAGATAGCGTGCCTCCTCCTGCCGTGCGCTGAGCAGCAGCGTGTCGAGGCGGGAGGTGCGGGCGGCGATCTCCACCTGCATGGCGTAGGTGTTCAGGCCGCTCCATCCGGTGACGGCGACGGCAAGGGTCAGCAGCAGGACGGTGGCGAAACCCAGGGCGATTCGGGTGGCGATCGACATGCCGGTGGAGGTCCATTCAGGGCCGCGTGGCGACGGAGCCGGGTTGAGCGGGCAAGAGAATGGGCGACCGGAACCGCGGCATGCGGCATCCGACATCGCCCGCTGGAATCACCTTGCTTCGGTTGGGGTGCATCCGGCAAGTCATAAGGGTGGCGTGCGTCTTCCGCGAGTTGTCGCGGAGCGCCCTTGGTCGATCGTGAGGAGCCGTTACCGCCATGTCCTTTCCGGCCAACCTGCGAGTTCTTCCCCGGTTCGGCATAGCCGTCCTGTTGCCTTCCGCCGCGGCGCTCCTGCCCCTTCTGCTGCCCCGCCTGATCCCGGACATCGCGCCGCAATCCTTGTGGGTGGCGACGGGCGGTGCGCTGGCCCTGGCTTTGGCGGTCGCGCTGGTGCTGGCGCTCGATCTGTCGGACACGATGTCCCGACTGCAGGATGCGGCCGTTCGGCTTGCCAACGGTGCCGTCGACGATGCTCCCACACCGCTCCTCCGCAGGGACGAGGCGGGCGCTGTCGCCTCGGCACTTGCTCGTACCCTGTCGGCTCAGGATGCACTGCATGCCGCGCTTCTCCGCCTGACCCGGGAGTTGGATGACGGCCAACATCCCCTTCCGGCGCTGCCTGGCCGCTATGCCGAGATGGCGGCGCTGGTGGAGGATGCCCGCAACTCCTTTCTGCGCATCGGCCAGCAGGCGGCCCAGGTCGCCGTCGCCGCGGGCCAAGCCAGCACGGCGGTGTCCCAGGTCGCCGACGGCGCCTCCATCCAGACCGAGGATCTCGACAGGGTGGCGAACGCCGTCGGCCGGTCGGTGCGCGCCATCGCGGAGGTGACGGACAGCACACGCGCCGCGTCCGACATGGTGCGCGTCACCGCCGGCTTCGCCGACAAGGGCAAGGTGGAGATGGCGCGGCTCGTCCAGGTGTCGCAGACCATCGGCGACAACAGCCGCCGGATCGGCCGCATCACCGAGGCGATCACCCAGATCGCGGTGAAGACCAACATCCTGTCGGTCAACGCCTCCATCGAGGCCGCCCGCGCCGGCGAACAGGGCAAGGGCTTCGAGGTCGTCGCCGAAGAGGTCGGCAAGCTCGCCGACAACGCCGTGGAGAGCGCCCGCCAGATCGCCGATATCGTCGAGGCCGCCGCGGCGATGGCGGAGGAGGGGATGGCCGCCACGGCGGAGGTGGTTCAGATGATGGACGGCATCGCCGAGCGCGTGGCCCAGATCGACCGCATGGTTCAATCGGTCGCCGCCGCCATGGCCCATCAGCAGGACCATATCGTCGAGATCGAATCGAACGTCGGAAACATCCGTACCGTCGCATCGAAGAATGCCGCCGCGTCGGAGGAGATCACCGCGACCATGGTCCACCTCTCCCGGCTGGCCGACGACACGCGGCGGCTGGCCGAACGCTTCCGGGCGCCGTGAACGAGGGCGGGCCCCCCCTCAGTCCGCTCGACGCCTTGGCGCGGCGGCTGCTGGACGATGTCCGGCGCAAGGCGGGCATCCGCCACGACCGTCCGCTGGAACGCAAACTGGCGCGCATCCTTGCGGCGATGCCACTGCCGGTGCTGGAGGAATGGGTGGCGCAGATCGAACGGGCACCGGCCGACAGTCCGGACTGGCTGAGCCTGATCGAGAACCTGACGATCCACGAGACCTATTTCTTCCGCGACCTGCCGCACCACGCCCATCTGCGTGGCCGTCTGCTCCCCCGGTTGATCGCCGACCGCCGCGCCGCGCGGACCCTGCGGCTGTGGAGCGCCGGCTGCGCCACCGGGGAGGAGGCCTACAGCCTCGCCATCGTGACGCTGGAGGCGCTGGCCGACGCCGGGGAGGCGCGCCGGACCGGTCATGGCCTGGAAACCGATTGGGACGTGCAGGTGCTGGGGACCGATCTCAGCCGCATCGCCGTGCGGCAGGCCGCCAACGCCTGCTATGGCGGGGAGGGGCTGGGGCCGTTCCGCGAGATGCCGGACGGCTATGACGGTTGGTTCGTCCCGCTGGGGAGCGAGGCGCCTTTGCACCGCCGGGTGCATGCCGACGCTCATCGGATCGTGCGCTTCGCCCGCCACAACCTGATGGATGCGGGTTTGCCGGATGGTGTGCCGGAGGGAGGCTTCGACCTCGTGTCCTGCCGCAACGTGATGATCTATTTCGACGACGACAGCCGCGACCGGGCGCTGGCCCTGTTGACCGGGGCGGTGGCACCGCGCGGCTGGCTGGTGCTGGGCACGACTGACCGTCTGGGAGAAGACGGCCGGTTCGAGCGTCACCGCGGCGACCGCGCGCTCGCCTACCGGCGGTTGGAGGATGCGCCATGACGGCCCATGGCTTTCTGACCTTCGACATCGCCGGCACCCCTTTCGCCGTTCCGGCCGACCGGGTGGAGGAGGTTGCCGAATCGACCCGCACCACTCGGCTGCCCTTCGCCCCGCCGCAGGTGGAAGGGCTGGCGACCGTCGGCGGCCGCATCCTGCCGGTGCTGGACGTCACCGGTTACCGGTCGCTCGGGCTGGTGTGGAGCGGCGGCCGGCGGGGCGGGCTGCTGATCGTCCTGCGTGCCGGTGCCGGGCTGCTGGCTCTGCGCGCCGGACGGATCGGCGGTACCCTGCCGGCGGAGCGGGCGATGGTTGCCGAAGCGGAGCCGGAGGATGTCGGGACACCGGTCGCCGGACGCCTGCGCCATGGCGACCGCTCGCTGCGCCTACTCGACCCGGACCGGATGGAAATGGGGCGCGGCGCCGTCCAGGCCGCGCTGTTCGATGCCGCCGCCTTGACCGGGGCCGCCCCCGAACCGCCGGACCCGGCACGTGAGCGGACCAGCGTCCGCCTGCTGATGGTGGAGGTCGCCGGGCGACAGCAGGCATTGGAAATGGACGATCTGCTGCTGGTCTTCCCGTTGGCGGACCTGCGCCCTCTGCCCAACGCGCCGGCCATCGTGCGCGGGGTGGCGCCGGTGCAGAAGCGATCGGTGCTGGTCACCGACCCGCTGGGGGTGGGTGCGCGTCCCGGTGGCTATGCCGCCGTACTGCGGACCGGCCGGGGGCCGGTGGGAGTGCGGGTGGATGGCGTGCGTGGGGTGGTGCGCGTGCCGTTGGACCGTGTGCGCGTCGGGGAGGCGGGTGCGCCGTCACGGGTGGTGGATTACGATGGAACTTGGCTCGACGTGAGGAGCGGGGCACGCAAGCTGGGCGATCATCTCGACGACATCGGAGGCTTCATCCCCGAGGGCGGGGATCCGCATGACGATCTGGCCGAAAGCCGCCTGCCGCGACGCTTCTACCGCCGCTTCCTGACCTTCGTGGTGGAGGCGCGGATCTATGCCCTGGAATTCGAGAAGGTGTGCCGTGTCGTGGAACCTTCCGACCGCCTTCGTCTGCCGCAGGGGGCGGAGAGCTTCGACGGACTGACCGACGTGGACGGCCGCATCCTGCCTGTCCTCGATCTGCGCCGGTTGCTATCGCAAGGACCGGTCGGCGCCGCGCCCGCCACGCCTGGGATTGCGATCATGGTGGAGATCGATGGCGGAACGGTGGCGGTGATCGCCGATGAGATCCAGCGCATCCGCAAGATCGCCGCGGAGGACGTCGATCCACTGTCCGACCGGCTGACCGCCGCCGTCATCCGTCTGGACCAAACCTTGATCCCTGTGCTGCGGCCGGAGGGGCTGACCGCCGCGTCCTCCGCCGCCTCCACCGTTCCGGCCGGGACCGCCGCGCCATGACCGATCCGCGCATCCGCCTGCTGGTGGTGGACGACAGCAACTTCGTCCGCATCGCGCTCCGCAAGATGCTTGAGCCCGCATCGGACATCGAGATCGTCGGCGAGGCACGCAATGGTGCCGAGGCGCTGCGCCTGTCGCGCAAGCTGAAACCGCATGTCGTCGCCATGGACCTGAACATGCCGATCATGGACGGCATCGAATCGGTGCAGGCCATCGCGGCAGAGAAGGGGCCACCCTGCATCATGGTCTCCAACGAGACGTCCGAGGGGGCGGCGGCCACCATCCGGGCGCTGGAAACCGGAGCGGTCGATTTCGTCTGCAAGAACAGTTCTTTCATCACCTTCGACATGGCGTCCATCGAACGCCAGCTGACCGAGAAGGTGCGCCATTGGGGCTGCTGGCGCATGGCTCTGACCGGGGAGGCCGTCCGCACTCCGTCGCCCACGCCCGCGGTGGAGCCGCCGGTCCCGCCGCGCTCCGTGGCCCGAGGCCATCGCCCCGACCTGATCGTGGTGGGCGTCTCCACCGGTGGGCCGGTTGCGCTGGCGGACCTGCTGGGCGCGTTGGGTCCGCTGCCTTGCCCGCTGGTGGTGGCGCAGCATATGCCGGCCAGTTCACCGCGGGGTTCGCCGCCTCGCTCGCCCGGTCGCTCTGCCGCCCGGTGGTGGAGGGCGGCGACGGTGCGGCACTTGACGCCGGCACGGTGACCATCCTGCGCGGCGGCTGCGACTGGATTGTGCGCCGCCTGTCCTCCGGCCGATTCTCCCTGCATGCGGCGGATCCTGCAGAGACCATCTATCATCCCTCCGCCGACAGGCTGTTCCGCAGCGCGGCGGAGGCGGCGGAGTCGCCTGTCGCCGTCGTGCTGACCGGCATGGGCGAAGATGGGAGCATCGGGGCCGCAGCCTTCGCCGAGCGGCGCCTTTGCGTCCTGGTCCAGGATCCGGCGACCTGCGCCGTCGATGGGATGCCGAAGGCGGCGATCCGCGCCGGTGTCGCCACGGAGGTGTTGCCGGTCGCGGGAATTGCCCGCAAGCTGCACGCCCTCTTCTCACTCGCCTGACCATTACATCCGACCTGAACGCCGTTTGGCACTGCAAGCATAGGAAACTGTCACCCATGGCGAAGCCGACGATCTTGCTGGTCGATGACTCGGTGCTGATGCGCACGATCATTGGGGACATCGTGCGCGCGGACGACGAGCTGTCCCTCGTCGGCGCGGCTGAAAACGGCAAGGTGGCCCTGGAAATGGTCAAGAGCCTGAAGCCCGACATCGTCCTGCTGGACATCGAAATGCCGGAGATGTCGGGGTTGGAGGTGATGGAGCATCTGTCGCTGATGTCGCGCGCCAAGGTCATCATCATCTCCTCCGTCGCACAGGTCGGCTCGCCCGAGGCGAACGAGGCCCGCGCGCTGGGGGCGTTGAAAATCATCGCCAAGCCATCCGGCACCATGAGCCTCGACCTGGCCCACAAGAAGGGCCACGACATCGTCGCCGCCATCCGCCGCGCCGCCGGCCTTCCCCCGCCCGTGAAGCCCTGACCCCCGGCCCGATGCCCCCGGAGCGGTGACCCATGAGCAGCGAACTGATCGAGACCCTATGGCGGCAGTTCGGCGTCGAGGCCGACGGGCATTTCGACCTGCTTGAAAAGCTGCTCTCCGCCACACCCGGTGACGGTCCGGACGCGGAGCGGATTGCCGCCCTGTTCCGCTCCTTCCACTCGCTGAAGGGGGCGGCCCGTGCCATGGACCTCTTCGCCATGGAGGCGGTCGCCCACCGGGCGGAGACGATTCTCGGCCGCGTACGCACCGGCGCGCTGCCCCTGACGGAGGAGGTCGCCGCCCCGCTGCTGGACGCGCTGGATGCGTTGCGCGGTCTGGCGGAGTCCGGTATCCGCGACCGCCGTGACGGGCAGGCGCCGGCCGACCTCCTGGCGCGGCTCGACGCGCTGGGTGGTGAGACGTCTGCCGCCAAACGGATTCCCGCATCGCCGCCACCCCCGCTGGCGCGGCTGCATGAAAACGAGCGGATGCTCGGTCTTTTCGTCGGGCTGCTGCATGACAGCATGGCGACGCTCACCCGCGCCCTCGACCTCGACAGCCTGGATGAGGAGGGAACCCGCACCGTCGACGACACCGCCGATCGGCTGGAACTGGCCTGCGAGCGGCTGAACTTCCTGCCCTTCGCCGACACGCTGCGCCGCTTCCGCGAAGCGCTGACGGCCCGCGATGCGGACGGCATCCTGCGCGAGCTTCAGGGCGTCGCCACCGCAAGCGCCCGCATCGGCCGGCTGACCGGCAAGGATGCCGGGGCGGCAATCCTGGCCACCCTGCTGGCCGACCACAATGCCCAACTCCTGGCCCAGGGCAGTGCGCGCGCCGATGCGCTGCTGACCGATTCGGCGGCACTGGCCGATGGGGCCGCGGCCGGCGAACTGGCGGGCTTGCTCGACCGCATGGCATCGACGCTGGACATCGTTCGCCTTCCACGCGGCTCCGCCCTGTTGCGGGTTCTGGCGGATGTGATGCGCCGGGCACCCGCCTGCGGTCATGTCGACTGGCCCATCCTGCTGGGCGACGCCCGCGGCGCGCTGGCCGATCTGGCGGAGCGGGCCTCCCGCGATCCAGCGGAGGACTTGGAGGCCGATGGTGCTGTGGAGCTGGAATGGCGCCTGCGCGCCTTCGTCGATGCCGTTTCCGCCGAGATGGAGACCGGGGAGGCGCGCCGCCCGCTGAATGCCGACGAGCTGTCCGCCCTCGGTCTCGATCCCGGCCTGTTGCGCTTCCTGTCGCCGGACAGCGCCGCCGACCTGCGCGCCGCCATCGCCGACCCGTCCGTCCGCCTCTATGAGGTCACCGCTTTCCTGGAGACATCGGCGGAGGTGGCGTCCGGCTTCGTCCAATGGATGGGCAGCAAAGTGCGGGCGATCACCAACTGGCCGGAATTCATCGACGGCAAGACCTGGCTGCGCGTGCTGATCGCCTCGCCGCAGGAGCTTCCCGCCCTGGCCGATGCGCTGGCCTGCATCGATCCCGGCGGCGGGTTCCTGCGCATCCGTTCCTGTACCCCCTCCGAACCGGTCGCGGAGAGCGAGGAAGGCACCACCGCCGGGACTGTCGAGGAGCCTGCAAGCGCCGCCTTGCCGGCACTCGCTCCCGTCGCCACTGCCGCGACGACTCCCCTCCTTGCACCCAGCGTTCCGCCGGCCATGCCTGCCGCCCCCGTTCGTCCAGCAACGGCTCCCGGCGGTGGCGTGCTGCGCGTGCCGGGGGAGGTGGTCGACCGCTTCATGGCGCGCATCGACGGCATGGTCCTGCTGTCCGGCGACCTCAACGCCACCGCCAACGACTTGCGGCTCGAAAAGGCGCTGGCGGCTCTGGCCGAGCGGTTGGGCGCCGGCGATCCCGACCTGCGCGCCCTGCAGGAAGCCGTGGAGCATCACCGCCGCGATCTGCTCGACCTCGACACCCAGCTCAGCCGTTCCGTCGACCGGCTGCGCGAAGCGGCGCTCGACCTGCGCGTCGTGCCCATTGAAAGCCTGTTCAACCAGTTCCCCCGTGTCGTCCGCGAGCTGGCGCGCATTCAAGGCAAGTCGGTACGCTTCGTCATGGAGGGCGGCGAGGTGCGTATCGATAAGAGCATGGTGGAGACGCTCTACGACCCGCTGATGCACATGGTCCGCAACGCCATCGACCACGGCATCGAGATGCCGGTCGACCGCGAGGCGGCGGGAAAACCACCACAGGCGACGCTTTGCCTTCGCGCGATCCAGCGCAACAGCCGGGTTGTGGTGGAGATCGCCGACGATGGCCGTGGCATCGCCACCGACGCTGTGCGCGCCAAGGCGGTTCGCCAGGGGCTGGTGGGTGAGGAGGACAGCTTGCAGCTCCCGCCCGAGACCGTTCGCGAGTTCATCTTCGCCCCCGGCTTCTCCACCGCCGATACGGTGACCGAAACATCGGGCCGCGGCGTCGGCATGGACGTCGTGCGCAACGCCATCACCCGGCTGGGCGGCAGTATCGCCATCCGCACGCGGGAGGGGGCGGGCACAGCCTTCGCCATCGACCTGCCGCTGTCGGCCGCGATCCTCCGCACCTTGCTGGTCCAGGTGGACGATCAGGTGTTGGCGATTCCCGACCGCTTCGTGGAGGAGGTCTGCGGCTTCACCGCAGACGACTTCCACCTCGTGTCCGGCTGCTGGACCGTAATGCGGCGAAAACGGGTGCTGCCCGTGGTCCGGCTGGCCGACGCGCTGGGCTTCCCCGCCGGCGGCGAATGGCCGCCGGCCGGCCCCGGCCAGCGCCTTATCGTCGTGCTTCGTCACGGCAACCGCCGCATCGGGCTGGAGATCGACAGGCTTCTGCGCCGGGGCGACCTGTTCGTCCGCGAAAGCCACCCCGGCCTTGCCGAGGTGCCGGGAGTCGGCGGCGTCTCCCTATTGAACGATGGCCGCATCGTCATCATCCTGGACGGCGACGAACTGTACCGTCTGGCCGCCACGGCCCAGCGGCGGGAGGCCGCCACTCCAGTGCTCCACCCCGGCATGAATGCCGGTTCATGACGCGGATTTCATGGTCGGGTCAGGTTCGGGTCAGGGCCGCCGGTCTAATGTCCTTCTTGTGACGCGGTCGGGCCAGCCCCCTGAAACACCGGCCGGTCACCCAGAGCGTCTTCTCATCTGGTGTCTCTTCCCGATGGTCCCCTGCCATCGGACATGACCGTCCGGTTCTCCCGTTTGCCTCCGGACGGTACCTATCGGCGGAGCGCGTCCATGGCCATTTCGCGGCCGACGTTGCCCCCCACCGCAGGCCCCGGCCCTGGGTGCGCTCCGCCGTTCCTTCCTTCCCCCGCCCCCCTTTTCTCCGATCGCCTCCAGCGGCCTTGACGCCGCCCCATCCAACCGGCTTTCTGAAGGCCGTCAAAGGCTTTCCCGATAGCGTCCCGCCCGTGCGTCCCGCCATCCTGTTTCCGCTGTTCAAACCGGTCACGGCGCTTCCCGGCCTCGGCCCACGCCTGGGCAAGCTGGTGGAGAAGCTGGCCGGCGCCCATGTGGTCGATCTGCTCTGGCATCTGCCTTGCGGGGTGGTCGATCGGCGCTTCTCTCCGAAGATCGCGCAGGCGCCGCACGGCCGCATCGCCACCCTGACCGTGCGCATCGATTCGCACGCACCGCCGGTGAATCCGCGCCATCCCTACAAGATCCGCTGCACCGACGAGACCGGCGTTCTGGAACTGGTGTATTTCCACGTCCGCGGCGACTGGCTGTCGAAGCAGATTCCGGCGGGAACCACCATGGTGGTCTCCGGCAAGGTGGAGTGGTTCAACGACACTGCCCAGATCACCCACCCAGATGCCGTCGTTCCGGTCGATTCGAAGGAAGAGCTGGAACTGGTCGAGCCGGTCTATCCCATGACCGCCGGCCTGCCGGCCAAGACCCTGCGCAAGGCGGTGCGGGCCGCACTCGGCGATATTCCGAAGCTCGACGAATGGCAGGACCCGGCATGGCTCGCCCGCCGGCAATGGCCGACCTGGGCGGAGGCGCTGACCCGCGCCCACACGCCGGAGGACGAGGGCGACCTCGCCGCCACCGCTCCCATCCGCTGCCGCCTCGCCTATGACGAACTGCTGGCGAACCAATTGGCGCTGATGCTGGTGCGGGCCAGCCAGCGGCGCCTGGCCGGGCGGGTGACGCAGGGCGACGGCAGCCTGCGCCGTGCCGCGCTTGCGGCGCTGCCCTTCTCGCTGACGGGATCGCAAGCGGCGTCGTTGGAGGACATCTATGCCGACATGGCGGCCGAGCGGCGCATGCTCCGGCTGCTGCAGGGCGATGTCGGCAGCGGCAAGACCGTCGTCGCGCTGATGGCGATGCTGAATGCGGTGGAGGCCGGTGCTCAGGCCGCCCTGATGGCACCGACCGAGATCCTCGCCCGCCAGCATGCCGAGAGTCTGGCGCCCTTGTGCAAGGCGGCGGGGGTGGAGATCGGGCTGCTGACCGGGCGCGACAAGGGCAAGGCGCGACAGGCGGTGCTCGACCGGCTGGCGTCGGGCGAGCTGCCGCTGCTGGTCGGCACCCATGCCCTGTTCCAGGAGGATGTCGCCTTCAAGGATCTGGCGCTGGCGGTGATCGACGAGCAGCACCGGTTCGGCGTCCATCAGCGCCTGCAGCTGTCGGCCAAGGGGCGGGCGGTGGACGTGCTGGTGATGACCGCGACACCGATCCCGCGCACCCTCACGCTGACCGCCTACGGCGACATGGACGTGTCGCGTCTGACCGAGAAGCCGGCCGGCCGCAAGCCGGTGCAGACCGTCACCGTCGCGCTCGACCGGCTGGAGGAGGTGGTCAACGGCATCCAGCGCAAGGTGGCGGAGGGCGCCAGGGTCTATTGGGTCTGCCCGCTGGTCGACGAATCGGAGCAGAGCGATCTCGCCGCCGCCACCGAACGCCACGCTTTCCTGCGCGCCACCTTCGGTGAC
>JBKHVJ010000164.1:0-4146 GCA_046570145.1 Alphaproteobacteria bacterium
AGACATAGTCGCGGAACCAGGTGGACAGCGAGATGTGCCAGCGCCGCCAGAAATCGCGCATGCCGGTGGCGAAATAGGGCCGGGCGAAATTCTGGCACATGGTGTAGCCGAAGATCTGCGCCAGCCCGATGGCGATCAGGGAATAGCCGGCGAAGTCGCCGTAGATCTGCAGCGAGAAGCAGAACAGACCGATCACATGCTGGAGCGCGTTGAAGAACTCCGGCTGGTGGAAGCGGGCATCGACCACCACCGCGGCATTGTCGGCCAGTCCGATCTTCAGGAAATAGCCCCAGATCACCTTCTCCAGCCCGGCGAAGCGCTCCTCGAACGGGATGTCGCGCGGACGCTGCTGGATCTGCGGCAGCAGGTCGCGCGCCCGCACGATCGGGCCGGCCACCAGCTGCGGGAAGAAGGCGACGAAGGTGGCATAGCGCATCAGCGACCGTTCCGGCTGCTTCACCTCGCCGGTGTAGAGGTCGATGCCGTAGCTGAGATTCTGGAAGGTGTAGAAGGAGATGCCGACCGGCAGCAGGATGTCGAGCGTCCGCCGTCCGACGTCGATGCCCAGGGATGCGAGCGCCATCTCCGCGCTGTCCGCGAAGAAGTTGTAGTATTTGAAGAAGAAAAGCATGCCCAGGTTGGCGCCCAGGCTGATGAACAGATACAGCTTCTTGGTCTGGCGGTCGGGCGAATCGGCGATCTTCAAACCGCAGTAGAAGTCGATGAAGGTGCTGAGCGCCAGCAGCGCGCAGAACCGGTAATCCCAATAGCCGTAGAAGATGTAACTGGCCACCAGCAGGAAGGGCGTGAAGGCGCGCGTGCGCGCCAGCGCCATGAAACCGGCGCTGAACACGGTGATGAACAGCAGGAAGTTCAGGCTGGTGAAGCTCATCGTGCCCCCGGCAGAGATGCTCGCGCGTTCGCGCAACCGCGCAAGAAAGGCGAAGTTCGGAGCCGAAGATAACCACGATTTCGGGGATTTCCCGCCGCCGCGGTAGGGTTGTGCGGCCGGATATGGGACGTACTCTGAAATGGGCCGGGCGGATGATTCCAAACGGTTAGGACCGCAAAGCCGGGGCTGGGCCATATACGAAAGTGGCAAGCCACCCCGATCGCGGAACCCTGGTGGGGCTATGCCCGGCGGCTCCCGGGGCATTAAGGGGGTGCAAGCGGGGGAGCGAGCCGCTACATATGCAGCCGACAAACCCTTCAACTCTGGCTGACGAGGAGGCACCGCCATGCGGGCCGAGATCGAAGCGGCCGCCGGCGAGATCAGAGAATCGCTGGCGCTGCTGAGGAGGCATCTTTGACTGGGACAATGCACTGCGGCGTCTCGACGAACTGAACAACCTCGCCGAGGATCCCAAGCTTTGGGACGATCCCTCGCGGGCCCAGACCATCATGCGCGAGCGCACCCAGCTGGAGGCGTCGGTTTCCGGCTACCGGTCGCTGGAGCGCGACCTGTCCGACAGCCTGGAACTGATCGAGATGGGCGAGGCGGAGGGTGACGCCACCGTCGTCGCCGATGCCGAGGCCCAGCTCTACGGCCTGCGCGACCGCGCCAACAAGCTGCAGATCGAAAGCCTGCTGTCGGGCGAGGCCGATGCCAACGACTGCTTCGTCGAGGTGAATGCCGGCGCCGGCGGCACTGAGGCCCAGGACTGGGCGCTGATGCTGATGCGCATGTACACCCGCTGGGCGGAGCAGCACGGCTACAAGGCCGAATGGCTGGACGAGACGCCGGGCGAAGAGGCCGGCATCAAGTCCGCCACCGTGCAGATCAAGGGCCACAACGCCTATGGCTGGCTGAAGACCGAGGCCGGCGTGCACCGTCTGGTGCGCATCAGCCCATTCGACAGCCAGGCGCGGCGCCAGACCAGCTTCGCCGCCGTCTCGGTGTCTCCGGTGATCGACGACAAGATCGACATCGAGATCAACGAGAAGGACTGCCGCATCGACACCTACCGGGCGTCGGGCGCCGGCGGTCAGCACATCAACAAGACCGACTCGGCGGTGCGCATCACGCACATCCCGACGAACATCGTGGTGAGCTGCCAGCAGGAGCGGTCGCAGCACAAGAACCGCGCCAAGGCGTGGGACATGCTGCGTGCGCGCCTGTACGAGCGGGAGTTGAAGATCCGCGAGGATGCCGCGGCCGCGCTGGAAGCGACCAAGACCGACATCGGCTGGGGTCACCAGATCCGCTCCTATGTCCTGCACCCCTACCAGATGGTGAAGGATCTGCGGACGGACGTGGAGACCTCGCAGAGCCAGGCGGTGCTGGACGGTGCGCTCGATCCCTTCCTGGAGGCGGCGCTCGCCTCCCGGATCAAGGGGCAGAGCGACGACGCGCACGCCGCAGGCGGCTGACGGGTCGGACATCAGGAAAGGGCGGTCGCTTGCGGCCGCCCTTTTCGATTCGGTAAACCCCCTTGGAATGGAAGGGTGGGCTCGGCTGTTTCAACAGGCAGTCGCCCCAACGATTCGGAGCAACCGATCCATGAACCGACGTCTTCTTCCCGCCCTGAGCGGCGCCATCCTGTGCGGCACCATGCTGCTGCCGACCCCGGCCTTCGCCGCTTGCGAAACGGACAATCTGCCCGATGAGATGCGTCTGGCCTTCATCTCCGGCGCCCAGGAGGCGCTGAACGAGCACGGATTCAACGCAGGGCCGGTGGACGGCAAGATGGGCTCGCGCACCCGCTCGGCGATCCGCTCCTACCAGCGTGCGGCCAAGCTGCCGGTGGACGGCTGCGCCACCCAGGGGCTTCTCGACCACCTGAACTTCAGCCAGCCGAAGATCTACGGCCCCGGCAAGCCTCGCTGATCTGGCCTTATGGCTTCAAGCCAGCATGTCGAGCAGCCGCTGGCTGTTCTCCTGCGTCGCCTGCAGGACCTTGGCATTGGCGGCGAAATCCACCTGGGCAGCGGTCAGGTCGAGGACCACCGCCGGGTCAAGGTTGCCCGCCGCGATCTCAGCGGATGCCGCCTCGGTGCGGGCCTGTGCGTCCTGTAACCCATCGACGGCGCTGGATTGTGGCCGGTAAGGCGTGGCGGTGGTGGCCGATCCGATGTCCATGGCAGGCTGTCCGGCTGGTTGAGCGGACAGGATAGCGGCTCGGGGGTTTAGGGTTGGTGAATGGACAGCGTCAGACCCCCACCTGTCCCCCCCGCCCAGCGGGGGGACAGGTGGGGGCAACAGCTTTCTACCTCACCCCTCCGCCAGCCAGTCCGCCAAGCGCCCGAGAAAGGCAGCGGCTTCCGCCGGATCTTGCAGGCTCCAGTCGGCCGCCGTCTCTGCCGGACCGTCCATCACCCGGATGCCGATCCCGCCCCCATTCCCGCGGCCGGCCAGCGCGCGGAAGGCGTCCTCGTCGGTCTCGTCGTCGCCGAGATAGATCGGCACGGTGCCGGCCCCTTCCAGCCCCAGCGTCTCCAGCAGGGCAAGGACGGCGCGGCCCTTGTCCCAGGGAAGGTTGGGGCGAAGCTCGAACAGTTCCTTGCCGCCGGTCACGCGCAGCCGCTCCTGCGCCTGCGCCACGGTGCGGACGGTGTCGGCCACCACGGGCTTTTCGGACGGGGCGACCTGACGGGTGTGGATGGCGATGGCGAAGCGCTTGCGCTCCACCAGCGCACCGGCGACCCCGCCCAGGCGGTCGTGCAGAACCCGTTCGGCGGCGTCGAGATCGGGGACATACTCGACACCCACCTGCCGGCGCAGGTCCGGTCCGCGCAGGTCGAAGCCGTGGCTGCCCGCATAGACCAGATCGTCCAGCGCCACCATCGCCGCCAGATCGTCCAGGTCGCGGCCGCTGACGAAGGCGACCGGGCACAGGGCCGACAGCCGCCGCACCACCGCCCGCGCCTCCTCCGGCATCACCGCCAATTCCGGCCGCGGCGCGATGGCGGCGAGCGTGCCGTCGTAATCGAGGAACAGGGCAGGAGTGCGGTCGCCGATGGCCGCGGTGAAGGAGTCGAATTCCGAGAATGCGGAGGGGGGGA
The DNA here is from genome assembly GCA_046570145.1 of Alphaproteobacteria bacterium. Taxonomy (GTDB): domain Bacteria; phylum Pseudomonadota; class Alphaproteobacteria; order Azospirillales; family Azospirillaceae; genus Azospirillum. The sequence continues at coordinate 4,003 of JBKHVJ010000164.1, forward strand.
AGTGGGTCAAGGGAGAAACCTCGCGCCGCTGCCAGAGGGATGCGGCGGCTGACCGGGGCCGGCACGCCACTGGAGTGGTAACCGCCGGAACCGGTGGGCGGCTTGCCCTCCAGCAAAAGGACCGGCTGATTGTGGCCGATCTGC
>JBKHVJ010000165.1:0-8960 GCA_046570145.1 Alphaproteobacteria bacterium
GTGGTGTCGGCCTGGCACCGTGGCCGCTACCGCGCCACCCGGTCGGGACGGGCGCGGGAACTGTTGACCGAACTGACGCCGGCCCTGCTGAGCGCGCTGGCCAAGACGCCGGCCCCCGATGCGGCGCTGATGAACTTCGACGATTTCCTCGGCAAGCTGCCGGCCGGTGTCGGGCTGTTCTCCCTGTTCGTCGCCAATCCCTGGCTGCTGGAACTGGTGGCGGAGATCATGGGCATCGCGCCGCAGATGGCGCAGACCCTGTCGCGTAACCCGTCGCTGCTGGACGCCGTGCTGTCGCCGGACTTCTTCGATGAACTGCCTGGCAAGGAGGACGGGCTGGCCGACGACCATGCCCGCGCCATGGCCGGGGCCCGCGATTTCGAGGACGCGCTGACGCTGTCCCGGCGCTGGACCAACGACCAGCGCTTCCGTGCCGGGGTCCACATCCTGCGCGGCATCACCGACGGCGACCGCTGCGGCGCCTTCCTGGCCGATTTGGCCGACATCGTCGTTCCCGACCTCGCCCGCCGGGTGGAGGAGGAGTTCGCCCAGCGCCATGGCCGTATTCCCGGCGGCGCCTGGGTGGTGGTGGCGATGGGCAAGCTGGGCAGCCGGCAGCTGACCATCACGTCGGACATCGACCTGATCGTCATCTACGACGTGGCGCAGGGGCCGGGGCCGCGCCTGTCCGATGGCGCCAAGCCGCTGTCGCCCAACGAGTATTACATCAAGCTGACCCAGCGGCTGACCAACGCCATCACCGCCCCGATGGGCGACGGGCGGCTCTACGAGGTGGACATGCGGCTGCGCCCGTCCGGCAATGCCGGGCCGCTGGCCACTTCGCTGGACGCCTTCCTGAAATACCAGGCGACCGACGCCTGGACCTGGGAGCATATGGCTCTGACCCGCGCCCGGGTGATCGGCGGCGATCCCGCCCTGGCCGACCGGGTTTGCACCGCCATCCGCTCGGTGCTGACGGCGCCGCGCGATGCCGACCGGCTGCTGTGGGACGTCGCCGACATGCGGCGGCGAATCGAGAAGGAGTTCGGGACGACCAATGTCTGGAACGTCAAATACGCCCGCGGCGGCCTGATCGACATCGAGTTCATCGCCCAGTACCTGCAACTGCGCTTCGGCCACGAGCGGCCGGACATCCTGCACATCGGCACCGCCAAGGCGCTGCAATGCGCCGCCCGGACCGGTGCCCTGGATGCGGAGGTGGCGGCGGATCTGGAAGCGACGCTGCGGGTCTGGCGGCGGGTGCAGGGTTTCCTGCGGCTGACCACCGCCGGGGTGCTGGACCCCAACCAGGTGTCGCCCAGCCTGCTGGCCGGGCTGGTCCGCGCCGCCTTTCCTGGCGAGCGTGAGCCTGGCGCTGTTGACTTCCCAGAACTGGACCGCAGAATCCGTGCCGTCGCCGCCCGCGCCCACGGTCATTTCAAGGCCCTGGTCGAGGAACCGGCGGGCCGTCTGGCCCCACCCAACACGACCACGCCTCCGGCCTGAGGAATCTCCTCGCGGCCGGCAAGAAGAAGGACATTCGAGCAGCCATGACCGTAGACGTCGGATCGCCCGCCCCGGATTTCACCATGCCGACCGACGGCGGGGGCAGCGTCACCCTGTCGGCCCTGCGCGGCAAGCCGGTGGTTCTGTATTTCTACCCCAAGGACGACACGTCGGGCTGCACGTCGGAGGCCTGCGGCTTCCGCGACCAGCTGCCGGACTTCTCCGCCGTCGACGCGGTGGTCATCGGCGTGTCCAAGGACAGCGTCGCCAGCCACGACAAGTTCAAGGCCAAGCATGAGCTGACCTTCACGCTTGCCTCCGATACCGACGGCAGCGTCTGCGAGTCCTACGGCACCTGGGTCGAGAAGAGCATGTATGGCCGCAAATACATGGGCATCGACCGCGCCACCTTCCTGATCGACAAGGACGGCGTGGTCCGCAACGTCTGGCGCAAGGTGAAGGTGACCGGCCACGTCGCGGCGGTGCTGAAGGCCGTTCAGGCGCTGTAACCTGTCGCGTGAAGGCGGGGCGCCATTTTCTCCCGGCACGAGCCGTACGGGATGGACGCCCTGCCGCCCCGGCTATTTCTCCGGCGCGAGGGCTTACGCCACAAGGGTATTTTTGGAATCGCCCTAAACCTGCCTACACTCCGTGCATTCCCGCACCAGAGGCCGCGCAACCCACCGCGGTTTTGGTCCTTCGGCTGCCCCAGGGATGCACGACCAATGAACGTTGCGAATATTGCCCGGCGCCTCGTCGCCGGAGAGCTTCATTATGCGCTTGGCCGCTTCGAATCGGTCAGGCGCGGTTACAGCGCCTTGCGCCGGCTGTCTCCCCGGTCGCGCCGGCGCGCTCCGGCCGGGCCGCCCGTCGCCCTGCCCACCCTTCCGGTCAGCCTGTTCGCCGGCCAGACCGTGGACCGGGCGCTGGCCGAGCTGCGTCGCGACTCGATCGCAACCGGATTCGACCTGCCCTGGGCGATGGTGGAGGAGATGGTGGAGTTCGCCACCCATTCCCCCCTGCAGCGGCGGCTGCGCGACGAGCGGATGTTCTACCGCCACGACGTGTGCAAGGGCCGGCTTGCCGACGGCTCGCCCGCGGTGATGGGCATCGTCCCCGATCCGCTGGACTGTCCCGCGGTGCGCCGGGTCTGCCGCGACCCGCTGCTGATGGATTGCGCCGGGGCCTTCCTGGGCTTCCCCGCGACCAAGATCATCCCGCGCCTGTTCTGGAGCTTCGTCACCGACGCCAGCGACGAGGAGCGCCGGCAGTTGGGCCAGACCATCGACTGGCATTACGACGTACACGACTTCCATTTCTGCTCGGCCCAGTTCTACCTGACCGACGTCAGCCCCGGTGCGGGGGAACATGAGCTGGTCCGCGGCAGCCATCACGGCAAGTCGCTGCGCATGCTGCTGGGCTCGGCCAATGCCCGCGACGAGGAGCTGTTCACCCGCTTCGCCCGCGACCGTATCCTGCTGGTCGAGGGGCCGGCCGGCACCGGCTTCCTGGAGGACACCTCCTGCTATCATCGTGCCGTGCCGCCGGCCAACCGCGACCGGCTGATGCTGCAGCTTTGGCTCAGCTAGGCTAGTGTGCGTCCGTCACCAAAGCGGGCGCGGAGCGGACGATGAGGAACCGGGAGGAGGACATCGGGGAGGGGCTGCGCACCGTCGTCGGCCTGATGAGCGGCACGTCGATGGACGGCATCGACGCCGCCCTGTTGCGCACCGACGGGCGTGACCGGGTGGAGGCGCTCTCCTTCCTGACCATTCCCTATGACGACGGCTTCCGCGCGCGGCTGCGCGGCGGCCTCGGCAGAGTCGACAATGGCGGGCCGGTGGCGGAGGTCGGGCGCGAGCTGACCGACGCCCATGCCGACGCGGTGCGCCGCCTGCTGGATCAGGCGGGCGTCACGCCGGCCGAGGTCGAGTTGATCGGTTTCCACGGCCACACCATCCATCACGATCCCGACCGGCGCCTGACCCGGCAGATCGGCGATGGCGCCCGGCTGGCGGCGGCAACCGGCATCGCCGTGGTCAACGACTTCCGCAGCGCGGACGTGGCCGCAGGCGGGCAGGGGGCGCCGCTGGTCCCGCTGTTCCACCGCGCGCTGGCGCATGGCCTGGCCCGTCCGCTCGCCATCCTCAACATCGGCGGCGTCGCCAACGTCAGCTGGATCGGGCCCGGGACTGCGGATGGGCCGGCGGAGGAGGCGGAGGTCGTCGCCTGCGACACCGGGCCGGGCAACGCCCTGATCGACGATTGGGTGCTGCGCCACGGCCTCGGCCGATTCGATGCCGGCGGGGCGCTGGCGGCGACCGGGCAGGTGGACGATGCGGCGCTGGCCGCCCTGATGGCCCATCCCTGGTTCCACCGCCCGGCGCCCAAATCGCTGGACCGCGACGCCTTCGACCCGGCGCCGGTGGCCGCCCTGTCCGCCGCCGACGGGGCCGCCACACTGACCGCCTTCACCGCCGAATCGGTGGCGCGCATCTTGGATCACCTGCCGGCCCCGCCGGTGCGCTGGCTGGTCTGCGGCGGTGGCCGCCACAATGCGACCCTGATGGCGATGCTGTCCGCCCGGTTGGGGGTGCCCGTCGAGTCGGCCGATCTGGTCGGCTGGGACGGCGACGCGCTGGAAGCCCAGGCTTTCGGTTATCTTGCGGTGCGCAGCCGGCTCGGGCTGCCGCTCAGCCTGCCGGCGACCACCGGCGTGCCGGCCCCCCAATGCGGGGGCGTGTTCCACCCGGCAGCCTAGCCCGACGCCGACTCCAGCAGATCCGCCAGCGCCGCCTGCTGGTCCACCGCGTGGAAGTCGGTCTTGCGCTCCATCGCGGCGGCAAGGCGGCGGCGGTATTCGGTGCGGGGGATCTCCACGGCGCCGAACCGGCACAGATGCTCGGTCACGAATTGGGTGTCGAGCAGGGCGAATCCGGCGGCGCGCAGGCGGGCGACCAGATGGACCAGCGCCACCTTGCTGGCCCCGGTCTCGCGGCTGAACATGCTCTCGCCGAAATAGGCGCCGCCGATCGACACCCCATAGAGCCCGCCGACCAGCCGGCCGTCGCGCCAGCATTCCACGCTGTGGGCGAATCCGGCGTCGAACAGTTCGCCATAGAGGCGGATGATGTCGTCGTTGATCCAGGTCTTCGGCCGATCCTCTGTCGATTCGGCGCAGCCCTCGATCACCGCGCGGAAGGCGCTGTCGAAGCGCGGTTCGAACGGGCTGCGGCGCAGGGCCTTGCGCAGGCTGCGCGGCACATGGAAGGCGTCCAGCGGCAGGATGCCGCGGCGCTCCGGATCGAACCAGTGGAGTTCCCGCGACTCCGCGCTTTCGGCCATCGGGAAGATACCGGCGGCATAGGCGCGCAGAAGCATCGGGGCGGACAGGGTGAACATGCCGATGACTATACCCGATGAAGCGACGCAGGCGATGGTGGTGAAACACCGATGCCGAAGGTGGGAGCCAGCCATCCGGCCGAGTGATACTGGTGTCGAGACCCCGCGACAGCAACCTCCTTCCATGGTATGCAACGCTGGGAAGCACAGCCGTGGGAAGATTCGTCATGCGCAGCGCCATCGTCGCCGCCCTGTCCGTTCTGGTTGCCGGACTTTTCGTCGCAAGCCCCGCCTGGGCGCAGAGAAAGGCGGAGCCGGGCGCCTTCGATTACTACATCCTGTCGCTGTCCTGGTCGCCGACCTACTGTGCCCGCGACAGGAATGGTCCCGACCCCGACCAGTGCGGCGAACGGAAACACGGCTTCGTCGTCCATGGCCTGTGGCCGCAATACAATGACGGCAGCTATCCGGCAACATGCACCCGCGACCGCAACGTCCCCAAGGCGGTGGTGGACCAGACCATGACGGTGATGCCCAGCGTCGGGTTGATGATGCACCAGTGGCGCAAGCACGGGACCTGCTCCGGCCTGAACGCCACCGACTATTTCGCCAAGCTGCGCGCCGCCGCCGGCAAGGTCGCGATTCCCGATCCGCTGAAGACGCCCGGCCCGACCGTGCCGGCCATCCAGGTGGAGCGCCTGTTCCTGGAGGCCAACCCCGGCCTGACGGCGGAGGGGGTGGCGGTCGTCTGCTCCCGCCGCGACGTGTCGGAGGTCAGGGTGTGCCTGAACAAGGATCTGGGATTCATGACCTGCGGTCAGAAAGTGGTCGACCGCTGCCGCGACCGCGATGCCGCCCTGTCGGCGCAGGTGGCGCCGGTCCAGTCCCAGACCTTCAACGCCGTCCCCGCCACCCCGGCCCTGCCGCCGGCCCCGGCGCCCGCTCCGGCACGCTGAGGCGGTCAATCGCTTTCGGCCCCCTCCGCCAGTGCCGCCATCGCCGCCGGGATTTCAGCCAGCAGTTCGCGGGCGAGGAAGCCGAGCGGACCGATCCGGCGGCTCAGCCGGTTGCCGGCCTCGCCATGCAGGTAGACGCCCCAGATGGCGGCCTGCTCCGGGCTGGCGCCGCGGGCCAGCAGCCCGGCGACGATCCCGGCCAGCGTGTCGCCTGAACCGGAGGTGGCGAGCCCCACCGTGCCGCCGCGATAGGCCCAGGCACGGCCTTCGGGCGTGACGATGCGGGTGCAACTGCCCTTCAGCGCCACCACAGCCTTCAGATGGGCCGCGACCTGTCGGGCAGCGGCGAGCGGGTCGGCCTCCACCCGGTCGCGGGTGCAGCCCAGCAGGCCGGCCATCTCCCCGGCATGCGGGGTGATCACCACATGACCGGCGTGCCGCTGCACCGGCCCCGGGTCGCGGCCCAGCCCGGCCAGCGCCCCCGCATCCAGCACGAAGCGCGGCCCGCCGCCCGCCGGACACAGCGCCGGATCCCGAGCCGGATCCAGGCGGGTCAGCAGGTCGGCGGTCAGTTCCGCCACCGCAGCCTCATCCATCATGCCGGGGCCGATCAGCACCGTGTCGCAGCGCGAAGCCCGCTCGGCCAGCGCCTTGCCCGAGTCGGCGCCGATGCCACCCTCCGCCGTTTCCGGCAAGCCGGCGACGAGCGCTTCGGGCAGGGCGAGGCCCAGATGCGGGGCGATGCTGGCAGCGGTGGCGATCTGCAGCTTGCCGGCGCCCGCCCGCAAGGCGCCGATTGCGGACAGCAGGGCGCCGCCCGGCACCGGCACGCTGCCGGCAATCACCAGAACCCGGCCGCGGGTCTCCTTGTCGCCGTCGCCGTCCGGCTGGGGCAGGGGCATGCCGCGCAGCAACTCCGCGGTGACGGGAATTTCCTCGATGCGATCCACGGGCGTGTTCCCTATCGGGCCGCGACGGCGGCATCCGGCTCGGCGGTGACCGGGGCGCCGGCCTCCTCCAGCGGAGCGACGAAGTTGTAGCGGTGCAGGCACAGCCCGCCGCGCGGACCTGCCTTGGCGTCGAACCGGTATTCGGTGACGGAGCAGTTGGCGACGTCGCCGGCCGCGTCGATGGCCAGGATCTCGTCCTCCGTCATGTTCTCCAGCAGGTAGCGCAGGCACAGCACCACCACCTGATGTCCGACGATCAGCACCCGCCGGCCGCCGTGATGCAGGCTGACCGTGTCGAGCGCGCTGCGCAGGCGCAGGATCACGTCGCACCAGCTCTCGCCCCCCGGCGGGCGGTGGTAGAACTTGCCCAGAAGGCGGCGGAACTCGGCCTGTTCCGGGAACTCCTGCCGAATGCCGGCGGTGGTCAGCCGGTCGAGGACGCCGAATTCCTTCTCACGCAGCCGCTCGTCGATGACGAAGTCGGTCGGATCGACCGGCAGGCTGCCCGCCTGGTGCAGCCGCTCCGCCGTGCTCAGGGCCCGGCGGTAGGGCGAGGTCAGGACAACGTCCGGCCGTTCCACCGCAGGCATGGTGGCGAACCAGCGGCCGAGCGCGTCGGACTGCCGCTCGCCAAGTGGGCTGAGAGGAACGTCGACGTCGCGTTCGTCGATGTCGATCCGGACGAGGCCGGCCGCGTGCGCCGCATCGCGCGCGACGTTTCCGGCGCTCTCGCCATGGCGGACGATCCAGAGTCGGTCGGGCCAGCGCTGCTGCATCGGCGATCCTATCGGCTGGTGATCTGGGGTTGATGGTTTGGGGTTGATGGTTTGGGGTTGGTGATCCGGGGCTGTCGGGAATAACCGCCGGGAGGGGTGAAAGGTCCCGCGGCCCGTCGGCGGGCGGTATGGCAGCCATGCTGTCCGGTCGTCCGCTGCGTCCAATCGGCACCTTGCCGGTGGCGGAGGCCGGGCCACACTCTTCTGTCCAGCTTCACCATCAGAATGGATCGGACATGACGGACAGCCAGGACGCGGCCCCCCTGTTCCAGCCGGTGACGATCGGGCGCTACAACCTGCCCAACCGCATCGCCATGGCACCGCTGACCCGCAGCCGCACCGACAACGCCACCGGCGTGCCGACCGCGATGAACGCCGAATATTACGCCCAGCGCGCCAGCGCCGGCCTGATCATCGCCGAGGCGACCCAGATCTCGCCGCAGGGCAAGGGCTATGCCTACACCCCCGGCATCCACAGCGCCGAACAGGTGGCGGGCTGGAAGCTGGTGACCGACGCCGTCCATGCCAAGGGCGGACACATCTGCCTGCAACTGTGGCATGTCGGGCGCATCTCCCACCCCGACCTGCAGCCGGGCGGCGCCCTGCCGGTGGCCCCCTCGGCCGTGAAGCCGGAGATGAAGGCCTTTACCACGGACGGCTTCAAGGACATCCCGACTCCGCGCGCGCTGGACATTTCGGAGCTGCCGGGCATTGTCGAGGATTACCGCAAGGCCACCCGCAACGCGCTGGCGGCCGGGTTCGACATGGTCGAGGTGCATGCCGCCAACGGCTATCTGATCGACCAGTTCCTGCGCGACGGCACCAACAAGCGCACCGACGCCTATGGCGGCTCCGTCGAGAACCGCGCCCGTTTGCTGTTCGAGGTGCTTGACGCCGTGGTGGCGGAGGCCGGGGCCGACCGCGTCGGCATCCGCCTGTCGCCGCTGAGCCCGGCCAACGATGCGCAGGAAAGCGACCCGGTCGGCACCTTCAGCCCGGTGATCCGCCGGTTGAACGACTACGGCCTTGCCTACCTCCACATGATCGAAGGGGTGACCCGCGGTCCGCATCCGGGCTTCGGCGGCGACCTCGCCGAACTGCGCGGGCTCTACAAGGGGCGCTACATGGCCAACAACGTCTATGACCGCGCCATGGCGATCCAGGCGACGGCCAGCGGCCATGCCGACATGATCGCCTTCGGCCGGCCCTTCATCGCCAACCCCGACCTCGTGGAGCGGCTGCGCATCGACGCCCCCCTGGCCGAGCCGGACCAGAAGACCTTCTATGGCGGCGACCGCCACGGCTACACCGACTATCCCCCATTGAACCAGTCGGCGGCCTGACCGTTCGCCGCACGGGCGGCGTGCAGATCGCCCCCGAGTCGCCGCGCAAATGGCGAGGCGAAGGGGCCGGAGGTGGTATGCGGAGCG
>JBKHVJ010000166.1:0-11253 GCA_046570145.1 Alphaproteobacteria bacterium
CGAGCTCGTTGGCGGCGGCGCGGTTGTGGGCCAGAACGCCCGGCAGCGGCGTCACCGTCTCCGGCGGGTTCAGCACCGGAATGGCTTGGCTGGAGCCGGTCAGCATCCCGGCGATCTCGACCGCCGACAGGTTGCCGCCGGCCCGGCGGATTTCCGGCAACTCCATCAGGGCGCCGATGCGGCGGGGCCCCTCCGCCAGCGCATCGAAGATCGGCTCGTAATGCTTGGCCTCCAGCGTCGCCTCGCCCAGCGGAACCTGGATGGTGGTGCGGGCGTCGGCGCGCGGGATGATCATCGCCATCGCCATGTCCTTCAGCATCGCGTCGCGCCGGCCCACGCTGATGCGCCGGGCACCGCGGACGAAGACGTCGCGGCGGAAGGGGCGGCCGACGCAATAATCCTTGAAGGTCTCGCGCAGGCTGGGCACGCCGATGCTGTCCAGCGCCTGACGCTGGTCGGGCGTCAGCGACAGGTCCGGGTAGTTCTCGAACAGGGTGGCGGAGCCGGCATAGGTCAGCTTCGCTTCGCCCAATTCGCGCGCGACATCGACATGGTAGAGCGGTTGCCAGCTGCCGTTCAGATACTCGTGCGCCAGATAGACAGACTGTTCGGTGCTGTTCTTGGCCTTCGTCTCGCCACGCAGCTTGCCGAACATCGCCTCGTCGCCCAGGATCTTGGCGCCGGCCTTGTAGAGTTGCTCGGCGAAGTCCAGACCGGCCTTCACCTGAACGTCGCTGCGCTGGTGGACCAGCCCTGAATACTCGTAGAGCAGGCGCTGCAGCGGCATCATCGGTGCCCAGCCCGGCATGGCGTTGTAGCTGACATAGACGACGCCGCCCGGCTTCAGCTTCTTCGCCAGGAACCGGGCGATGGCGCCGCGGTTCATCGGGCTGACCCAGCTGTAGACGCCGTGCAGCGTGACGAAGTCGAACTCCGGCAGGTCCGGCCCCTCGCCATCGGCCATCTCGGCGAAGCTCGCCTCATGGAAGGCGATGTTGGTCAGGCCGGCCGCCTCGGCGGCATCGCGGGCGCGGGCGATGTGGGCGGGGTGGAAGTCCACCGCATGGAACCGCCCCTGCGGGTTGGCCGCCGCGAACAGCGCCACCGTCGTGCCGTGGCCGCAGCCGAGTTCGCAATAGTCGAACCCGTTCGCCGTGGAGGGCGGGGCGATGCCGTTGATCAGGCAGCTCAGCGTCAGATGCGCCGGCCCCTGTTCGCGGTAGAAGCCCGGCAGATATTCGATGTCCGACACATAGCCGGCGCTCCAGTCGCTCATTGGGTCCTCGTCGTTCTACGGTGTGCTGATTGCCCCCACCCCAACCCTCCCACGCTCTCGGCGGACCGTAGGTCCGTCCGACGCGGGGGAGGGGGCAAACTGTCCCTCCCTTGCTAAGAGGGGGAGGGAGGGACCCGCGAAGCGGGAGGGTGGGGGCAAGTGGGCAACCACTCACAAATCCTGCATCGGAAACACCGCGTCCTTGCGCTCGACCGGGCTCGGCGCGTGCAGCACCCAGCCGTTCCAGCCCAGCCGCGAACCATTGGGATCGTCCTCGCCGGCGCCCAGCCGGGCGGCGGGCACCTCGGCCGCCTGCAGGCTGACCTGAAGCTCGAAGTCCAGCTCCGGCCCGACATACATGCGGACCAGATCCTGCAGCTTCCGGAACTCGCGGCCTTCCGGCATGAAGTCGCGGAACTGGTCGTGGTTCAGCGGGCCGATGCGCAGGCGGAACTTGCCCTGGACATCCCAGGCGCGATCGCCGGCCAGCGCGTCGATTCCCAGCCGGCAGTGCTGGCCCTCGGGATCCGACAGGCTGGGCAGGCGGGTCTGCCCGTCCGGCGCGATGGGCAGCCAGCCGCCGACGAAGCTCTCCACCGTCACCGGCCGGCCGAGGAAATCCGACAGCATCTCCTGCAGGTCGTTGGCCGAGCGCGTGCCGCGCGACATCAGGCCGGAATAATGCAGAAGGGTCTCGTCCTCCACCACAAGCCGCTTGGCGAGCGAGGGCTGGCCGATGCCGACGAAGCTGGACAGCGTGGTGCTGACCGGATCGGTCTCGCGCTGACCCTGGCCGCGCTCGAAGGAGACCGGCAGGCGGTACTTGGCCCAGGCGCGGTAGAACAGCGAGAAGCTGCGGTGGTGGAAGACGTCGAAGAAGTCGCGCAGCGCCCGGTTCCGCTCGCGCAGGCTGCGGATCATCAGCTCGGTGTAATGCTGCGGTAGCACGCCCAGCGGACCCACCAGCCCCAGGAAGGCGCCGACCACCGTCGGCGGACGGCCGTCGGCGCCCGGCTCCGCTCCGGCCACCTGGTTGCCGGGGAAGGTCAGCGAAGTCTCCGCGCGAAGGCGCACCACCTCCTCGCGCGGGTCATGGTCGTGGCCCACGGCATGGCGGCGGGTGTTGCGCGGGTCGCGCGCGTCACGCCGGGCCTGCCATTCCAGCACCCGTACCGCCTGGAAGAAGTCGAAGCGGTGGGGCGCGCGGAACAGCCGGTCGATTACAGAAGCGGGCGGTTGCCGGCGCGGGCGGGCCATGTGCGGAGCACTCCGGTGCGGCCCTTGACCGTAGCGGTCAGCCGCGTGAAGGAATTGATCGAGCAGTACAGCCCCAGGAAATGGTCGAGGATCATCGCCAGCAGGAACATGCCGCTGCCGCTGAAGCGCTGCGGGTCGAATTCGATGCCGACGTCGATGCCGCGGCACATGGCGTCGCCCCAGGCGACATCGCCCGGCCGGGACGGCGCCCGCGCGGTGCCGCGCTTGGTCGTCACCTTGACGATGCCGTCGGCGATGCCGCGGGTCTCGGCAGAATCGCGGAAGTCGTAGAGGCGCAGGATCTCCCGCAACGCCTCCGTCCCCTCCGCCCCGCCGGAGATCGACAGGTGGTTCAGCAGCAGGTGGGAGACGAGGCGCCAGCGATGGCCCTTGCGTTCGGCGATGCGCAGGGTCGGCGTCGGTGGCGTCAGGCAGGACAGGCCGGTCACCGCCGCCATACCCTCCGTCAGCTTCAGATGCGGGTGGCCGCCGCCATACGGCAGCTGTCCCGGCAGGTCGCGGTTGAGGCAGGTCGTCTCCACCGAGAGCACGGACTCCGCCGGGCTCGACGGGTCGAAGTCGAGGTCGACCAGCGCCAGATGCACCTCGGTGCCGGGATCGCGCCCGCCGGCCGGGCGGCGGCTGGCGGTGTAGTAGGTGCGGCTGACCGCTTCGACCCCGCCGTGGCGCAGACCGTAGAAGGGCAGGAAACGCCGCTGCTTGCCGTCGGGATCGGTGGCCAGCACGCCGTCGACCGAATAGACCTCCAGTGCGCCGGGGCGGCGGGCGTCGGGAACCACGCGGTGCTCGTGCTGGGTCTGGGTCAGGGAAACCGGCTCCGCCCGCTGGCGGAACAGATTGACCACCGGGGTGCAGCCCAGCGCGAAATTGTCCTTTGACACCGCGCGTTCCAGATCGCCGTCGGTGTTGTTCAGGTAGATGAAGATCTCAAGCGTGTTGCCGGCGCGGCGCAGCACCTTCGGCGAGACGTGAAGGTCGAAGAAAAGGAACTTCTCCGGGAAGGCGAAATACTCGGTCAGCAGCCGATAGCCGCGATGGGAACGGGCGGGGTAGGGCAGCATGCCCTCCTCGTCGCCGAAACCCACCGGGCGGATGGCGTCGGGTCCGAGGATCACCGCATTCGGATCCTGCGGGTCGTCGGCCAGCGCCACCGAGACGGCGTTGTTGAAGATCAGCTCATGCAAGGCATAGACCTGCTGCGGCTGGCCGCGCAGGAAGAAGCGCAGGGTGTCCGGCGCCAGTTCCGTGAAGGTCATCTCCGGCACGCGGCAGCGCAGGGTCAGGCGCAGCGAGGCCACCGCGTCGCCCGCCCGCGGGTTGGGCGGCGCCACCAGTGGCCGGCCGGCAAGCACCGCCTGGTCCAGGTCGATCGGCCACAGGGTGGCGGGATAGACGGTGCGGAAGCGGCAGGTCTCCCCGCGCAGCGCCTCCGTCTCCAGCTCCGTCCCCTTCTGTACGGTGTGCGAGCCGGTCAGGTCCGCGCTGCTCTTCATCTGCACCACCGCCATCGACGGGATCGGCGCCAGATAATGCGGGTAGAGCACGTCGAGCAGCGTGTCCACCAGCTCCGGATACTCGTCGTCCAGCTTGCGGCTGATGCGGGCGTTGAGGAAGGCGACGCCCTCCAGCAGCCGGGCGACGTGCGGATCCTCCACCGCGTCGGCGCTGAGCCGCAGCCGGCCGGCGATCTTCGGATGCGCTTCCGAGAACTCCGCGGCCATGCGGCGCAGATAGGTCAGCTCGCGGTTGTAATATGGGAGGAGTTCGTCAGCCACGGGCCTTGCTCGTCACGGTGACCATGTTGGAGGTGGGATCGACCACCGAATCGAAGACCATCGGCTCGGGTGCCGGGTCGGCATGGATCAGCGCCTCGATCCGGAAGCGCAGTGTGCGGTCGGCCGGGTCGCTGTTGTCGACCATCGACACCGCCAGATGGGCGAAGCGCGGCTCCCACCGCCGGATCGCCGCCTCGATCTGCGCCACCACCTCGCGCCGCCGAGATTCGGTGGCGACATTCTCCACCAGCAGGTCGTGGCAGCCATAGCCGAGGATCGAATCCGCCAGCTCCGTCAGGTCGTCCGGCCAGCCCAGCACCCGCCGCCGGGTGTTCAGCAGATTCTCCAGGTCGCGCCGGATCGCCGCCCGCAGGTCCGCCACGGTGTGCGGCCGCGGCGCCACATGCTCCGGCGTGTCGTCGAGCAGACGGTCCAGGACGGACAGGGTGATGGACTGGTTGCGATCCATGATGGCCTTCGCGTCGTCTCCCTCTCCCGCTCCGGGAGAGGGAAGGGGCCCATGTGGAGCATGGGAAGGGTGAGGGGTGATCCAAGGATCAGGAATCCATGTCTGGATTGCCCCTCACCCTCCCCTCGCCTACGGCGCGGGTCCCCTCCCTCTCCCGGGGTGGGAGAGGGCGTTAACCTCACACCGCCCCCGAGAACTCCAGCGTTCCCAGCTGCAGCATCGGAACGCTCTCCTCGCCGATGAGGAAGCAGCGCTGGCCCTGCCCGCGCACCGGCGCATCCTCCGACCAGTCCGTTGCCCGGCCCAGCTTCAGCGCTTCCTCGGCATCGGCCGGGGCGCCGCCGTACAGCGTGGGCAGATAGACCTCGCCGTCCGGCCCACCGCGCACCACCATGTGGGCCGGGCGCCACAGAAGGTCGCGCGGACGCTGCGGTGCGCGGAACTCGACCTGCTCCACCGTCTCGGTGGCGATCCAGAAATACTTGCCGGTGCTGGTGTAGACCTCGAAGAAGCCGCCGGTCAGGTCGTCGAGGTCGCGGAAGTCGTCGAAGGGCGTGCCGTCATGGCTGCCGGACACCGGCGGGCGCATCTCCTCGGCCTGGGCCAGCTTCGCCACCGCGTCGGCAGTGTCGCCGGCGCGCAGCGCGACCAGCGCTTCCAGATGCAGGCGCAGATGGTCGGCCGGCTGGTCGATGAATTCCGGCACGCGGCCGTCGGCGAACAGCTGGCGCCGCGCCTGTTCCGCCCGCACCAGCTGGCGGAACAGCGCCATGGTGACGGCCACCTGCGGCTCCTGCGTGCCGATGGTGTCGAGCTGGAGGTCGGCGCGCTCCAGATTGCCGGAGAAGCTCAGCAGCTCGGCCAGGAAGACGCGGCGGTCGAGATCGGTCGGTTTCTTCTTGATCTCGCCGTTCAGCGCGGTGATCGCCTCGTCGAGGCGACCCGCCTGGAACAGCTGGGCTGCGGTTTCGCTCATGGTCGGTATCTCTCCCTGGATGCAGCGCCTGACTTCGGTTGACGGTCGGGTCAGGCCGCGCCGCCGGTTTGGGCCAGCTCGGTTACCAGCTTGAAGGTCGAGAAGACCTGATCCAGCTGGAAGTGCGGCCGAAGATGGATGACGCATTGATAGTTGCCGGGCTTGCCCGGAATGGCGCGGACCTGGATGCTGCCCTCGCGCAAGGGATAGCGCGCCTTCTGGTCAAGGCTGGCGTCGTCGTTGCCCAGGCAATAGCCGTGCAGCCAGCTCTGCAGGTCGCGCTCGCATTCCTCCGGCGTGACGAAGGAGCCGACGCGGTCGCGGACCATCACCTTGAGGAAATGGGCGAAGCGCGCGATGCAGAACATGTAGCGCAGCATCGCCGACAGCCGGGCGTTGGCCGTCGCCGTGGTGGTGGTGAACTGGCCGACCCGCTGGACCGACTGGTTGCCGTAGAAGACCAGATAGGGGGTGTCCTTGCAGCGGCTGACCGGAATGAAGCCGAGGTCGTCGAGATCGCGCTCCAGCTGGTCGGAGATCGAGACCTCGACCGAGAATTTCTGCGCCACTTTTGTGCTGTCGGTGGCGAAATCCGGGACCACCAGCTCGGTCACCAGCCCGCCGCCGACCGCATCGCGCTGGGCGCCGCGGATGTCGGCGAACCAGCCATGCTGCAGGAAGGAGCGGATCAGAACGGTGCCGAAGGCGTAGACGGCATTGCCCCAGCAATGGTCCTCCAGCCGCATGCCGCCCCCGACAGCGCTGGCCCCACCGACCGATTCCTCGCGGAAGCGGAAGCCGTGACGGGCCTGCGGATCGTCGCCATAGGGTTCGCGCATCAGCACGCGCGGCAGGGCCACGCCGACGAACCGAGAATCCTCGGTCTCCTGGAAGCGCTGCCAGCGCTGGTATTCCGTCTGCCGCAGCACCGATTTGAGGTCGAGCGGCAGGCCAAGCTCGTGGAAGGTCTCCAGTCCGAACAACTCGGGCGCGGCGCCGACGATTGCCGGCGCGAAGGCGGCGGCGGCGACCTGCGCCAGCCCCTTCAGGCCGGACACGTCGTCGGTCGGCCGGTCCTTGGTCGGGCGGTGCTGGACGGCATAGTCGCACAGCAGCACGCCGAACGGGCGGCCGCCGGGCATGCCGAATTCGTCGCTGTAGACCTTGTTGAACAGCTGGCTCTGGTCGAACTCGATGGCGCGTTCCTGGTCGCGGCACAGTTCGGGCCAGGTCAGGTTGAGCAGGCGCAGCACCACCGTCTCGGCGTTCTGCGCCTGCTTCACCAGCGTGCGCACTCCGCGCCACGACCCTTCCAGAGACTGGAAACGCTTGTGGTGCAGGATGGCGTTGACCTGTTCGGACAGCAGCGCGTCGATCGCCGCGATGTCGCGGTCGAGTGCGGCGCGCAGCTTGTCCAGGCTGTCATGAACGGGAAGCGTGATGCCGAACCACAGCCGCAGCGCCGCCCCCGGCCCATTCGCCGCCAGGAAGGCGTCGAGCGGGCCGGCATCGTCGCGGCCGAGCGCCATGTCGACAGCCCGCAGACGCAACGGCCGTTCAAGGACCGTCGCCTCCGCGTCGTCAGCGTGGAATTCGGCCGCGTGCCCGTTCATGCGGTTATCAGCCGGCCTGCGGGATGCGGGCGACCATGCGCATGGAGGTGGTGAGTTCCTCCATCTGCAGCCACGGGCGCATCCAGGCGACGGCGTTGTAGGAGCCGGGCTTGCCCGGGATCTCCTTCACCTGCACCTTGGCTTCGGCCAGCGGGTACTTCGCCTTCATCTCCTGGCCCGCGGCTTCGTTGCCGTTGACGTAGTTCAGGATCCAGCGGTTCAGCCACGCCTCGCAGTCGCTCGCCTCCATGAAGGAGCCGATCTTGTCGCGCGCCATGATCTTCAGGTAATGGGCGAAACGCGAGGTCGCCATGATGTAGGGCAGGCGGGCGGAGATCGCGGCGTTCGCGGTCGCCTCCGGCCGGTCGTACTTCTTGGGCTTCTGCGTGGTCTGGGCGCCGAAGAAGACGGCGTAGTCCTGGTTCTTGTAGTGGCAGAGCGGAAGGAAGCCCAGCTTCGACAGTTCGGCCTCGCGGCGATCGGTGATGCCGATCTCGGTCGGGCACTTGGCGTCGCTGTCGCCGTCGTCCGAGGTGAAGGTGTGGAACGGCAGGTTCTCCACCTTGCCGCCGCCCTCGGCGCCGCGGATGGCGGTGCACCAGCCATATTGCGAGAAGGCGTTGGTCAGTCGCTGGCCCATCGCGTAGGACGAGTTCATCCAGCAATAGTCGTTGTGGTGCATCGGCCGGGCGATGCCGCCCTCGTACGGGGCCTCCTCGTACTCGAACTCCTCGATCGGCTTGGTGTTGGCGCCGTAGGGCATGCGGGCCAGGACGCGCGGCATGGTCAGCGTGACGAAGCGGCTGTCGTCGCTCTCACGGAAGCTGCGCCACTTGGTGTACTCGACGCTGTCGAAGATCTTCTCCAGGTCGCGCGGCTTCGACAGCTCGGTCATGTCCTCGAAGCCGAACAGCTTCGGGCTGGCGGCCGAGATGAACGGCGCGAAGGCGGCCGCCGCGACGTTGGAGACGCCGGTCAGCAGCTCCATGTCGTCGGGGTGGTTGGTGAACTCGTAGTCGCCGATCAGGGCGCCGTAGGGTTCGCCGCCGGCAATGCCGAACTCGTTCTCGTAGATCTTCTTGAACAGGTTGCTCTGGTCGAACTCGACCGCCTTCGAAATGTCCTTGTACAGGTCCTTCTTCGGGCAGTTCATGACGCGGATCTTGAGCGTGGAGCCCGTCTCCGAGTTCATGACCAGATAGTTCAG
Source organism: Alphaproteobacteria bacterium (assembly GCA_046570145.1). GTDB lineage: Bacteria > Pseudomonadota > Alphaproteobacteria > Azospirillales > Azospirillaceae > Azospirillum. The sequence goes on from JBKHVJ010000166.1 coordinate 8,595, forward strand.
GCCGCGCCACGAGCCTTCCAGCTTCTGGAACTTCTCGTGGTGCATGATGGCGTTGAGCTGCTTGCTGATCTTGGCGTCGATCGCGGCGATCGCCTTGTTGATCGTCTGGCCCAGGTTCTTGTTGAAGGTGACCGTGTCGGCCAGCGCTTCCTGGGTCAGGGTGCGCAGCAGCTCCTGCGCACGGTCCGGCTCGGTCTGCTTGGTTGCGGCGATGGCCTGGTCGAGGATCGAAAGGCCGGTACCTTCGGCAACGGCGCCGGTAGCGCCCGCGCCCTGGGTCTGAGCGTCGCTCATCGGATCAACCCTCCTTCTTCTCGGTGCCGAGCTCGCCGCTCAGCGCCTGCAGCTCGTCGGTGTTCTGCAGGACGCGCTCCAGCAGGCCCTCCAGCTCTTCCGAGCGGTCGGCCTTGCTCAGCAGGTCGCGCAGCTGGTTGCGGGTCTCCAGAAGCTTGCGCAGCGGCTCGACCTGCTGCACGACGCGGCCCGGCTCGAAATCCTCCATCGACTTGAAGGCGAGGTCGACCGACAGCTGGGTACCGTCGTCGGCGAGCGTGTTGTCGACCTTCATCTTCAGGCCGGGCGTCATGCGGGACATGACGTCGTTGAAGTTGTCGCGGTCGATCTGAATGAACTTGCGGTCCTTCAGGGGCTTCAGCGGCTCCGTCGGGTCGCCCGAGAAGTCGCCGAGCACGCCCACGACGAAGGGCAGCTCCTTGACGACGGTCGCACCTTCGGTCTCGACGTCGTAGGTGATGTGGACGCGGGGCTTGCGCACGCGATCCAGCTTCTGGTGGATACTCGCCATGTGATCGGACCTCCCTGCTCACGCCGTAGGATAGGCGATGATCGTCAATACCCTGATTGCTCTGCCGGCGGCGGCGCCTTGGCGCCGGACGCGATGAAGAACTGCCGCCGCGTTTCCTCGTCGGTGATGAGCTCCTGCAGGAGTTCCTGCAAAGACATGCGGCCGCGGCGGACCACCTCCTCCAGCGTGTAGGAGATGGGGGAATGGGGTTCCGTCTTGCGGAAGAAATCGGCGACCTGCAAGAGAACCTTGAAGGCCTCCTCGCGCGTTGTCACAGCCCCGCTGGCCTGTACCTTGGCGCCGGCCGCAGCGACCGCGCCGCCGCCGGTCGCGACGACCATTTCGGTGGAACCGGAGGCGGCCTCCGCGGCGGCGGGCTCGTCGCCGCCCAGCGTCGCCAGACGGTCGCGCGCGGCGTAGTTCACCGCGTCCAGCGCCGCCGTCAGGACATTGCGGATGTTGCCGGCCGGCGGCGCGTCGTAGCCTGCCTTGTCGTAGAGGACCTTGCCCAGCGCCTCGAACTCGTCGATCGCGCCCTGGATGTCATCGAGCAGAGTCTTGAATTCGGATGCCGGCGTCTCGCGGACGCTCTGCTCGAACTGCTCCCAGGTCACGGCGCCGTTGTCGATGCGCGCCTGACGGCGCGCCTCGTCGGTGATCTTCGCCAGTTCGATGGCCTGCTCATACTGCCAGAGCGAATAGGGAATATCGCCCAAGGTCAGCGGAACTTTGCGGACCGGCTGGATCAGCGTGCCGTCGGCCGATTCACCGTTCAGGCCGGTCAGCGGGCCGACGCGGGTGGCGATGCCGTCCTCGTCCGGGGCCGGATACAGATTGTCCCAGAAGCGCTCCACCAGTCCGCGGGCCAGCGCGAAGCCGTCGCGCAGTCCGGCGTAACCCTCCGCCCGCAGCAGCGCCTCGATGAACCAGGCGGTGACTTCCAGGTCCTTCGCCTGGGTGCGCAGGATCCGCGGGCTGACCTCCAGGATGGTGCGCCATTCCGGCAAAAGGCCGCCGGCGTCGTCCTCGACATCCATTGAGCGTTCGGCGGCGCGGGCGGCGCTGCGGGCATCCTTCACGGTGTAGTAGTCGGCGGAGGCATTCTCGCGCAGGTCGATTCCGCATTCGGAATCGCCCTCGATCGGCTGCAGAAGCTCTTCGATGTCGAAAATCTGCGGTGTCGGCATGAAGGAAAGCACCCTTTCCACATTCATATGAAGAAGGTCAGAGCCGCAGGTCGCGGAGCCCGCCGATTTGAGGTAAGCGTTCGTGCCGGGAAATTGATAGCGTTACTTCCGACGGTTCGACAAGGCTATTCGTCATTTCGCGGGCTGCCGAATAGAATATTGCAGTTGCGTAACAAATAAGGGCCCGGGGTACCCCTATGAGCTTGACGAAACGCAATTGCGGATGAATGCTGTTCGCCTGACGTCGGAACGAACCCTTCCCGGGATCCCATCTGCAATGACTCCTGACGCCATTCCAGCTGCAACCTCGGGCATCGCTGCCGCTCCGGTGGAAGGTTCCGGGGCGCTTCCTCCCGTTGTGATTGAGAGGCGCGATCCGGGCGGCCGTCTGGTCGCGCGGGTCGGCATCGCAGGCGGGATGCTGGAGGGACCCTGCCTCTTCTACGCGGAGGATGGCGAGACGGTGATTGCACGGACGCTGTTCCGCGGCGGCCGTCCGGTTCTGACGCCGCACGGGTACGATCCCGCGTCCTCCCTGCTCGGCGCCCCGGTGGCGTCGCGCGAATCGCTGTTCTGACCGGCCGGAGACACCGGATGCCGCCCGCCGCCCGCCTTGGCGACCTGATCAAGCAGGACACGCCGCATTGCCACGCACCGATTCACCCGC
>JBKHVJ010000167.1:0-32177 GCA_046570145.1 Alphaproteobacteria bacterium
CTGCACCGCACGGGCAAGCGCGGTGCGGGCCAGCACCACCAGCAGGTCGGTCTGGGTGACCATGCCGAGGACGCGGCGGTTTCCGTCGACGATCACCACGTCATGGGTGCGCCCGTCCGACAGGCGGCCCAGCAGGCGGAAGACCGGGGTATCCGGCAGTTCGACCGTCGCCGGGACCATGACGCTGGCGACGCGGGCGCCGCTGCGGCCGATGTCTCCATGCGACAACTGCTCGTGCCCGACGATGCCGACGACGGCGTTCTGGGCATCCACCACCGGCAGGGTGCGGAAGCCATGGTCCAGCAGGCGGGCGCGGGCCACCTGCGGATGGGTGTCCAGCGTGACCGAGACGATGTCGCGGGACATGATGTCCCGGCAGCTGATGTCGGCATGCAGACGCTCCAGCGCATGCAGTTCGGCATTGACCAGCAGGGCGCCGAGGTCCTCGCGGCTGACGTCCAGCGTCTCGGCAAGCGTGCGCAGCGCGACGTCCACATCTCCCTGGGTCAGGCCGGGGCGCAGTTGCGGCGGCGGATCGCTGGTGCGGTGGGTGTTCACCGCCTTGTGCGGATAGCGGTGGCCGGACAGGCGGTGGAACATCAGTCCGGCGGTCAGCAGCAGAATGGAGTTCACCGCGACGGGGAAGAAGGCGAACTTGATCCCCATCTCCGTCACCGCCGGCCCACCCAGCACCGCGGTCAGGGCGGCGGCCCCGCCCGGCGGGTGGAGGCAGCGGGTCAGCGACATGGTGGCGATGGCCAGCGCCACCGCGGCGGCCCCGGCAAGCATCGGGTCGGGAATGACGGCGGCGACCAGCACCCCGACGACGGCCGACAGCGTGTTGCCGCCGACGATCGACCAGGGCTGCGCCAGCGGGCTGGCCGGCACGGCGAACAGCAGGACCGCCGACGCCCCCATCGGCGCCACCAGGACCGGTGCGCTGGACATGTAGGTCAGCATGTTGCGGCAGAGCAGCCCGGTCGCGGCGATGCCCAGCAGCGCGCCGCAGCAGGCGATCATGCGGTCGCGCAGCGTGGCGCCGGGCAGGATCGGCCGGAACACAAGCTCCCCCCATCCCGCCAGACGCTCGCGCAGGGCGGCAAGCTTTCCCCTCGTCATTCGGTCCCCATCCCCCTGATTACGCACTCGGCAGTCTGCCTGTTTCATCGGCAAAGTCGGGGCAGGCTAAAACCTCAACAGAACTTGAGGTCAAGCGGAAATACCGCCAGACTGGCGGGACGGAGGGTTGCGGAAACGGGAAGGGAGGCCGGGATGCTGTCACCGGAGGACTACGACAAGGACCTGACGGTGGGCGAGGTGGCGCGCCGGTCGGGCGTCGCGGTCTCGACCATCCATTTCTACGAGGCGCAGGGGCTGATCCGCAGCTGGCGCAATTCCGGCAACCAGCGCCGTTTCTCCCGCGACGTGCTGCGGCGGGTGGCGGTGATCAAGGTGGCGCAACGGCTGGGCATCTCGCTGGCTTCCATCGCCGATGCGCTGAACGCCCTGCCGGAGGATCGCACCCCCACCACCGCCGACTGGCAACGGATGTCGGAGCGCTGGCGGCAGGAGTTGGACGAGCGCATCGCCAAGCTGACGAAGCTGCGCGACAATCTCGACGGCTGCATCGGCTGCGGCTGCCTGTCGATCCGCGACTGTCCGTTGCGCAATCCCTGGGACGAACTCGGGGATGGCGGCGCCGGGCCGCGCCTCCTGGATCCCGCTTGAGGGGAACCAACAGGCGCGGCGGCACTCCCAATGTCGTCAGTCGACCTTCAGCGTCAGGGTGCCCATGGTGCCGTAGCGGGCGACCGACCGGCTGCCCGGCTGGACGAAGACGGTGCCGGTGCAGGAGCCGGTGGTGACCACCTCGCCGGCATGCAGGCCGCCGAAGCTGCGGGCGCCGGCATTGGCCATCCACACCAGCAGCCGCACCGGATCGCCGGCGCTGTTGCCGCCGACGACATCGACCTTGGTCTCGCCGTCGACCTCAAGCGTCACCGTTTCCGTGAGCGGGTCGAGCCCACGCCAGTCGGCGATGGCCGGGCCGACGATCAGCGCGCCATGGTTGAACTGGTCGGCCATGTGGCTGAGCCTGTCCTGGCTGCCGAAGCCGGTGAAGCGGGTGTCGACGATCTCCCAGGCCGGGTGGACGGAATCCACCGCGTCCAGAACCTCGTCGCGCGTGTAGGGCTGCTCGCGCGCCGGCAGGTCGCGGCCGAAGCGGTAGGCGATCTCCGCCTCAACCCCGATGACCTGGAACAGGTTGGCCGGCAGATGATCCGTACCCTCGAAGACGGTGGCTGCGTTGATCGGCGCGCGGAAGGGCTCGGCCTCCGGCGTCGCGGCGCCGACCTTCCAGGCGGTGACGGGGCCCAGGCGGCGGGCGACGGCGTCCTGGATCGCATAGGCCTCCGCCTCGTCGGCGGGGCGGCTGTCCAGCCCGGTCAGCCACTTGCGGGTCTCGCGTGCCGCTATCAGGGCCTCGACGGAATCGGTCATGACAAGTCTCTATGGTGGATGGAAGGAGTGGGAGCGCCGCAGGAGGAGCGGACGACCAGCCGGCTCGGCAGGATGATCCGTTCGGGCGGGCCCTGCGGGTCGGCGATGCGGCGCAGTAGCAGGCGGGCGGCTTCCTGCCCGATCTGCCTCGCGGAGGTGGCGACGGTGGTGAGCGCCGGGCGGCTGAGCGCCGCTTCCGGCACGTCGTCGAAGCCGGTGACGGCCAGATCGCGCCCGGCCCTGAGGCCACGCGCCTCCAGCCCCAGCATCAGTCCGAGCGCCACCACGTCGTTGTAGCACAGGGCCGCCGTCGGGGCCTGCGGCCGATTGAGCAGATCGTCCGCCACCTCAGCACCGGAGCGCCGGGTCAGCGGACAGCGCAGGACTGGATCCTCCGCCAGCCCATGCCGCCGCATCGCCGCGGTGAAACCGGCATGGCGCGCCGCGTAGGCGGAATGGTCCAGCGTCCCGCCGACGAAGGCGATCCGGCTGTGCCCGAGGGAGACCAGATGCTCGACTACCGTCTCCACACCCGCCTGGTAATCCACCCCGGCGTAGTCGCGGCCCCGGTCGGAGACGAAGCGCAGGGCCTGGACGCAGGGCAGCCGCCAGCGGTCCAACCGGTCGAGCAGTTCCGCCTGGGTTCCGGCGGCGGGGCAGAGGATCACCCCGTCGACATTGTGTTCCCGCATCCGCTGCAGGAAACGTTCCTGCCGCTCCGGCTGCTCCGCGGTGTTGGCGATGAAGGCGACGAAGCCTTCGGCGTCCAGCACGTCGTCCATCCCCGCCGTCAGCTCGGCATAGAAGGGATTGTTCAGTTCGCAGACCAGCAGCCCGACGGTCTGGGTGCGGGCGGCGCGCAGGGTGGCGGCGCCGCGGTTGTATATGTAGCCCAGCGCCGCCATGGCGGCCTGGACCCGCTCCCGCGTTTCCGCCGCCACCAGCGGGCTGCCGCGCAGCACCAGCGACACCGTCGACCGCGACACCCCGGCATGGCCGGCGACCTCCGTCAGGGTGATGCGGTCGTTGCCCGGTTTACTGCTATCCGGCGGCTTGGCCACGGTGGCGGAGCCTCACACGACGGAGGTCGGCAGCGGACGGCCGGCGAAGAAGGCCTCCAGATTGTCGAGCACCAGCTGGCCCATCGCCGTGCGCGTTTCGACCGTGGCGCTGGCCTGATGGGGCTGCAGGACGACGTTGTCGAGGCCGTAGAAGCCCTCCGGCACGTTGGGCTCGGCGGCGAAGACGTCCAGCCCGGCACCGCCCAGCCGGCCTTCGGTCAATGCCGCCAGCAGCTCCGGCTCGTCCACCACGCTGCCGCGGGCGACGTTGACCAGGATGCCCTCGGGGCCCAGCGCGTCCAGCAGCTCGCGGTCCACCATGTTGCGCGAGTCCGGCCCGGCCGACGCCGCGACCACCAGGATGTCGCTCTCCCGCGCCAGATCGACCGGCGAGGCGACGAAGCGGTAGGACACGCCGTCGCGCGGTTTGCGGTTGGTGTAGGCGATGGTCATGCCGAAGGCCTCGGCGCGTTTGGCGATGGCCTCGCCGATGCGGCCCAGCCCCAGCACGCCCAGCCGCTTGCCGCTGACCTTGCGGGCGAGCGGCAGCTTGCCCGTCGGCCACTGCCCGGCCCGGACGAAGCGGTCGCCAACCGCCATGCGGCGCGACGCTGCGATCATCAGTCCGATGGCGAGGTCCGCCACGTCGTCGGTCAGCACGTCGGGAGTATTGGTGACCCGCACGCCGCGGGCGCGGCAATGCTCCAGGTCGACCGCGTCGGTGCCGACGCCGTTGATGGCGACGATCCCCAGCTTGGGCAGGGCGTCGATCACCGCGTTCTTCACGCCGGTCCCGCCGCCGGTGGCGACGGCGCGCACCCGGTCGGCCACCTCGGCGATCAGCCGGTCGCGGTCAGGGGCCGCGGACAGGCGGTGGACGGTGTAGGCCGCGTCCAGAGCCTGCTCGATGGCGGGCATCATGGGTTCGACGAGGAGGATTTCGGGCTTCATCACGACTGTCCTTGGTGGAACGAAAGACCCTCAATGGGCCAGAATCTGGCCGAGGAAGCTCCGTGTCCGCTCCGATTTCGGGGCGGTGAAGAATTCCTCCGGCGTGTTCTGCTCGACGATCTCGCCGCGGTCCATGAAGATCACGCGGTGGGCGACCGACTTGGCGAATCCCATCTCGTGCGTCACGCACAGCATGGTCATGCCGTCTTCCGCCAATCCGATCATGGTGTCCAGCACCTCCTTGACCATCTCGGGGTCGAGCGCCGAGGTCGGCTCGTCGAACAGCATCACCTTCGGGTTCATGCAGAGCGACCGGGCGATGGCGACACGCTGCTGCTGGCCGCCCGACAACTGGCCGGGATACTTGTCGGCCTGTTCGGGAATGCGCACCCGCTCCAGATAGCGCAGCGCGGTGGCCTTCGCCTCGTCCTTGGTCGTGCCGCGCACCTTCATCGGGGCCAGCATGCAGTTCTCCAGCACGGTCAGGTGCGGGAACAGGTTGAAGCTCTGGAACACCATACCGACCTCCCGCCGCACGGTGTCGAGCTGGCGGTGGTGCGGCCCGAGCTCGACGCCGTTGACGGTGATGCGGCCCTTCTGGTGGCGTTCCAGCTGGTTGATGCAGCGGATCAGGGTCGATTTTCCCGATCCGGACGGGCCGCAGATGACGATCCGCTCGCCCCGGTGGACCTCCAGGTCGATGTCCTTCAGCACCTGGAAGTGATCGTACCATTTCTGGACGCCTTCCATGCGGATGACGACATCCGCGCTCATCGGTCCGGACGTCACTGCCATGGTCTTACCCTCCACCGGGGAAATGCGGTTGCTTCAATCTCAGGACTTGCCGGACGTGACCGCCGCCGGCAGGTCGGTGCCCAGCCACTTCTGATGGATGGCGTTCAGCTCGCCGTTCTTCTTCACCGTGTCGAGGAAGCCGTTGACCCAGGCCTGCAGCTTGTCCTGGCCCTGGCGCATGGCAACGCCCTGAACCTGGCTCCTCAGCACGAACTTCATCTCGTAATTGGCCTGCGGCGCCATCGTCTTGATCTGCTGTGCCACCACGTTGCTGACGCCCAGCGCATCGACCTGACCCGACAGCAGGGCCTGCACGGCGCTGGCGTCGTCGTCGAAGCGCATAACGCGGGCATCCTTCGGCGCCACCGCGGTCAGCGACTGGTCCTGGGTGCTGGCGCGGGCGACGCCGGCGCTCTTGCCCGACAGATCCTCGGCCTTGGTGATCGGCGATTTCTGAGGGGCGAGCAGCCCGATCTCGATGGCGGCATAGGGATCGGAGAACGTCACCTGCTTGGCGCGCTCCGGCGTGATGCCCAGCGAGGCGACCAGCACGTCCACCTTGCCGGTCAGCAGGTAGGGGATGCGGTTCGGCCCGGTGACCGGCACGATGTCCACCGGCACGCCCATGTGCTTGGCCATCAGCTTGGCGACGTCGGCATCGTAGCCGTCCGGCTTGCCGTCGCTGCTGGTGATGCCGAAGGGCGGAAAGTCGACCAGCATGCCGACGGTCAGCTTGCCCTTGCCCTTGATCTCTTCGACGCTCTGGGCCTGCGCGGTGGCAGCGAGCCCGACCGCGGCGGTCATCAGGGCGCCGGCGACGATCAGGCGGCGGGTGAGGGTGAAGGCCATGGGTGTTTCCTCCGAGTGCTTTTTAGGGTTTCAACGGGATGGCGCGGCGTAGCGGGCTTCCAGACGCTGGCTCAGCAGCGACAGGGGCCAGCACAGCGCGAAATAGATCGCGGCGACGATGCCGAAGACCAGGAAGGGCTGGAAGGTGGCGTTGTTGACGATCTGGCCGGCGCGGGTCAGTTCGACGAAGCCGATGATGGCGGCCAGCGAGGTGCCCTTGATGACCTGCACCAGATAGCCGACGGTCGGCGGCACGGCGACCTTCACCGCCTGCGGCAGGATCACGTAGCGCATCAGGCCGGGATAGCGCAGGCCGAGCGCGGACGCCGCCTCCCACTGGCCGCGCGGCACCGACTGGATGCAGCCTCGCCAGATCTCCCCCAGGAAGGCGCTGGTGTTCAGCGTCAGGCCGAGTGCGGCGGCCACCCACGGGCTCATGTCGATGCCCATCACGGTGGCGCCGAAGAAGACCAGGAACAGCTGCATCAGCAGCGGCGTGCCCTGGAAGACCTGGATGTAGCCCGTCGCCAGCCAGCGCAGCGGCTTCACGTCCGACGTGCGGCCGAGCGCCACGAACAGGCCGACGATGCCGCCGCCGACGAAGGCGATGGCCGACAGCAGCAGCGTCCACTGCACGGCGCTCAACAGGAACAGGAACTCGTTGTATCCGAAGGCGCGGATCATCTTGCGGCCTCCTTCAGCGCCGGTCGACGGTATAGGCGAAGGTCAGCCGATAGATGCCGGCGAACAGGGCCGAGAACATCAGCGCCAGCACCAGATAGATGCCGGTCACAACGATGTAGATCTCGAAGCTGCGGAAGGTCTGCGACTGGATGTTGTTGGCGACCGAGGTCAGCTCGTCCGCGGAGATGGCGGACACGATGCTGGAGCTCAGCATGAGCAGGATGAACTGGCTGGTCAGCGCCGGATAGACCGTCCGCAGCGCCGGCTTCAGCACGACATAGCGGAAGACCTGCAGCGGGCGCAGCCCAAGCGCCAGCCCGGCCTCGATCTGGCCCTTGTGGATCGATTCGATGCCGGCGCGGATGATCTCGGTCGCATAGGCGCCGACATTGACGACCATGGCGATCAGCGCCGCCACGTCCGGCGACAGCCTGAGGCCGACGGTCGGCAGCCCGAAGAAGATCAGGAAGATCTGGACCAGGAAGGGCGTGTTGCGGATGACCTCGATATAGGCGTTGATAAGCCAGCGCACCGGTTTCGGACCGGAAGTCTTGCCCAGCGCGCAGAGGATGGCAACCACCAGCCCGATGGCCATGGCGCCGAACGACAGCTTGATCGTCAGCCAGGCCCCGCCCAGCAGCATGTCCCACGACGCGAACACCGCGTCGAATTGAAAGTCGTAGGTCACGGGCGTTCCTCCGCACCCGCATCGCACCGGCTTTTCCATGGCCCGGTGTCGCGCGGATCGCCTTTGTCAGTAGGGCATCATCCATCCGGGAGCGATCTCCCGAACCGCGGCCTCGCTGTCCGCCGTCCTGGTGCCCTCAGCCTTTGGACAGGCTAATTGGATCGATCCAAATCCGCAACGGAAAATGAGAGGAGTCGTGACAATTCGTGTGCCAGATGTTTTGCGGGTGGTTGGACGGGACGTCGGCGAAACCTTCCATAGCGACCGAATGTTCCATCGGCTGCCGGAAAGCCTTGCCCGGTCCGTCCATCTTCACGTGGAGTGCAGTCCGCCATGATCGCCAGACATAGCGCTGCCCCGGGTTCCGTGCCGCGGAATGCGGCGGTGAGCAGCCTCGTGCCGCCCCGGATGGACCGGCTGCCCTGGGCCCGCTTCCATTGGATGGTCGTGGTGGGGCTGGGTGTCAGTTGGATCCTGGACGGCATCGAAATCCAGCTGATCTCCGCCTCCGGCTACAAGGAAAGCCTGGGCATGTCGAGCGCGGAGGTCGGGCTCGCCGGCACCGTCTATCTGATCGGGCAGGTGGTCGGCGCGCTCGTCTTCGGGCGGCTGACCGACCGCTGGGGCCGCAAGCGGCTGTTCATCACGACGCTGGCGATCTACCTGATCGCTTCCGGCATCGCCGGATTCGCCTGGACGCCCTGGTTCCTCTATCTCTGGCGCTTCGTCGCCGGGATGGGGATCGGCGGCGAGTATGCCGCCATCAACTCCGCCATCGACGAGCTGATTCCCGCCCGTTACCGCGGCCGTGCCGATATCGCCATCAACGGCACCTATTGGGGCGGTGCGATGATCGGTGCCGTCGGCAGCGTCTTCCTTCTCGACCACTCCCTGGTCCCGGAGGATCTCGGCTGGCGGATCGCCTTCTTCATCGGCCCGATCCTGGGACTGGCCATCATCCATCTGCGCCGGTTCATCCCGGAGAGCCCGCGCTGGATGGTCACCCACGGAATGGAAGAGGAGGCCGAGCGCATCGTCGACGGCATCGAGGCCAGTGTTCGCGACCAGGGAAAGACGCTGCCGCCCGTCGATCCGCGGCGGGCCATGTCCATCATCCCCGAGGACTCCGTGTCCTATGCCCAGCTTGTGGACGTCTTCTTCCGGCAATATCCGTCACGAACATTCCTGGGCGTGACGATGATGGTCACGCAATCCTTTCTCTATAATGCGATCTTCTTCACCTATGCCCTTGTCCTGCAGAATTTCTATCACCTCGACCCATCGCAGACGGCGCTCTATTTCTTTCCCTTCGCCGCGGGCAACCTGATCGGGCCGCTGCTGCTGGGGCCGCTGTTCGACACGGTGGGGCGGCGGCGGATGATCTTCGGCACCTATCTGCTGGCGGGAACCGTGCTGCTCGCTTCGGCCATCCTGTTCCGGCAGGGGGTGCTGACCGCCGACACGCACACGGTGTTCTGGTGCGTTTCCTTCTTCTTCGCTTCGGCAGGCGCGTCGTCGGCCTACCTGACGGTCAGCGAGATCTTCCCGCTGGAGGTGCGCGCCCAGGCCATCTCCTATTTCTTCGCCATCGCCCAGGTGGTGGGCTCCACCGGGCCGCTGCTGTTCGGCTGGCTGGTGGGGGAGGGGACGGAGCGCGACCCGCTGTTCTGGGGATATGTGCTGGGGTCGGTGGTGATGATGTTCGGGGGCGTGGTCGCCCTGATCTATGGCGTCGATGCCGAAGGCAAGGGGCTGGAGGAGATCGCCGAGCCGCTGACCAAGGCCGACCGCGACCGCGGGGAGGAGGAGGCGGAGACGATCTGACCGCCGCCGCCTCTCATCCGGGAACCGCGGTTCCGGACGCGCGGGCGCCGCTGAGGAACAGCCGCACCGCCTGCCGGACATAGCGGTCGAGGTCGGGGATGGCCGGCGCGCTCTGCGGCAGGATCAGGCGGCGCATCAGCAGGTTGCCCGTGACCATGCCCAGGAAAGCCTGGGCGGCCACGGCTGGATCCTCGATCTTCAAGGTGCCGCTGTCCGACAGCCGTTGCAGATACTCGGCAAGGCGGCGGATGGCGTTTTCCGGGCCGATGCGGAAGAAGGCCTCGGCGATGTCCGGCACGCGGTCGCCTTCGGAGATCAGGATGCGGACGGTGCCGGTCGTCTCCTCGTTCAGCAGGGCCTTGACCAGATGCAGGGCGAAGGCGGTCAGCCCGGCCTCCGGCGTGACGCGGTCGTCGGCCTGCGCCGGGGCGAGGCCGGAGAGGATCATGGCGTTGTCCTCCTCCATGATCGCGCGGAACAGGCCTTCCTTGTCGCCGAAATGCTCGTACAGCGTGGCGCGGGAACCACCGGCCACGGCGATGATGTCGCTGAGCGTCGTCTTCTCGAACCCCTTCTCGATGAACAGGCGCCGGGCAGCGGTCAGGATCGCCTGCCGGCGTGCCATTCCACGCGGTCCGCAGGTGGCGGGCCCAGCCGGCGGCGGCCCGGCGGCGGCTCCGGCGGCGACATCGGCCTTTTGGCTGCTGCTCGTCATGATGCGCTTTCCTCCCGGCGCGGCGGCGCCCGCGTCCGGTCTGGTTGTTCGTTCCACGCGAATGCGGGTGCGCCAATGTAGAACGTCTGCACCGGAAGGGAGGGCCGGTGCGAGCGGTAAAAAAGACGCAGGGCCCCCTCCGGAAAGGTCATCGCGACAGAAGGATCGGCGTGTTCGCCTTCGCCAGAACCGTCCGGGTCGTCCCGCCGAAGACGAACTCGCTGATCCGCGGCCGGCCATAGGCGCCCATCACCAGCAGGTCGGCATCCACCGTGCGCGCATGGTCCAGCAGGACCGTGCCGGCATCGGTACCGGGGCGCTGTTCCAGCACCACCTCCACCCCGTTGCGGGCCAAATGGCGGGACATGTCGGCCCCCGGGTCGCCGCCGAGCCAGCCGTTCGGCCGGGCTTCGGGCACCACGACCAGATGCACCACGTCCGCCGCGGTCAGGAAGGGCATGGCGAGCGCGATGGCGGTCGCGGCTTCGCGGCTGCCGTTCCAGCCGACGACGATGCGCCGGCCGACGCGGTGCGACGGCCACCCCGTCGGCAGAAGCAGGGTGGGGCGGCCGGAAGCGAAGATCACATCTTCCGACAGGCTGAGCATCCGCGCCGGCCGGGCCGGCCGCAGGGGCGGACCGACGATGGCGAGGCTGGCATGGCGGGCGTGGAGCATCAACGCCTCGCCATCCTCATGGTCGGACAGGCGCCATTCGCCGCTGACACCCGTGTCGGCGACGATGCGGTCGAACAGCGTCCGCGCCTCCGTCGCCGCGTTGCGGGTGGCGGTCTGATGCTGGCGCAGCATGGCCTCCAGCCCGCCGCCGCGGGCGAAGCCGCTGCCGGGCAGCAACTCCAGCCGGTTGACGACGAAGGTGGCGATCAGGTGCGCCTGCCAGCTTTGCGCCAGGGCGGCGGCGTAGGCGAGCCGGCCGGCCCGCTCCTCGTCCGCCTCGATGAAAACGACGATATCCTTCGGCAGTCCCGAGGGTATTCCGGAGGGCGTTCCAGGGGGCATTTCGCGAGCCTCTTGCTTGGGGATTCGTTGGGAAGCGTGATTGGAGGGCGGAGTGCCGTCAGGAGGCGGCCGGGGGCGGGGCGGCGCCGCGCAGGAACAGGCGGACGCAGGCGCGCACATAGGCCTCAACCGCCGGCAAATCGACCGGCCGGTCGGGCAGGATCAGCCGCTCCATCAGGAGGTTGCCGGTCACCATGCCGCAGAAGGCCTGTGCCGCCACACCGGGGTCGGCGATGCGGATCCGCCCTGCCTGGGCCAATTCGCGCAGACAGCCGGCCATCCGCTCGCGCGTGCGCTCCGGCCCGACACGGACGAAGGTCTCGACGAGGTCGGGAATGCGGGCGCCTTCGGAAATCAGCGTGCGCAGGATCGCCGTCGTCCGCGGCTCCGTCAGCGCATGCATGATGTGCAGCGCGATGCGGACCAGCCGCTCTTCCGGGTCGGCACCCTGCTCCGAAACGCTGCCGGCGGGCGCGTCCAGGGCTAGGGCCTCCGGTGCCATGCCGTCGAGCACCCGGGCGCAATGTTCCTCCATCATGGCGCGGAACAGGCCGTCCTTGTCGCCGAAATGGGTATAGAGCGTCGTGCGCGACCCGCCGGCGACCCGCAGCACATCGCTGAGCGACGTGCCGGCATAGCCCTTCTCGACGAACAGCACCGCCGCGGCATCCAGCAGGGCCCGGCAGCGCGCATGGCTGCGGGTGCCCGTTCCGGCGCCGTGATCCATCCCCCTCGCATCCAGCCCCGTATCGGGCATTGCGGAACCCCCTTGCGCGCTGCAGCATTCTGAATGTATCGTCTGGTACAGTGTACTGTATGAGACAGTACTAAGCAACGGGGATGTGCCGGACCACCCGCAGCCCGGACCGAAGGCCGGCCCCAAGCCCGGCCGTAGCAGGGAGTCGGGACCGCAGACGCGCGGCGCCGAGACGAGGAAAGAGATGTTCAGATCCAACTCATTCATGACGCTGGCCGCGGCGGCTGCGCTGATCGCGGTGCTTGCCGGCTGCAACCAGCAGAAGCAGGCGGCCGGTCAGCCCCAGGCAGGCGGTCCGCCGGAAGTGTCGGTCATCACCATCGGGCCGCAGCGCCTGACCGTGACGACAGAGCTGCCGGGCCGCACCGCCGCCTATCGGGTGGCTGAAATCCGCCCGCAGGTCAGCGGCATCGTGCTGAAGCGCCTGTTCCGCGAGGGCAGCGACGTCAAGGCCGGCGACCAGCTCTACCAGATCGACCCCGCCACCTACGAGGCGTCGCTGGCGAGCGCCCAGGCCGACGTGCAGAAGGCGGAAGCCAACCTGCAGGCCGCGCGCAACAAGGCCGCGCGCTATGGCGACCTCGTGAAGAACAGCGTGGTCAGCAAGCAGGACTTCGACGATGTCCAGGCCACGCTGAAACAGAACGAGGCGCAGGTGGCCGCGGCCAAGGCCGCCTACAACCTCGCCAGCATCAATCTCAACTACACCAAGGTGTTCGCGCCGATCTCCGGCCGCATCGGCAAATCGGCGGTCACCGAAGGCGCGCTGGTCACCGCCAGTCAGGCGACGGCGCTGGCGACCATCCAGCAGTTCGATCCGATCTATGTCGACGTGACGCAGACCGCCTCGCAGCTGATGAAGCTGCGCGAGGACATGGAGACCGGCCGCATCCGCCCGGCGGAACCCGGCAAGATCCCGGTGACGCTGCTCCTGAACAGCAACGCCAGCGGCGACGACACCGCCTATCCGGCGAAGGGCGAACTGCAATTCGCCGACGTGACGGTGGATGCCGGCACCAGCTCCGTCCAGCTGCGCGCGGTTTTCCCCAACCCGAACAAGGATCTGCTGCCCGGCCTGTTCGTCCGCGCCCGCGTGGAGCAGGGCGTCGCCGAGAACGCTATCACCGTGCCCCAGGCGGCGGTCAGCCGCGGACCGGACGGCAGTGCCCGCGTCTGGGTGGTGGGCGCCGACAACAAGGCGGCCCAGCGCACCATCAAGACCGAACGCGCGGTCGGCAACGTCTGGCTGGTGTCGGACGGGCTGACGGCCGGCGAGCGGGTGGTCGTCGAAGGCCTGCAGAAGGTCAAGCCGGGTGCCGAGGTGAAGCCGGTGCCGGCCCAGAACGCCCTCGCTGCGCTGCCTGAAAAGGCCGCCTCGGCCCGCTGATCCAGGATACCGCACCCATGTCAAAATTCTTCATCGACCGGCCGGTCTTCGCCTGGGTCATCGCCATCGTCATCATGATGGCGGGCGCCCTGGCGATCCTGCGGCTGCCCGTCGAGCAATATCCGAAGATCGCGCCGCCGACGGTGTCGATCACCGCCAGCTATCCCGGCGCCTCGGCCAAGACGCTGGAGGACACGGTCACCCAGGTCATCGAACAGAAGATGACCGGGCTCGACCATTTCCGCTACATGTCCTCCAACAGCGACTCCTCCGGCAACGTGACCATCACGCTGACCTTCGAGCCGGAGGCCAACCCCGACATCGCCCAGGTCCAGGTGCAGAACAAGCTGCAGCTGGCGACCCCCCTGCTGCCGCAGGAGGTCCAGCAGCGCGGCATCCAGGTGTCGAAGGCCGGCAACGACTTCCTGCTGGTGGTCGGTTTCGTGTCGAGCGACGGGCGCCTCAGCCAGGGCGACATCGCCGACTACGTCACCTCCAACCTTCAGGACACGCTGAGCCGCGTCGAAGGCGTCGGCGACATCACCGTCTTCGGGCCGCAGCATGCCATGCGCATCTGGCTCGACCCCGACGCGCTGAACAACTTCGCGCTGACCACCACCGACGTCTCCAACGCGGTCAAGACCCAGAACGCCCAGGTCTCCGCCGGCCAGCTCGGCGGCGCCCCGGCGGTCCAGGGCCAGCAGATCAACGCCACCATCACCGCCCAGTCGCGGCTCCAGACGCCGGAGCAGTTCGGCGCCATCCTGCTGCGCGTGAACCCCGACGGGTCCCAGGTGCGGCTGCGCGACGTGGCGCGCATCGAAATCGGGTCGGAAACCTACGAGATCAACGCCGCCTACAACGGCAAGCCGGCGGCGGGCGTCGGCATCAAGCTGGCGACCGGCGCCAACGCGCTGAACACCGCCGCCGCGGTCAAGGCGCGGGTGGAGGAACTCCAACCCTTCTTCCCGGCCGGCATCGAGGTCATCTACCCCTACGACACGACGCCCTTCGTCCAGCTGTCGATCCACGAGGTCATCAAGACGCTGTTCGAGGCGATCATCCTCGTCTTCGTCGTGATGTACCTGTTCCTCCAGAACTTCCGCGCCACGCTGATCCCGACCATCGCCGTGCCGGTGGTCCTGCTCGGCACCTTCGGGGTGCTGTCGGCCTTCGGCTTCTCCATCAACGTGCTGACGATGTTCGGCATGGTGCTGGCAATCGGCCTGCTGGTGGACGACGCCATCGTCGTGGTCGAGAATGTCGAGCGCGTGATGAGCGAGGAGGGGCTGCCCCCGCGCGAGGCGACGCGCAAGTCGATGGACCAGATTACCGGCGCGCTGGTCGGCATCGCGCTGGTGCTGTCGGCGGTGTTCGTGCCGATGGCTTTCTTCGGCGGGTCGGCCGGCGCCATCTACCGCCAGTTCTCGCTGACCATCGTGTCGGCGATGGCGCTGTCGGTGCTGGTCGCCCTGGTGCTGACCCCGGCGCTCTGCGCCACCATGCTCAAGCCGGTAACCGCCGGCCATGGTCATGCCCGAAAGGGTTTTTTCGGCCTGTTCAACCGCGGCTTCGACGCCAGCAGCCGGGTCTATGTCCGCGGCGTGCGCGGTGCGGTGAACCGGCTGGGCCGCTACTTCGTCGCCTATGCGCTGATCCTCGGCGGGCTGGGCTATTTGTTCCTGCAGATGCCGTCCTCCTTCCTGCCGACGGAGGACCGCGGCCAGCTGTTCGTGCTGTGGTCGGCTCCGCCGAACGCCAGCGCGGAACGCACGGCCGAGACCGCGAAGGCCGTCACCGCCCATTTCCTGGAAAAGGAGAAGGACAGCGTCGAGGGCCTGTTCACCATCGTCGGCTTCAACTTCTCCGGCCGCGGCCAGAATGCCGGCATGGCCTTCGTCCGGCTGAAGGACTGGAGCGAGCGCACCCAGCCGTCGCAGAAGCCGCAGGCCATCGCGGGGCGGGCGATGGGGGCGCTGTCGCGGCTTAAGGATGCTGTGGTCTTCGCCTTCCTGCCGCCGTCGGTTCCCGGCCTGGGCAACGCCACCGGCTTCGACCTGCAGCTGGTCGACCGCGGCGGGCTGGGCCATGACCGGCTGATGCAGGCGCGCAACCAGCTGCTGGGCATGGCGGCGCAGAACCCGAAGCTGGTCGGCGTCCGCCCGAACGGCCTGGAGGACACGCCGCAGTTCAAACTGGACATCGACCGCGAGAAGGCCAGCGCGCTCGGCCTTGCGCTCAGCGACATCAACACGACGCTGTCGGCGGCCTGGGGATCGTCCTATGTCAACGACTTCATCGACCAGGGCCGGGTGAAGAAGGTCTATCTGCAGGCCGACGCGCCCTACCGCATGCAACCGAGCGACATCGACCGCTGGTACGTGCGCAATGCCGCAGGGCAGATGGTTCCCTTCTCCGCCTTCACCACGGCGCAGTGGATCTACGGCTCGCCGAAGCTGGAGCGCTACAACGGCGCCTCCTCGCTGAACATCCAGGGGTCGGCCGCACCGGGCATCAGCTCCGGCGAGGCGATGGGCGAGATGGAGGCGATGATGCAGAAGCTGCCGCAGGGAATCGGCTACGAGTGGACCGGCCTGTCCTACGAGGAACGGCTCAGCGGCTCGCAGGCCCCGGCGCTCTACGCCCTGTCGATGATCATCGTCTTCCTCTGCCTGGCGGCGCTCTATGAGAGCTGGTCTGTGCCGGTATCGGTGATCATGGTGGTGCCGCTGGGCGTCATCGGTGCGGTCATCGCGGCGACGCTGCGCGGCCTGCCGAGCGACGTCTATTTCCAGGTCGGCCTGCTGACCACCATCGGCCTGTCGGCGAAGAATGCCATCCTGATCGTGGAGTTCGCCAAGTCGCTCTACGACGAGGGTATGGAACTGAAGGAGGCGGCGATCGAGGCCTGCCGCCAGCGCCTGCGGCCGATCATCATGACCTCCCTGGCCTTCGTCCTCGGCGTGCTGCCGCTGGCGATCGCGACCGGCGCGGGGTCGGAGAGCCAGAACGCCATCGGCGTCGGGGTGATGGGCGGCATGATCTCCGCCACCGTGCTGGCGATCCTGTTCGTGCCGGTCTTCTTCGTCGCGGTCTACCGCCTGTTCGTCCGCCGTCGCCCCGACCGGGGGGCGGTGCCGCAGCCGGCTGCAGGGGCCTGAGCGGGCAGGCTTCCCCTGCCGAGACGGAAAAGCGCCGGGTCCCTCGCGGGCCCGGCGCTTTTTCTTGTCCGGCGGGATGGAACATCGTGGAACAGGTCCGCCCCATCCGTTCAGTTTGCCGACCCAATACGATTGTGGGGCGTCCCACGACAGGAAGGCGCCAGAGTGGACGTCGCAACGATCCCCAGTTACAATGATTCTGGATGAAGCAGCTATTACTTCAATTTATTTATCATTGCTCGACTTAAAGGAGGCGTGCGAATCTGCGAAAGGCTTCTGGCTAGTATCCAGTGAGCAGGCGTATGAATAAGATGTATATACATTTAAACTTTTGACAATTCTGTTCAGGAAACGCACAGGAGGCATGTATGGAGAAGAGTCGATCAATTTTCGGCGTAATTTACAATAATTTGAAGGATATTGCGGGTGCGCTTAACATAGATGTAAAATTATTTCCGAAGATAATGGTTGTTTCCTCCACTTTTGTCGGGACCATTCTATTTTCATATTATCTTATACATACGAAGACTCCTCTGCCTCCGGTGGATGCTTCGTTTGGTTTTACGATTGCGGTCTTTATGATAATATTCTCGGCAATATCGCTCGCAGGAATACTCATTTTCTTTATGCCAATCCTGTGGGAAATCAAAGACAGCGATACACTGAGCAGATTGTTTCCGACTTATTCTATAGAAAAAAATGGTGGGAATGCTCACAAGCTTCTTCCATATTTTTTGATAAATTTTCCTTTTATCATTGAGGTTGTCGTCCACTATTATATGTTTAAAACAGGGGAAATGGGGCCATATATATTTTCTTTATATAATCTTTTTGTTTTTGCGGTGGCGTTACTTATTTCTTCTGCATTATCTTATAAGATTAGCGTAAGATCCCTTAGAAAAGTCAAAATGATACGGATATTGAAGTTATTCTTGAAAGTCAATGCGAAGTCAGTTCTTTGGATGTATATATTTTTTATTGCATTTATTGCTTATGATGAGAGGTATTATGCGGCAATGAACAGCTACCAAGCAGGAGAATTCAAAATAACTATGGGGGAAGGCGAGTCGCCAAAAGATTATCTTGCTCCTTTGATGATCATTACTCTTCACATGGCTCAATCGATATTAAAAATAGATTTAAAAAATATTTCGATAATGTGTCTAATATACGTGATATTCTTCTTATTTTTCTATCCTGGAGCGAGTCTCTTAAACGCATATATTCTGAAACTGATCGGAGCTGGCGGTGGAGTTTATGCTGAAGTCTATGTAAAGTCTTTGGATGGAAGTGGAAAACCACAAATCGAAGTTTATAAATCATGCATCATGTTTTCGACGTCCTCTGCGATAGTGACAAAAAAGATGAAAGTAACAGGATCCGATCCACAGGCGAACAGCGCAGCATGCGATAAACTATCGAAGAATAGTAGTAGAGACAACGTATATGAATACAGAAGCGTCGAGACTATTATGTTTAACCGTTCGGAAGTTCAAATGGTTAAAATCAATCATAGACCAGATCGCGCTTTTTTATTCGGTGAGTGATCACGAAGGGCAGGAATTTTTCTGTTTGCAGATCGTTAATAGCGGAAAATACCCATCAGGTTGGTTGCGGCCCACCTCAAACAATGAAAAACTCTTCCTGCGGCGTCTATAGATACAATAGGTGTCCTGCCTTCCTTAGAAAGTTTGACGTTATTATGGCAGTTGAATAGAGTGTACGGTCAGAGTATTTTTTGTGTTCATAGGGAATAGCATTGATTCCAATCACAGGGATAAAAATTCGTTTGTGGTGGTGATGTCATGGCGACCTGACGGAAGACTGGGTAGGGGCAAGTGTTTGCCTTCTGTATTCCCTCGCGGCCAGGCATACGCCGTCCTGATTTTTAAATGCGCCTTTCCAGCAGCCTCATAGATAGTCTGACGGAAGAATGAGCAGCCCCGCCCGGCGAACACCAGGCGGGTGCTTCCACCCTTACCGGGCCGGCAGCGCCGGAACGCCGTCCTTCCACTGGTCCCAGTTGCCGACGATGTGGTCGACCATGCGGGCGCCGACCAGTTCCACATTCTCCACCGTCTCGGCGAATCCGCCGGCGGTTTCGCCTGGCTTCGGGTCGAGATGCTGCAGGGTGGTCTCGTTGGGGTTGCCCTGGTCGAAATTGACGGCGCCGCGCAGGCTCATCACCCGGTCGGAACCTTGCAGCCGCTTGATGACCAGCGTGATCGCCGCCGCCTCCATCTCGGTGATGACGTAATCGTCGGCGCCATAGAGCTTGGCGATGTATTGCGCCTGCTCCGACATGCCGGGGCCGTGGAAGAAGGTGTCGCCGGTCATGTGCGTGCCGGTGCCCACGAAAGGAGCACGCTGCGCGGCTTCCTGCGGATAGCGCTTGCGATAGGCGCGGGCGGACTCGCTGTCCTTCAGCGGCGTGTCGGCGGTCAGCCGCATCGCCCAGGAGACCAGCGCCGGGTTCATCGGGAACAGGCGCACCGCTTCATAGCCCTTGCGCGGCATAAAGGTCGGTTCGCCCGGCTTGCCTTCCTCCGGCGCCCAGCGGTGGCCCAGATCATAGTCGACCACCCAGGTCGCCCAGCTGACCTCGCCGATGGTGCCGCGCGACGGCGGGGTGCCGGCAACGCCGGTGACCAGGAAATAGGCTTGCGACAGGTCGAGCTGCGGGTTCAGCAGGATCGCCTGCATCGACGCGGAGGAGCTGACCTTGCCCATGCCCAGCACCGACCCGCACACGCCGTCGGCGTTGCAGTAGACCGGATTCAGTGCGCCTTTCACCGTAATCGGCTCGGCGGTCTGCCAATAGCGCTCGTACCAGTGCTGGAACTCGCCCGCCCGGTCGCCGGTGTTCTTGCCGATCTCGAACATCGACCCGACGAACACCTTGACCTTGACCGGCTCCGCGGCCTGAAGAGACCCGTTCAGCCCGAACAGGAGCAGGGCCGACAGGGCGGCGCTGCGGCAGCAGGAGAGCAACGACATCGAACTTTCACTCCGTGGGACAAAAGACGCACGGGAGTATGCAATGCCCGAGCCATGCTCGTCCTATTTCATTCGCGTAGAAACGAAGAACGCCCTGCACCGGGCGGTGCAGGGCGTTCTTCGATCCGGACAGCGGTCAGGCCGCGACGCGTTCTTCCTCCGCGTCAACCGCCACCGGCGGCACCCAGGGAATGAGTTCCCGGCCGGTGTTGGCGAGGCGCCTGGGCTCGATGCGGCCGATCACGCGGGTGCCTTCCTTGGCGATGCGCAGGATGTCGCCATCCTCCGGCACCAGGGCACGCTCGACGCCGCAGGAACGGGCGAGGCGGGCATGGGCTTCCATATGCTCGATGGTGCCGTGGACCGGAACCGCGAAGCGCGGGCGGACCAGCGCATACATGCGGGCGAGGTCGTCGCGCTTGGGGTGGCCGGAGACGTGGACCGGCGCATCGGCGGGCGTGACGATCTCCACCCCCATGCCGCGCAGGTGCTCGTGGATTTCGGCCAGCGCCTCCTCGTTGCCGGGGATGGTGCGGGCGGAGAAGATGACGGTGTCGCCCTCTTCCAGCCACAGCTCGCGGTGCTCGTTGCGGGCCAGACGGCTGAGCGCCGCCCGTTCCTCGCCCTGGCTGCCGGTGCACAGGAACACCAGATTCTCGCGCGGGGTCCAGGAGGCCTCGCGGACATCCATGAAGTCCGGCACATGGTCGAGATAGCCGCAGGCCTGCGCCGCCTTTTCCATGCGCAGCATGGAACGGCCGACCAGAACCACCTTGCGCCCGACCGCCGCCGCCGCTTCCGCCACCGCGGTCATGCGGGCAACGTTGGAGGCGAAGCCGGTCACCGCGATGGCGCCCGGACGGTTGGCGAAGGCACCGATCAGGCCGGCGCGGGCGTCGGCCTCCGATCCCGTCGCACCGGGCACGTCGGCGTTGGTGCTGTCGCACATCATGGCGAGCAGCCCCTCGTCGCCCAGGCGCTTCAGCGCGGCGACATCGGTGGTCCGGCCGATCAGCGGATCGGGATCGAACTTCCAGTCGCCGGTGTGCAGCACCGTGCCGGCCGCCGTGCGGATCGCCAGCGACATCGGTTCGGGGATCGAATGGGTGACGGCGATGGTCTCGATCCGGAAGGGACCGATGCTCAGCGTGTCGCCGATGTCGAAGGTCTGCACCTTGGCGGCGCGATGCGCACCCTTTTCCTTCAGCCGGTCGCGGATGATGTGCGAGGCGAAGGGGCTGGCATAGATCGGGCAGCGCAGCCGCGGCCACAGATGGTGGATCGCGCCGATATGGTCTTCGTGCGCGTGGGTCACCACCAGGCCGACGACGTCCTGCATCCGCTCTTCGATGAAGGTCGGATCGGCCATCAGGCTGTCGATGCCCGGCGCCTCGTCGCCCATGAAGGCGACGCCGGCATCCACGATCAGCCATTTGCCGGCATGGCCGTAGAGCGCCATGTTCATGCCGATGCGGGAACAGCCGCCCAGCGGAAGGAAAAGGATCTCGTCCTTGCCCGGAACCGGGCCGGCGGGGCCGCCGCCATGGACCGTGCTGGCCGTCGGGCGGGAGCCGTCGAAGTCATCACGCGGACGTTGGTTGCGTGCGCGGTTGTTCGGCGCCATCCGGCGCCGCCTTGAATCAAACGTCATGCCTCTGTCGTACGTCTCGCATAAGCCGGCATTCGACGCTGCCGGACGGGCGTGCATCGCTCGTCGATGCGGATCTCGGTGTTGCAACGGACCCGGCGCGGAGGCGCCTTGGCGGCGGCCGTCGGACGGCTGGGCTGGAGTGTTTCGTAGGGGCTTATGTGGGCAAAGGGAGACGTACGTCAAGGGCGTGCATGAAAAGTCACACGGATTGGCGGGGCATTGCTGGGATGCGTGGACGGGGAGCGACGCCCGGAAGCGGATTATGGCCGAACCGGGTCGTCGATCATTCAGGCGGCTTCAGGAATGCGGGCGACGACTTTGATCTCGAAATCGAAGCCGGCCAGCCAGGTCACTCCCACCGCCGTCCAGTTGGGATAGGGCGGCCCGCCGATGACCTTGTCGCGCACCGCCATGATGGTTTCGAACTGGTTGGCCGGGTCGGTGTGGAAGGTGGTGACGTCCACGACATCGTCGAGCGTGCAGCCGGCGGTCTTGAGGACGGTCAAGAGGTTTTCGAAAGCCAATTGCACCTGCTTCTCGAAAACGGGTTCCGGCGAACCGTCGGCCCGGCTGCCGACCTGCCCTGAAACGAACAGCAGGTCGCCCGAGCGGATTGCCGCCGAGTAGCGGTGCCTTTCATAGAGCGCGTGCCGGCTTTCGGGAACGATGGCCTCGCGTTTTGTCATTGGCTTTTTCCTCCTTGCCGAGGGGCGGGCGATCTCGGGACGAGCCGTCCCGCCCTGCGTCGGGCTTCACAGTAGAGGCGGGGTTTGATATACGCCTCGTATGTGAACAACAGCATACATACGTCCCGTATGTCAATACACATACGAGACGTATGTCAGGAGGAACGACAGTGGCCGGAAAGAAACGGGCCGAGATGATGGAGGAGACCCGCGCCAAGCTGATCAGGTCCGCGCGCAAGGCCTTTTCGGAGAAGGGCTATGCGGCCGCCTCGATGGACGAACTGACGGCGGAGGCCGGGCTGACGCGCGGGGCGCTCTACCACAATTTCGGCGATAAGCGGGGCCTTCTGCAGGCGGTGGTCGACCAGATCGACGGGGAGATGGCGACACACGCGCGTGCGGTCGGCAGCCGGGCGGGCGACGGCTGGGAAGGGCTGCTGGCGGAGGGTGTCGCCTACATCGAAATGGCGCTGGAGCCCGAGGTCCAACGCATCGTGCTGCTCGACGGACCGGCGGTTCTGGGCGATCCGTCGCAATGGCCCAGCCAAAACAGTTGCCTCCAGGCAACCCTGGACACGGTGACGGTGCTGATTGCGCAAGGCATCGTCAAACCGGTGGATCCCGAAGCGGCCGCCCGGCTTCTGAACGGCGCGGCGCTGAATGCCGCCCTCTGGGTCGCCGCCAGCGACCGGCCGCAAGAGGTGCTTGCCAAGGCGGTCGAGGCGTTCCGGGTCCTGGCCGGGGGGCTGCTGACCGCTCCCGGCCGGTGACCGGCGTCGAATTCGGAAGCCCGCGACGCTGCCGCGGGCGCCCCGGCGTTACAGCGCTCAGTGGTTGTCGCGCGGAATCCCCATCGTCTGCGCCACGCGCTGGTACTTGACCGCCGGCTTCAGGACCATGCCCTCGTCCAGCTGGTCGACGATGCCGCGCTGGATCTCCTGCCACGGGGTCTGGGAAGCCGGGGCGGGGTAGCCGCCGGCAGCCTCCAGCGATGCCTTGCGGTCGGCAAGTTCCGCTTCGGAAATCAGGATGTCGGCGCTGCCGCGGCGCAGGTCGATGCGCACGCGGTCGCCGCTGCGCAGAAGACCGAGGTTGCCGCCGGCAGCCGCTTCCGGCGAGGCGTTGAGGATGGAGGGGGAGCCCGACGTGCCGGACTGCCGCCCGTCGCCGATGCAAGGCAGGGAATGGATGCCCTGCTTGATCAGGTCGGCGGGGGGCCGCATGTTCACCACCTCCGCCGCGCCGGGATAGCCGATGGGGCCGGCGCCGCGGATGACCAGGATGGTGTAGGCGTCGATGCCCAGCGACGGGTCGTCGATGCGGTGGTGGTAATCCTCCGGACCGTCGAAGACGACGACCTTGCCCTCGAACGCCTCGGGATCGTTGGGATTGGACAGGTAACGCTCGCGGAACTCCTCGGAGATGACGCTGGTCTTCATGATGGCGGCGTTGAACAGGCTGCCGCGCAGCACGACGAAGCCGGCGTTGATCTTCAGCGGGTCGTCGATCGGATGGATGACGCGGGTGTCGAGAATCTCGGCGTTGCGGCAGTTCTCGCCGATGGTCCGGCCGTTGACGTTGGGCGCATCCTCGCGGATCAGGCCCTGGGTCATCAGCTGGCCGACGACGGCCGGCACACCGCCGGCGCGGTGGAAGTCCTCGCCCAGATACTCGCCGGCCGGCTGCAGGTTGACCAGCAGCGGGACTCCCAGCCCATGGGTCTGCCAATCGTCGACGGTCAGCGGCACGCCGATGTGCTTTGCGATGGCGTTGATGTGGATCGGCGCGTTGGTCGAGCCGCCGATGGCGGAATTGACGACGATGGCGTTGAGGAAGGCATCGCGGGTCAGGATGTCCGACGGCTTGATGTCCTGGCGCACCATCTCGACGATGCGCTTGCCGGTCTCGTAGGCGGCCTGCTGGCGCTCGCGGTAGGGCGCGGGGATGGCGGCGGAACCGGGAAGCTGCATGCCCAGCACCTCCGCCAGCGAATTCATGGTAGAGGCGGTGCCCATCGTGTTGCAGTAGCCGGTCGAGGGGGCCGAGGAGGCCACCAGCTCGATGAAGCCCTGATAGTCGATCTCGCCGGCCGCCATCATCTGGCGGGCCTTCCACACGATGGTGCCGGAGCCGGTGCGCTCGCCGCGGAACCAGCCGTTCAGCATCGGGCCGACCGACAGGGCGATGGCCGGGATGTTGACGGTCGCCGCCGCCATCAGGCAGGCCGGCGTGGTCTTGTCGCAGCCGATGGTCAGCACCACGCCGTCCAGCGGATAGCCGTGCAGCACCTCGACGAGGCCGAGATAGGCGAGGTTGCGGTCGATGGAGGCGGTCGGCCGCTTGCCGGTCTCCTGGATCGGGTGGACGGGGAACTCGATGGCGATGCCGCCGGCGGTGCGGATGCCCTCGCGCAGACGTTCGGCCAGCACCAGATGGTGGCGGTTGCAGGGGCTGAGGTCGGAACCGGTCTGGGCGATGCCGATGATCGGGGCGCCGGACTGCAGTTCCTCCCGCGTCAGGCCGAAATTCAGGTAGCGCTCCAGATAGAGCGCGGTCATGTCGGGGTTGGCGGGGTTGTCGAACCACGCGCGCGACCGCAGCCGACGCCCGGGCTCGGAGGGATTGGCGGGGAAGGGGGGCTTCGTATCGGACATATCGGCACCGGTTTCGGGTTGGGGCGCGGGCCGGATCGGCGGCGCCGGAGTTGGGGTGCGTCGCTGCGGCGGCGTTACCAGTCGAAGGCGTCTGTGCGGTGCCAGCGCCCGACCATGCAGGCGTCGGCGACCAGGGACAGCGGGCGGGCGTCGACGTCGCTCGCCCCGTCGCCTATCAACCGGTGGAATTGGCGATAGATGCGCTGGTATTCGGTGTCCGGCTCGGCCAGAACCGGCGCGCCGTCCACCATCAGGCGGGTTCCGCCATGGGTGAGGTCGAGGCGCCCGCCATCGGTTTCGATCACGATGGACCAGGTCTGCTCGCCCTGCTGGAGGAAGTCGAAGTCGGCGGTGACGCGGCCGATGCGGGAGCCGGGGGCGGCAGACATCTCCAGCGTCGCGGCGATGGGGGTGTCGCGGTTGGCCGGGACCTGCAGGTCGGCGGCGCGGACGAAGACCGGGGCCGGCAGGATGTCGGTCAGGATCGACAGGGCGTTGATGCCGGGATCGAAGACGCCGAAGCCGCCGGCCGCGAAGATCCAGTCCTGTCCGGGATGCCAGCGCCGGACATCCTCCTTCCAGGTGATGGCGACGCTGCGGATCGTGGCGCCATGGGAAATGATGTCGGCAAGCCGGCGGCGGGTTTCCTCCACCGCCGGGTTGAACTGCGAATGCCAGGCGGTGAACAGGGTGCGGCGGGCGGCCTCCGCCTCCGCGACCAGATCGTGAAGCTCCGACAGGGTGGCGGCGGGCGGCTTCTCGATCAGCACATGCTTGCCGGCGCGGAGCGCCTCCACCGTCAGGCCGTGGCGGACGGCGGGCGGGGTGCAGAGCGCCACGGCATCCAGGCCGGGCAAGGCCGCCAGCATCTCGGCCTGGGAGCGGAAGGTCGGCACGCCGTCGGCAGAGGAACCGTCCGGGCTGACCGCGGCGGCCAGCTCGAACAGGCCGGTGGCGGCAATGGCCGGGATGTGCTGGTCGCGGGCGATCTTTCCCAGACCGACGAGGCCGAGGGTGGGGAGCGTCATGGCGGTATGTCCGGTCGGGGTGGGGCGGGCGGCGGTCACGAGACCGCCGTCAGGCCTTGCCCTTGTTGTAGACGTCGAAGCAGACGGCGGCGAGCAGCACCAGACCCTTGATCACCTGCTGCCAGTCGATGCCGATTCCGAGGATCGACATGCCGTTGTTCATCACGCCCATGATGAAGGCGCCGATCACCGCACCGGTCACCCGCCCGACGCCGCCCGAGGCCGAGGCGCCGCCGATGAAGCAGGCGGCGATCACGTCCAGCTCGAACGACACGCCGGCCTTCGGCGTGGCGGTGTTGAGGCGGGCGGCGAAGATCAGGCCGGCGAGTGCAGCCAGCACGCCCATGTTGACGAAGGTGTAGAAGGACAGGCGGCGGGTATCGATGCCCGACAGCTTGGCGGCCTTCTCGTTGCCGCCAAGCGCGTAGATGCGCCGGCCGATGGTGGTGTCGCGGGTGACGAAGGCGTAGATGCCGATCAGCAGCGCCATGATGATCAGGACGTTCGGCAGCCCTTTGTAGGAGGCGAGCAGCATGCCGATGTAGGCGACCACAGCGAACAGCCCGGCGCTCTTCAGCAGGAACAGCGGCAGCGGCTCCTGTTCGATGGCGAAGCGGTGGCGGCGGATGCGGGCGGCGACGCTGAGGCCGATGATGATCGCCGGCGTCACCAGGCACAGCAGAAGCGTGGTGGTGTGGAAGCCGGCCGTTCCGAAGACGTCCGGGATGAAGCCGGAGCTGAGGCGCTGGAACTCCACCGGGAAGGGGCCGACCGACTGGCCGGCCAGCAGCGCGAGGCTGAGGCCGCGGAAGACCAGCATGCCCGCCAGCGTCACGATGAAGGATGGGATGCGGAAATAGGCGACCCAGTAACCTTGTGCCGCGCCGATGGCGGCGCCGGCCAGCAGGCAGAGGATGGCGGTCGGGATGAAATGCAGGTGGAACTGCACCATCAGGATGGCGGCGAGCGCGCCGATGAAGCCGACGATGGAGCCCACCGACAGATCGATGTGCCCGGCGACGATCACCAGCAGCATGCCCAGCGCCATGATGACGATGTAGCTGTTCTGCAGGACGAGGTTGGTCAGGTTCAGCGGCTGCAGCAGCGTGCCGTTGGTCATGTATTGGAAGAAGGCCACGATCGCCAGCAGCGAGATCAGCATGCCGTAATCGCGCATGTGGCTCTTCAGGAACTTGGCCATGGAGGCCTGGCGCGGCGCGGCGGCCGGAAGGTTCAGTTCGGCGCTCATTGCAGGGACTCCCGGGCAACCATGGTCTGCGTGACCGCCGGAGGCTTCGCGGCCGACGACATGATGGCGTGCATGATCTTTTCCTGGCTGGCCTCGGCCGCCGGCATCTCGGCGACCAGCGCCCCTTCGTTCATCACGTAGATGCGGTCGGCGACACCCAGAAGCTCCGGCAGTTCCGAGGAGATCAGGATGACGCCGCGGCCTTCGGCCACCAGCTGGTTGACGATGGTGTAGATTTCATATTTGGCGCCGACATCGATGCCGCGGGTCGGCTCGTCCAGGATCAGCACCTGCGGGTCGGCGAACAGCCATTTGCTGAGCACGACCTTCTGCTGGTTGCCGCCGGACAGATTGACCGTCTGCTGGAACACGTCCGAGCAGCGGATGCGCAGGCGGCGGCGGAAGTCGTTGGCGACCTCGATCTCGCGCTCGTGGTGGATGACGCCGCGCTTGGCGACCCCGTCCAGATTGGCCAGCGTCACATTGTGGCGGATGTCGTTGTCCAGCACGAGGCCGTAATGCTTGCGGTCCTCCGTGGCATAGGCCAGGCCGGCGTCCATCGCCTTGGCGATGGTCGAGACGTCGACCTCCCGCCCGCCGAGGAAGGCCCGGCCCCGGATGTTACGGCCATAGGAGCGGCCGAACAGGCTCATGGCGAATTCGGTGCGGCCGGCGCCCATCAGGCCGGCGATGCCCACCACCTCGCCCCGGCGGACATGCAGGTCGATGTCCTTCACCACGCGGCGGCCGGGATGGATGGGGTGGTCGGCGTTCCAGCCCTTCACCTGGAAGAGGATGTCGCCGGGGTTGCTGACGCGGCGCGGATAGCGGTCGGCAAGGTCGCGGCCGACCATCCCCTTGATGATGCGGTCCTGGCTGATGGGGGCGTCGTGGCAGTCCAGCGTTTCCACCGTGGTGCCGTCGCGCAGGATGGTGACGCGGTCGGCGACCTTGGCGATCTCGTTCAGCTTGTGCGAGATCAGGATGGAGGAGATGCCCTGTTCCTTGAAGCGCAGCAGCAGGGCCAGAAGGGCGTCGCTGTCGCTTTCGTTCAGGCTGGCGGTCGGCTCGTCCAGGATCAGCAGCTTGACCTGCTTGGACAGCGCCTTGGCGATCTCCACCAGCTGCTGCTTGCCGACGCCGATGTCGGTGATCAGGGTTTCCGGCGAATCGGTCAGCCCGACCATGCGCAGCAGGTCGCGCGCCCGCGCGGTGGCTGCGACCCAATCGATGACGCCCCGTGTCGCCTGTTCGTTGCCGAGGAACAGGTTCTCGGTGATCGACAGCAGCGGGACCAGCGCCAATTCCTGGTGGATGATGATGATGCCCAGCTTCTCGCTGTCGGCGATGCCGCGGAAGGTGGCGGGCCGGCCGCGGAATCGGATCTCGCCGTCATAGGTCCCGTGCGGATAGACGCCGCTCAGCACCTTCATCAGCGTCGATTTGCCGGCTCCGTTCTCGCCGATCAGCGCGTGGATCTCCCCCTCGCGGACCGAGAGGTTGACGTTGTCGAGCGCCTTGACGCCCGGAAACGTCTTGGTGATGCGGCGCATCTCAAGAATGCTGTCCATGGATGACCCCCGATCGCCCGCCTGCATGGTCCGGCGGAGCGCTGGAGCGGAGTGCCGGACGGCATCCGCTCCAGCGCAGCTCACTCACTTGATCTGCGATTCCTTGTAGTAGCCGCCGTCGACCAGGACCTGCTTCCAGTTCGTGGAGTCGACGCTGACCGGCTTCAGCAGATAGGAGGGCACGACCTTCTTGCCGTTGTCGTAGGTCTTGGTGTCGTTGACCTGCGGGGGGCGGCCGGCCAGCAGGTCGTCGACCATGCCCACCGTGACCTTCGCCAGTTCGCGGGTGTCCTTGAAGACGGTGGAGCGCTGCTCGCCCGCCAGGATCGACTTGACCGACTGGACCTCGGCATCCTGGCCGGTCACCACCGGCATCGGCTGCC
Organism: Alphaproteobacteria bacterium; assembly: GCA_046570145.1. Taxonomy (GTDB): domain Bacteria; phylum Pseudomonadota; class Alphaproteobacteria; order Azospirillales; family Azospirillaceae; genus Azospirillum. The sequence continues at coordinate 28,612 of JBKHVJ010000167.1, forward strand.
CGGCGGTGCCGTAGCCGACGCCCTTCAGCGACGAGATGATGCCGATGCTGAGCCCGTCATAGGGCGACAGCACCGCGTCCAGCTTCTTGCCGCTGTAATAGGCGCTCAACAGATTGTCCATGCGGGCCTGGGCGACCGCGCCGTCCCAGCGCAGGGTCGACACCTTGTCCATGCCGACCTGCCCGCTCTGCACCTTCAGCTTGCCGCTGTCGATGTAGGGCTGCAGCACCGACATGGCGCCGTTGTAGAAGAAATAGGCGTTGTTGTCGTCGGGCGAGCCGCCGAACAGCTCGATGTTGAAGGGGCCCTTGCCCTCCTTCAGGCCGAGAGCCTTCTCGATGTATGCGGCCTGGAGCACGCCGACCTGGAAGTTGTCGAAGGTGGCGTAATAGTCGACGTTGGCGGAGCCACGGATCAGGCGGTCGTAGGCGATGACCTTCACCCCCTGTTCGGCCGCCTTCTGCAGCACGTCGGTCAGCGTCGTCCCGTCGATGGCGGCGATCACCAGAACCTTGTCGTTCTTGGTGACCATGTTCTCGATCTGGGCGAGCTGGTTGGGGATGTCGTCCTCGGCATATTGCAGATCGGTCTTGTATCCCTTTTCCTGGAAATACTTGACCATGTTGTTGCCGTCATCGATCCAGCGCGCCGACGACTTGGTCGGCATGGCGATGCCGATGGTCGGCTTGTCCTGGGCCATCGCCGGGGCGGCTGCGGTGCCGGCGGCGATCAGCAGGCCGATGGTGAGGCCGCCAAGTTTGCCGGCGAGGTTTGAACCGAAGGAAGAACGCTTAGAAGACGACATGGACCGGAATCCTCCCCGTTTCTACGGCACGCGCTTCGCAGCCCCCGCTTTCGGTGTCGCGGACGGCATGGGGCGCGATGATTTGTGTCCCTAGCAATCCTCTGTTTCCCCATAACTGTCAAATACGATTATTCGGGAAATCGATATGCATTTCAGTATCGGCTGGTGATCCCGACAGCTGGCGCATCTTGCGTTCCGACGCCGCGCGCACGGCCGACAGAACGGTGCGGGCCCCCGGCGACAGCGGCCGGTCCTTCAGCCAGAAGATGCCGTAGGGCTCCACGCTGAAACGCTTGTGGAAGGGCATGATCGTGTAGCAGCCGCCGGGCGTGAACACCTGGGCGAGCGCGCGGGCGAAGACGGTGATCGACTCGGTTTCCGCCACCATCGCCATCGAGATCACCGGCGAGGCGCTTTCGATCACCTTGTGCGGCAGGCGGGCGCCTTCGGCGCGGAACAGCGCCTCCACCCGGTCGCGCAGCAGTGTGCCGACCGGCTGCAGGATCCAGGTGGCGTCCGACAGGTCGGCGGCGGTCAGCGGGCGGCCAAGCCGCAGCATCGGGTTGCCCGCGCGGCAGATGAAGCACAGCTCCTCGCTGCTGATCTCCTGATATTCGAATGCGGTGGGGTCGAAATGGCCCGGCAGGCGGCCGATGGCGAAATCCATCACCCCCTGGTGCACCCGCTCGGCCAGCACGTCGCTGGTTTCCACCGCCACGGCGATCTTCAGGCCGGGATGCTCGCGGGTCAGGCTGCTGATGACGGGGACCACCAACTCCACCGCCGGAGCCATCACCGTGCCGACCGACACCCGGCCACTGTGCCCGGCCAGCAGCGCGTTCAGTTCCTCGCCGGTTTCCTGCAACTCGCTGAGGATCATCCGGGCATGGCGGATCATGAGGCTGCCGTACCAGTTCGGCTCGATCCCGCGGCCATGGCGGTCGAACAGTTCGATCCCCAGCGTTTCCTCCAGGTCGCCCAGCAGCTTGGAGGCCGCCGGCTGCGACATGTTCAGGCTGGCGGCGGCCCGGTGCAGGTTGCGGTGTTCGTCGAGCGCCGCGAACAGCTGGAGATGGCGCAGCTTCAGCCGGGCCTTCTGGAACCAGTTCGGGGGGAAGCGTTGCGGGGTCACGGGTGGTTGCCTCCGGTCGGGCGCCGTCACCGGGCTATGGGATGCCGGGATACGACATTTGGTATCGCAAGCGCCCATCTTCGTATTGGACGATTATCAAAAGGCCTCTTATCGTTCGGGTCGTCAACAAATTTTGGAATGGCTGCCGGCGCAAATCCTGAGATGGGCGGTCTTGTGTGTGCGAGGGGGGAGTGAAGCGGCATGGCGCAGGAAGCGCGTTGCGTCTGGCAGGCCAGGGCGCTGCTGGGGGAGGGGCCGCTGTGGTCCCCGCGGCAGGATGCCGTCTTCTTCGTCGACATCCGTGGCTCCCGCATCCTGCGCCACGGTTTGTCCGATGGGGCTCAGGCGGAGTGGGAGCTTGACGACGCCGCCTGCTGGCTGGTGGAGAGTGCCGACGGCAACGGCCTCATAGCCGGCCTGCGCTCCCGCCGGGTGGTCCGCCTGCTGCTGGAGCCCGGCAAGGCGGTGATCGCCGGGGAACTGGCGCGGATCGAGCCGGACCGTCCGGGCAACCGGCTGAACGACGGCAAGGCCGACGCTCGGGGCCGGCTGTGGGTCGGCAGCATGGACGATGCGGAGGAGGCGCCGGCCGGCTGCTTCTACCGGATCGATCATGACGGCGCCGTCACCAGGGTGGACGAGGGCTACACCGTCGCCAACGGACCGGCGCTGTCGCCGGACGGGCGGACGATCTACCACACCGACAGCGCGGCGCGGACAGTCCATGCCTTCGACATCGCTGCCGACGGCAGCCTGTCCGGCAAGCGCGTCCACATCCGCTTCACCGAGGCCGATGGCTATCCCGACGGCATGACCTGCGATGCCGACGGGGGCCTGTGGGTCGCCCATTGGGATGGCGGCCGCGTCAGCCGCTTCCGCCCCGACGGCAGGCTGGACCGCGCCATCGCGTTGCCGGTCTCCCGCGTCACCTCCTGCGTCTTCGCCGGTCCGGACCTCGACCGGCTGTTCGTCACCACCGCAGCGCACGGCCGGCCCGAGGAGCCGCTGGCCGGGGCGCTGTTCGAGTGCGACCCCGGCGTCCGCGGCCTGCCGCCCGGACGGTTCGGTTCTCCGTCGCGCTGAATGCCGATCCGATTTCGATGAAGGATTCCACCGCCATGCCGTCCAGCGCCCGTCCTTACCGCGGCGTCTTCCCCGTCGTCCCCACCATCTTCACCGAAACGGGGGAGCTGGACCTCGACGGCCAGAAGCGCTGCGTCGACTTCATGATCGACGCCGGCTCCACCGGCCTGTGCATCCTCGCCAACTTCTCCGAACAGTTCGTGCTGACCGACGACGAGCGCGCGGTGCTGATGGAGACGATCCTCGCCCATGTCGCCGGCCGCGTGCCGGTGATCGTCACCACCACCCATTTCAGCACCCGTGCCTGCGCCGAGCGCAGCCGCCGCGCCCAGGATCTCGGCGCCGCGATGGTGATGGTGATGCCGCCCTACCACGGTGCCACCATCCGCGTGCCCGAGGCCGGCATCGTCGAGTTCTTCCAGCGGGTGTCGGACGCCATCGACATCCCGATCATGATCCAGGACGCGCCGGTCAGCGGCACCCCGCTGTCCGCCCCCCTGCTGGCACGGATGGCGCGGGCGATCGCACAGGTCTCCTACTTCAAGA
>JBKHVJ010000168.1:0-7362 GCA_046570145.1 Alphaproteobacteria bacterium
CGGCTGCAAGATGTGCGTGCAGGCCTGCCCCTTCGGCTGCGCGTCCTGGGATTTCCAGAGCCTGCAGATCCTGAAATGCGACACCTGCGACGGTGCGCCGTCCTGCGCGGCCATCTGCCCCACCCACGCGCTTGAATGGGTCGAGGACACCGTCTCGGCGCAGGCGCGCAAGCGCTCCTTCGCCGCCAAGCTCAAGAACGCCTTCGCGGAGGTCTGATCATGCATGGCTGGATTGGAAAAATCCTTCGGGTCGATCTCGGCACCGGCAAGATCACGACCGAAGCGATGAAGCCCGAACTGGCGCGCGATTACATCGGCGCCCGCGGGCTGGGCACCAAATACATGTATGACGAGGTCGATCCCACGGTCGATCCGCTGTCGCCGGCGAACAAGCTGATCTTCGCCTCCGGGCCGCTGACCGGCACCTTCGCGCCGTCGGCGGGGCGCTACGACGTCGTCACCAAGGGGCCGCTGACCGGCACCATCGCCGCGTCGAATTCCGGCGGCGCCTGGGGGCCGGAGCTGAAATATGCCGGCTACGACATGCTGATCCTGGAAGGCCGCGCGGCCAAGCCGGTCTATCTGTGGATCCAGGACGACAAGGTGGAAATCCGCGACGCCGCCCATTTGTGGGGCAAGGACGTGCCGGAAACCACCGAGGTGCTGAACGCCGAGACGGCGGCCGACGCCAAGATCGCCTGCATCGGTCCGGCGGGCGAGAAGCTGTCCTACATCGCCTCGATCATGAACGACATGCAGCGCGCCGCCGGCCGCACCGGCGTCGGCGCGGTGATGGGATCGAAGAACCTGAAGGCGGTGGTGGTGCGCGGCACCGGCGCCGTCACAGTGGCCGACAAGGAGGCCTTCCTGGCCGCGGTCGCCAAGGCCAGCACCATGATCAAGGAGCATCCGGTGGGCGGCACCGGTCTTCGGCTCTACGGCACCAACGTGCTGGTCAACATCCTTAATTCGGTGGGCGGACTGCCGACCGGCAACTTCCAGGACGGCCATTTCCCGACCGCCGACAAGGTGGGCGGCGAGACGCTGGCGGCCAACCAGCTGCAGCGGCCGAAGGGCTGCTTCTCCTGCATCATCTCCTGCGGCCGCGCAACCAAGGTCAGCAACCCCAAATACAAGGGCGAGGGCGAAGGGCCGGAGTACGAGACCGCCTGGGGCTTCGGGCCGGACTGCCGGATCGACAACCTGGATGCAGTGGTCAAGGCCAACTATTACTGCAACGAATATGGGCTCGACACCATCTCCATGGGCGGCACGGTCGCCTGCGCCATGGAGCTGTTCCACCGTGGCATCATCACGCTGGACGACACCGAAGGTCTGGAGCTGGACTTCGGCAACGCCGACGCGATGGTGGAGGCGGTGCGGCTGACCGGTCTGGGGCAGGGCTTCGGCAAGAAGCTGGCGCTGGGTTCCTACCGGCTGGCCAGCCTCTACGGCCATCCGGAACTGTCGATGACCGTCAAGAAGCAGGAGATGCCTGCCTATGATCCGCGCGCGGTGCAGGGCATCGGCCTGAACTATGCCACCAACAACCGCGGCGGCTGCCATGTCCGCGGCTACACCATCAGTCCCGAGGTGCTGGGCGTGCCGGTGAAGGTCGACAAGGACAGCATCGACGGCAAGGCCGAATTGGTGGCCCTGTTCCAGAACCTGACGGCGGCGCTGGATTCCAGCGGCTCCTGCCTGTTCGCCACCTTCGGCATCGGCGCGCCCGAATTCGCCGAACTGATGACCGCGCTGACCGGCTTCGCCTACACCGGCGACAGCTTCATCGAGGCGGGCGAGCGGATCTGGAACCTGGAGCGGCTGTGGAATCTGAAGGCTGGCCTGACCGCCGCCGACGACACGCTGCCGCCGCGCCTGCTGGGCGAACCGATCGTGACCGGCCCATCGAAGGGGGCGGTCAGCCGCCTGCCGGAGATGCTGCCGCTCTATTACGGTGCCCGCGGCTGGGACGCTCAAGGCGTGCCGACCAAGGAGAAGCTGAGCGCCCTGGCGCTGGCCTGATCCCACCGGACCGCCGTCGCACCCTGCGGCGGCGGTCCGGTGGCGATCCGGGTAGGAAGGCAGCTGTGCCATGAAAGTCTCCTATTTCGCGCTTCTTCGCGAAGCCACCAAGAAACGCAGCGAGATCTGGGAGCGGCCGGCCCCCACCGTCCGTGACCTGCTGCGCGATCTGGTCGCCGAATACGGCCCCAACTTCGCCCGCTGGATCCTGAAGGACGGTGAACTGGCGGGCTTCGCCATCATCCTGGTCAACGGCCAGGACGTGCGAGGCCTGCAAGGGCTGGACACGCCGCTGACCCCGGATTCAGACGTCTTCATCTTTCCGCCGCTGGCCGGCGGCTGAGAAAGGGGCGGGCCATGACCTTCATCACGCTCCCCATTCTTCTTCTGCTTGTCGGCTTTGTCCTGCAATTGCTGCTCGCCCGGCTGCTGACGCCCGTCGGCAAGGGCGTGCTCGCGACGGCGGCGGTCTTCGCCTCCTTCCTCGCCACGCTGCCGCTGGTGCCCGCCGCCATGGCCGGCATCGCGATGGAGGCGCCGCTGCTGCCGGTATGGGACGGGCCGTTCTCCCTTGGCCTGCGCATCGACGGGCTGAGCGTCCTGTTCATGCTGATGGGCACCGGCATCGGCGCCGCCATCCTGCTGTTCTCGGTCCGCTACATGGAGCATGAGGAGCAGGGCACGACGCGCTTCTACGCGATCATGCTGGTCTTCATCGCCGGGCTGCTGCTGTTGGCGGGTGCGGCCGACATGCTGGGCGCCTACATGGCGTGGGAGGTGGTCGGGCTGTGCTCCTACAGCCTGGTCGGCTTCTGGTACAATCAGAGGGCGGCGACCGACGGCGCCCGCAAGGTGCTGGTCATCACCCATCTGGCGGGCTACGGCTTCCTGATCGGGCTGGTGCTGGTCTATTCCCGCGCCGGCACGCTGGTCTGGACCGATCCGGCCGTCACCACCGCCTTCACCTCCGGCGTCGCGGCGCTGTTCATCGTCGCGGCGATGGCGAAGTCGGTGATGTTCCCGCTGCACAGCTGGATCCCGGAGGCGATGAACGCTCCGACCCCGGTGTCGGCGCTGCTGCACTCCGCCTGCTACGTCAAGGCCGGCGTCTATCTGATCGCCCGCATGTATGTGGTCGGCGACGGGCAGTGGCAGGCGGCGCTGGAGGTGCCGCTGCTGGCGGTCGGCTGCGTCACCATCCTGGTCGGCGTCATCTTCGCCATGGCGCAGACCGACTTGAAGCGGCTGCTGGCCTTCCACACCGTCAGCCAGCTGGGCTACATCGTCGTCGGGCTGGCGCTCGGCACCGATCTCGGGCTGGCGGCCGGGCTGTTCTATTGCCTGAGCCATGCGCTGTTCAAGGGCACGCTGTTCATGTGCGCCGGCGCCATCCAGCACGCCACCGGCACCCGCGACCTGCGGGATCTCGGCGGGCTCGCCACCGCGATGCCGGGAACGGCGAAGGTGTGGATCGTCGCCGCCGCCTCCATCGCGGGCGTGCCGCTGACCAACGGTTTCGTCGCCAAATGGCTGCTGTTCGGCGCCGCACTCGACGAGGGGCTGATGGTCGTGGTGCTGGTCGGCTGGATCGGCAGCATCCTGACCGCCTTCTCCTTCCTCAAGGCCACCGTCAATGCCTTCTACGGCGTGCCGTCCAAGGCAATGCTCGGGCGGCCGGTGCATGAGGCGTCGCCCAGCATGCTGGCCGGCATGGGCTCCATGGCCGGGCTGTGCCTGCTGTTCGGGCTGGCGCCGCAGCTGCTGATGGTGCCGGTGGTGGCGCCGGCCGTGCGCTCGCTGGGCTTCGACTGGGCGGTGCAGATGAGTTGGCTCGGCATCCTCACCGACCGCGGCAGCATCGCGATGACCGTCGGCGGCGCGGTGGTGCTGGCATCGGCCATGCTGGGCCTGCTGGTCTACCGGCTGGCCCAGGCGCCGACACCCGGGCTGGTCTCGGTCTATTCCGGCGGCGAGCCGCTGCCGGCCGGCGACCGGCCCGGCGCGGTGGACTTCGCCGAGATGGCCGAGCACGCCTTCCATCCCGTCTATTCGCTCGATCCCGATCCCGCCTACCTGCGGATCTGGCGCGGCCTGACCCGTGGGGCCGGTGCGGCGCAGACCGCGGCGCGCATGGTTTTCGAGGATCGTCCGCTCCTGGCCATCGGTCTCGTCGCGGTCGCGGCGCTGGCCGGCGTGTGGCTGGTCTGAGCGCAGCCGGAGGCATCCATCATGGACATGGTGCTGATCCCCCTCTTTCTGGCGATTGCGCTCGGCGTGGCTCTCTATGCCCGCGCGATCCCGCAGGGGAATGGCGGATGGTGGCGCTTCGCCGCCGCCACCGTCGCCCTGGCGGTCGCCGCCCGGATGGTCGGCCACGGTTGGGCCGCCGTCCTGCTGGCCACATCCGCCGAGTTCCTGGCGGTGGGCATGGTGTGGAGCGGCGGGACCGCTGAGGCCCGCGCCGCCGCCCGCAAATATCTGACCGCGGTCCTCCTCGCCACGCTGTGCGGCTGGACGGCGCTGGCGCTGATCCAGCTTGGCGCGGTGCGCCCGGCCGCGCCCTGGGACAGGCTGGCGGTGGCGTTGCTGCTGATCAGCGTCGCGCTGAAGCTCGGTCTGGTGCCGGTCTATTTCTGGCTGCCGGCGGTGGCCCGCGCCTCCTCGGCGATGACGACGGCGCTGATCGTCGCGGTGGTCGATGTCGGCGCCTTCTGCGAACTGCTGGCCCTGCGCGACGCGGCGCCCTGGCTGTTCACCGACTTCGCGCCGCTGTGGATCGGGCTGGCGGTGCTGTCGCTGCTGGGCGCGGCGCTGCTGGCGCTGGCCCAGCGCGAGTTGAAGCCGATGCTGGCCTTCTCCTCCATCGACGACATGGGCTACCTGCTGCTGGGTCTGGTGGCGGGCGGGGCCGACTGCATGGCCGGGGCCTGGTTCGGCATCCTGGGCCATGCGATGGGCAAGATCGTGCTGTTCGGCGCGGTGGGTGCGGCGGAATGGCATCTCGGCCGGGCGGTGACGCTGGACGACCGCGGACTGTCCACCCCGTTGCCGGTGGCGAGCGCCGCCTTCATGCTGGGGGCGCTGGGCTTCATCGGCATCCCGCCGACTTTGGGCTTCATCGGGCACTGGCGGCTCTATCTGGCGGGGGCGGAGCTGGGCGGGCCGCTGCTGCTGGCCGTGCTCTACGCATCGTCCGCCATGGCGCTGCTCTGCTATGTCCGCGCCATCCACCGGGTGTGGCTGGGGCCGGTGGAGGCGCCGGTCGCCGGACGGCCCCTGCCGCCTGCCGCAGCCCTGGTGCTGCTGGCCTTCGCCATCGCCCCGGTGCTGCTCGGGCTGGCTCCCAACGGGCTTCGTCCGGCGGCTGAGCCGCATCCGCATGTCGCCGCGCTGCCGATTGAGCCGGCGGGAGGTGTGAAATGAACCTGATCGAACGGGTCATCGCTATCTCGCGCCGCCGATCGCCCTGGATCTGCCGCCTGAATGCGGGATCCTGCAACGGCTGCGACATCGAGATCACGCCCCTGCTCAGCCCGCGCTACGACGCCGAACAGCTGGGAGTCGAACTGCACGGCACGCCCAAGCATGCGGACATCGTTCTGATCTCCGGCACGCTGACGCTGCGGTCGCGCCAGGCGATCCTGGACATCTACGCGCAGGTGCCCAATCCGAAGGCGGTGGTGGCGCTGGGGTCCTGCCCGGCGTCGGGCAACGTCTTCGCCGGCAGTCCGCTGGTGCTGAGCGAGTCCTTGGACAGCGTCGTTCCGGTCGACGTCTGGGTGCCCGGCTGTCCGCCGCGGCCGCAGGCCATCCTGGACGGCATCGCCCGCGCGGCGAAACTTCTGGAAGAGGGAGCCACCAAGAGCCAGCTGGAAAGCCGGCGGGGGAGGCTGTCATGAACGCCGTCTGGTCCTATCTGGTCGCCTTCGCCGTCTGGCCGGGACTGCTGCTCGCCGCCCCGCTGGGATGGCTGGAGCTGTGGTTCATGCGCAAGCTGGTGGCGCGGCTGCAGGGGCGGCAGGGACCGCCCTTCTTCCAGCCCTTCTTCGACTTCATGAAGCTGCTGGGCAAGGAGACGGTGATCCCCCGCGGCGTCAACCGCGGCATCTTCCTGGCCCTGCCGGTGGTGTCGGTGGCGGCGGTGACGGCGGCGCTCGCCATCGTGCCGCTGCCCGGCAACCCGGCGCCGTCGCTGCCCGGCGACGTCGTGCTGCTGCTGTACCTGATGGAGGTGCCGATCCTGTGCGAGGTGCTGGCCGGCTATGTCAGCCGTTCCATCTACGGGCAGGTCGCGGCGATGCGCGAGGCGCTGCTGTCGCTGGCCTACAATCTTCCCTTCCTGGTCGCCATCATCGCCATGGCGCAGGAGGCCGGAAGCTTCCAGATGAGCGCGCTGCAGGCCGCTCCCTATGGTCTTGTCCATCTGCTGGCGGCGGCGACCTTCCTGCTGGCGCTGCCGGCGCGGATGAAGCTGAACCCCTTCTCCATCGCCAATGCCGAGCATGAGATCGTCGCCGACAGCCACATCGAATACAGCGGCCCGCCGCTGGCCCTGTTCAAGCTGTCGCACGCCGTCGAGCTGGTCCTGCTGACCGAGCTGTTCGCCGTGGTCTTCATTCCGGCCACGCCCTGGCCGCTGATCAACCTGCTGGTCTATCTGGCGGCGGGTGTCGCGGTGCTGGGCGGGGTGACGCTGCTGGCCACGGCCACGGCGCGGCTGCGGCTGACCCAGGCCTTCCGCTTCTACTGGGTCTGGGGCGGGCTGGCGTCGGCGGTCACCCTGGCCGCGACACTGGTCCGTTGAGGGAGGATGCGCCATGGCCATGCTGAAAACCATCCTCGGCAACCTGCTGCGCCCCTCGCGCACACGGGCGCCTGCCGACATGCCGGACGTGCCGCCGGTCTATCGCGGCGCGCTGGCCCATGATGCCGCCCGCTGCACCGCCTGCGGCACCTGCGCCTTCGTCTGCGCGCCAAAGGCCATCAGTTTCACCCAGGTTCCCGGCCTGTCGGTGTCCTGGCACTTCTTCATCGGCCAATGCTCCTTCTGCGGGCTGTGCGCGCAGAACTGCCCGACGCGGGCCATCAGCCTGCAGGCCGGCGCGCCCGGTGCGACGAACAGCGCGGCCGGCGATGGGCTGCGGCTGGAAAGCGTCATCCGGCTGCAGCCCTGCACCCGCTGCGGCGCTGCCCATGTTCCGCTGCCCGACGCGACGATGGGGGCGCTGTGGGGCGTGGAGGAGGCCGAGCGCGGCTATTGCCCGGAGTGCCGGCGCCGGGCGGCGAGCGAGAAGCTGCGCGCCGCCTTCGTCCCGGCGGAGGAGGCCCATCATGACC
>JBKHVJ010000169.1:0-25899 GCA_046570145.1 Alphaproteobacteria bacterium
GCTGACCTGGGCGATGCTGCTGACGCTGGTCATCGGGTCGAGCCGCGTCTATCTGGGCGTTCATTGGCCGACGGACGTTCTGGCCGGCTGGAGCGTCGGCGCCGCCTGGGCGGCCTTCTGCTGGATGATCGCCGAATGGCTGCAGCGGCGCGGCGCGGTGGAGCAGGACCGGCCGGAGGCGACGGCGGGGCGCTGAGGGGCCGGCAACCGGGGGGGCATAGCACGAAAGGTTAGAGTGTGATCGCTTCAAGCGGAATCGCTTGAAGCGTGAATCACACGGAAAACCATAAGCTTAGACTCTGTCTGGTGCTTCAATAAGCACCAGACAGAGTCTAACAAGCGGGTTGAATACGGACGCTTGCCCGCCGATAGTGTCGGACCTAACCCTTTCGGATAAGGCCGCACCATGCCTCACGGCACCCTCGACCGCGAAACCCTTGAAGCCGTTGGCATCCTTGCCCGCGCGGTGGAGCGCGAGCGGGTGCCCGGCGTCCTGGAATGCCGCCTGCTGGCCAACGCCTTGAAGCGTACGCTGGACAGCGGGCGGGAACGCGAGTTGACCGAGGCGTCGCGTGTCTTCCGCACGCTCGACGCCGACCTGCGCGAACGCATCGTCGCCCGCGCGCGGGTGGAGGCGCAGCAGGCCCGTGCGGAAGCGAAGGGCATGGCCGCCGACCGCGAGGTGGTGACCCAGGAAATCCCATCGCTGCCCCGCCGGGCGGTCGAACCGAAAGCGCGTGCGGGTTCCAATTTCCTGGCGGCTCTCAACGGCCTGCGTCCGGCCTCGACGGCGGGCAGCCGCGGTGCCGCCCGCGACCGCCTGCGCGCCGCCGTCGACTCCCAGCGCCGGGTAGGTCAACGGGTGGAACCGACCCTGGAGTGAGTGGACGGGGCGGCGGCTCAGGCCGACCCCTTCCCCCCTTCCTACCCCTGCCCCAGCGCGCAACGCGCGGCGGCCAGATCCCAGGCCGCGCAGCCGACGCTCTTGAACAGGCGCGGGCGCCCATCCGTCGCGCGGCCGTCCAGCGCATCGACCAGCGACTTCACCGTCGCCCAGTCCACGCCGGCCTGGATGAAGTCGCCGGCCTCGTGGCGGGCGCCGGCGGGATCGTCGACGAACAGCTCGCTGCCATGGACCGCGGTCGGGCCGAACTCCGCCATCTCCGGCTTGAAGGCGCCCACGCCGACCAGCAGGCGGTCCGGGCGCGGCGTCTCGTCATAGATGGGCGCAAGGCTGGTGGTCAGCGCGATCACCACCTCGGCGGCCGGATCGACCGGGCCGCTCATCGGCCGCAACTCCACCCCCTGCCCGTGCTGCGCGGCGCAGAACGCCTTGGCGCTGTCGATGCTGCGGCTGTGGATGTCGACGCGGATGCCGGGATAGAGCGCGGCGAGCGCCGCCACATGGCCGGCCGACTGGGTGCCGGCGCCGAGCAGCGCCACATGGCGCGGCGCCGGGGCCAGGGTGCGGATCGCCAGCATCGACACGGCGGCGGTGCGGCGCGCGGTGACGGTCGGGCCGTCCAGAATCACCTGGGGCGCGCCGGTCGTGGCATCGAAGGCGCTGACCACGCCATGGATGGTCGGCAGCCCCCGGGCGCCGTTGCCCGGATTGACGTTGACCAGCTTGTGGATGGCGATGTCCGCCGCCGTGGCCGGCATCGACAGCAGCACGCCGCCGTCCGGCAGCGGCAGCACCTGCCGTTCCGGGCTGGCGATGCGGCCGGCGGCGTAATCGCGGGCGGCGGCGGCCACCGCGTCGCACAGTGCGGGGAAAGGAAGACGGGCGGCGGTCTGTTCGGCGGTGAGCACGGCGAGCAAAGACACGGTGAGCGGCTTCCTCTCTGTGAGATGGGAACGGTCAGGCGCGGGCGCGCTCGATCTCCACGCCGACGCTCGCGGCGTCGGGGAAGACGTCCAGCTTTTCCACCCGAACCTTGGCCATCGTCACCCGCGCGTCGGCGAGGCAGCGCTCGGCGATGCGTTCGGCCAGCGTTTCCACCAGCGTGACATGGCCCTGGGTGACCACGCCCTTGACGACGGTCGCCATGTCCTCGCCGGTGACGCCTGGGGCGATCACCTCGAGATCCAGATTCAGGCGGATGCGCTGGGGCTTCGCCCGTTCATGGGCATAGACGCCGATCAGCGCGTCCATCACCAGATCGCGCACGAAACAACGGGTGGACAGCGCCGCCGGGGCCGAGCGCGGCACCGGGGCGGTGACGGTGGCGAAGAGCTTGTTCATGGACGAAAGCCCTAACACGGCGGCGCCACCGCTGCCAAGCAGCCGACCCTGACAACGCCCATGCCGGACGGACAGGTCTGGGGCGGACTCAGTGCATCTCCGAACGGATGCGCTCGCGCAGCACGTCGATCGGGCGCAGATCCTCGCCCTCCTCGTAATGCCAGAAGGTCCAGCCGTTGCAGGCCGGCAGGCCGGCCAAGGCGGCACCCACCTGATGGATCGACCCGCGATGGTCGCCGCGCGGGCCGGAGCCGATCAGCGTGCCGTCGGCGCGCACGCGGGCGGCGACACGGCGGCGCTGGTCGAACAGGGTCGAGCCGGGGCGCAGCAGCCCGCGTTCCACCACCCAACCGAAGGGGATGCGCGGCGCGCTGCGCTTGGGCGGCGTGTCGAGGATCGCCGCCTCAGGCGCCTCCTCCACCGCGTCGATGCGGGCCTGGGCCGCCTTGACGTAGGTGTCGTCGCGCTCCAGCCCGATCCATTTGCGGCCCAGCCGCTTGGCGACCGCGCCGGTGGTGCCGGTGCCGAAGAAGGGGTCGAGGACCACGTCGCCGGGGCGGGAGGAGGACAGGATCACGCGATACAGCAGCGATTCCGGCTTCTGCGTCGGGTGGGTCTTCTTGCCGTCCCCGTCGCGCAGGCGCTCGCCGCCGCTGCAGATCGGCAGCAGCCAGTCGCTGCGCATCTGAAGATCCTCGTTGAGGTTCTTCATCGCGTCGTAATTGAAGCGGTAGCGTGCATCCTTGTCGCGGGCCGCCCAGATCATCGTCTCGTGGGCGTTGGCGAAGCGGGTGCCGCGGAAGTTCGGCATCGGGTTGGTCTTGCGCCAGACGATGTCGTTCAGAATCCAGAAGCCCAGATTCTGCAGCGTGGCGCCGACGCGGAAGATGTTGTGATAGCTGCCGATCACCCACAGCGAGCCTTCCGGTTTCAGGATGCGGCGGGCGGCCGTCATCCAGTCGCGGGTGAAGCGGTCGTAGGTCTCGAAATCGTCGAACTTGTCCCACTCGTCATCCACCCCGGCGACGCGGGTGTGGTTCGGCCGCAGCAGCTCACCGCCCAACTGTAAGTTGTAGGGCGGATCGGCGAAGACGAGATCGACCGACGCAGGCGGCAGATCGTTCATGAGAGCGATGCAATCGCCGACCAGGATACGGTTTTCAGGGAGCATTTTACGACCGGCAAAGAACTGAGACTCGGCCGGACAATGAGTCGCGGCCGAGTCGCCGTCAACAGCTTTCTTTGCCAAGTGACGACGGCTCAGCCGCTTAGTGCCTTTTGCCGTTTCACTGGTGCAAAACTGACTCGGTGATGCGGCGTGACACCATGGCGGCTCAGCGCGTCCAGATGCTCGGGTGTCGGATAGCCGGCATTTCGATCCCATCCATAGTGTGGATACTGGGCCGACAACCGCAACATCTCGCTGTCGCGCGCCACTTTGGCGAGAATAGAGGCGGCGGCGATGGATTGGCTGCGGCTGTCGCCCTTGACGACCGCCACCCTCTCGCACGCGATGTCCGGGGTGAATTTTCCATCGACCAGCGCCGCGTCGGGCGGCATGCCCGGCAGGGCGTGGAAGGCCCGCTTCATCGCCAGCAGCGTCGCCTTGTGGATGTTCAGCTCGTCGATCTCCGCCGCCGACGCCTCGGCGATGGCGAATGCGAGCGCGTGCGCCCGGATCGCCGGCTCGATCTCCTCGCGCAGGCGGCGGGTGACGGCCTTGCTGTCGTCGATCTGGGCCGCGATCTCCGGCGGCAGCCCCTCGGGCGGCAGCACGACGGCGGCGGCGACCACCGGGCCGCAGAGCGGTCCACGCCCGACCTCGTCGATGCCGCAGACGCGGCGGCCGGGTCCGAAGCCGGCCTCCAGCGACAGATCGGGGCGCTGCCGGGGAGCGGCTGCTTTGCGGGGCGCTTTGGCAGGCATCGGCGGACGGCCTTCCGGAAGGGGGTGGGATGGGGCCGCTTGATAGCGGCAGCGGATTCCGGGCGCAAGGCCGCGGCCATTTGCGTCAACCAAGCTCTTGAGAACCGGCGCACGGCTGCGCTATGGATGCGCCCCGCGACGCCGGACCACGCCATCACCCCGAGAGCAGGCCATGACCGACACGACCCAGACCGCCGCCGAATGCCCCTGCCGTTCCGGCAAGCCGCTGGACGCCTGCTGCGGTCCCTATCTGGCCGGCATGCCCGCCCCGACGGCCGAAGCGCTGATGCGCTCGCGCTATTCGGCCTTCGCCACCGGCAACATCGACTATCTGCACGACACGCTGCTGCCCAGCACCCGCGACGACTTCAACCGGGAAGAGATCGAGACCTGGGCCAAGAACAGCGTCTGGACCGGTGTGGAGATCCGCTCGACCGAGGACGGACAGCCCGGCGACAGCGAAGGGATCGTGGAGTTCGTCGCCCGTTTCAGCATGAACGGCAAGCCGATGACCCACCACGAGACCAGCCGTTTCACCCACCAGGACGGCCGCTGGTTCTATGTGGACGGACAGCTGGGCGCCCGCCCGCGCAGCGGCCCGAAGGTCGGCCGCAACGACCCCTGCCCGTGCGGCAGCGGCAAGAAGTACAAGAAGTGCCACGGCGCCTGAGCCTGCACGCCTGACGGCCCGAGCCTTGAGTCGCGGTTGAATCGTCACGCTGCACCTGCACAATTTCGGCGAAATCGCCCCGCCCCGTCCACCGTATGGGGGGCGGCGGCGCTTTTGTTGTGCGCGCATGGTCGAATCGCGCAATGACGATTGAATTATGGGTCGGAACCGATCATCCTTCGCTCGCCCTGTTCCGGGTCTCCCTCTTTGGTGCCTTGCCGGGATGGGGTTTAACACGACAGATGAGACGATACTGATGTTCGACCGTCCGCAGCGCTCTTCCTTCCGCGCTCCTGAAATCACCCAGCGCGACATCCGCGCCACCGTCAAGTGGTTCAACGCCACCAAGGGCTTCGGCTTCGTCACCCCCGACGACGGTTCGCCCGACGCTTTCCTGCACTCCACGGTTCTGCAGTTCTGCGGACACGACAGCCTGCCCGAAGGCGCCACTATCACCTGTGACCTGTCGCGCGGCCCGAAGGGCCCGCAGGTCGCCACCATCCACGCGGTCGATACCTCGACCGCCGCTCCGAGCCGTCCGTCGCGCGCCCCGCGCGAGCGTGACAGCTGGGGCAACGACGGCGGCTACGGCGGCGGTTACGGCGGCGGCAGCAGCCGCGGCGGCTACGGCGCCGACAGCTACGGCGATTCGGACGGCGGCGAGACCGTCGACGGCACGGTGAAGTGGTTCAACGTGTCGAAGGGCTTCGGCTTCATCGCCCCGTCCACCGGCGGCAAGGACATCTTCGTGCACATCCGTGCGCTGGAGCGGTCGGGCATCAGCGGCCTGGACGACGGTGCGCAGGTCCGCGTCACCATCCGCCAGGGCGCCAAGGGCCCCGAGGCGCAGCGCATCGAGATGGCCTGATCTCTCATCGGTCGTTGTGATGTGAAAAAAGCCCCCGCTCCGATGGAGCGGGGGCTTTTTCATGCCTGAAATGCGTTGGTGAAGCGCGTCACGAATCCAGGAATGGCGCGCCGCCGTCGAGCGCCGTGTCCCAGTAATGGCAGGCAACGCGGTGGCCGGGCGCCACCTCCTCCAGCGGCGGGACGGCCTGGGCGCAGAAATCGCGGGCCAATGGGCAGCGGCGGCGCAAGGCACAGCCGCCGGGGGGGCTGAAGGCCGACGGCGCGTCACCCTCCAGAGCCGGCCGTTCGCCAAGGGCCGCGGCCAGCATCGCCCGGCTGTAGGGATGCAGCGGTGCCGTCCGCAACGTCTCGGAATCGGCGCTCTCCACCACCCGGCCGGACAGCATCACCATGCCGCGATGGGCGTCGCGCAGCCCTTCCAGATAGCGGTCGGTCGCCAGCACCAGCGCCAGACCGCGCCGGTCGCGCGCCGCCGTCAGGCGGTCGAGGAAGCCCTCGCGCTCCTCCGCCGACAGGCTGGCGGCGGGATCGTCGGCGATCAGCACGCGCGGTTCCGGCAGCAGCGCGCGGGCAAGCCCGGCATGGGCGGCCTCCGCCTTGCCGAGCCCGCCGGGCCAGCGGAGCGCCGTGTCGTGGCGCAGGCCCGCCTCCTCCAGCGCCTCGTCGATGCACCGGTCGCGGCGGTCGGCGGCGATGTCGGGACGCAGGCTTTCCAGCGCCAGGGCGAACTGGGCGCCGATGGTCATGGCGGGATCGAAGGAGGCGGCCGGGTCGGGGAACAGCGGCTGCAGGTCGCGCCGGGCGCGGCGCAGGCCGCCGGGATCCCCCTCTCCCGCCGCCTCGGCCTGCGGGGCGGCAGCGGCGGCAAGGTCGCGGCCCATCCACACCACCGCCCCCGCCGTCGGCGGCGGCAGGCACAGCAGCGACCGGGCCAGCGTCGCCTTGGCGCTGCCGGTCTCGCCCAGCAGGGCCAGCGTCTCCCCCAGGCCGACATCCAGGTCGACCCCGTGCAGCACGGTCAGCGCCCGCGTCTCCCCCTTTGGGCCGGGGGCAAGCGGATAGGCCATGGAGACGCCGCGGGCATGCAGGCGGGCGGTCCCCGGCGCGTCCATCGGCGCCGCCGGGGCGATGCGCGGCGGCTGGTGTGGCAGCAGCCGGCCGCGGCGCAGGGACAGCACGCGGTCGGCGGGGCCGGCCACGCCGTCCTCCGGCCGACCGGCCAGGATCAGCGCCACCCCGTCCGCCCGCGCCCAATCGGCCAGCCGGTGGAGAAGCCGCAGCCGCACGGTCGGGTCCAGCCCGGCGGCCGGCGCGTCGGCCAGCAGCACCGCCGGCCCCACCGCCGCCGCCATGGCGAACAGGCAGGCCCAGCGCAGGGAGTCCGGCAGCTGTTCGGGCGGCAGGTCGAACCGGCGGGCGGCGGGCGGCACGCCCATGCGGTCCAGCCCGTCGGCCATCCGGCGCAGCGCGCCGCGCAGATCCAGCCCCAGATGATGGCCGACCACCTCCGCCACCTGCAGGGCCAGCGGCCGGCGCGGCGCCAGACGCCCGCCTTGGGCGATCAGCAGGCGCCCCTCGACCCGGGCGCTGCCGGCCATGTCGACCCCGGCCAGCGGCTGGCCGGCAAGCGCGCCCAGCAGGGCGGTCTTGCCGCTATCGGCGCCGCCGGTGATGGCCAGCACCTCCCCACGCTCCACCCGCAGGTTGGCGCGGTCGAGCAGGACGCGGTCGCCGACCATCAGGGTCAGCGCCTCGGTCTCCACCGGGGCGGATTTGGGGGCGATATGGTTCATGGCTTGCGATTTCCCGCCACCGCGGCGTCGGCGATGGCGCAGGCGGCCCAAAGGGCGAGCGCCAGCAGCAGGGCCGGCGGGACGAAGGCCACCGGATCGCCCAGCCGCGCCGCCAGGCCTACCGAAGCGCCCCAGCTGCCGAGTGCCGGCGGCAGGCCGAGGCCGAGCAGGCTGGCCGCGCTCTCCGCCGCCAGCACGCGCGGCAGGGCCAGCGTCCCGGCGGCCAGCAGGGGGCGCGCCGCGTTGGGGATCAGGTGGCGGCGCAGCACCTCGCCTTCCGGCAGGCCGGCGGCGCGGGCGGCGGTCAGGAACTCCGCCCGCAGCAGCGCCGACAGCTCTGCATGGGCAAGCGCGGCGACGGCGGGGGCGGCGGTCAACGCGGTGACGACGGCCAGCGGCCCGACCTCCCCCAACAGCCCGCCGGCCAGCGGTACCAGCAGGGCGAGCGGCAGGCCGGCCAACCGGTGGGCGGCGGCGATGGTCCGCCGCTCCGCCCGGGCGTCCGACAGCTTGCCGAGCAGGCAGGCCAGCAGCGCCCAGCCGATGCCCATCGCGCCGCCCAGCACCGCGGCGAGCAGCGCGAAGGACAGGCTGCCCCGCCCGTCGAGCAGGGCGGCGGCCACCGGATCGGCGTCCAGCCGGTGGATGGCGGCCCCGTCGGCCATCAGCGGCGCGGCGGCCGAGGCGAGCGCCAGGGCGACCAGCACCGCGGCGCCCGACAGGCCGCGGGCGAAGCCGGCGCGCGGCGGCACCGGATGGGACGGCACCGGGTGGGACGGCGGTGATTGGTCGAACTCGGCCATCGGGTCCCTTCGTCCGTCACGCCCCGTCATAGGGCGTGGAGCTGTGGTTGGCCGGATCGATCCAGTCGCGCACCGCGAGGCCGAGAGCACCCAGCAGCGCGGTCAGCCCGCAAAGCGCCAGCAGCACCGGAAGCGATCCCGCCGCCGATCCGGCGCGGGCGGCGTCGATCATCAGCGCCCCCGCCCCCGGCAGGTCCAACAGGCTTTCCAGCGCCACCGCCCCGACAACCGCGGCCAACACCGCGGCGCGCAGGCCGCCCATCACCGGGGCGACCGCCTGCGGCAGGGCGTGGTGGCGCAGGACGGTGCGCTCGTCCAGCCCCAGGCCGCGGGCCATGCGCACGGCGCCGCCATCCGGCCCGGCGCCGAGCGCGCGCTCCATCGCCGGGCGCGACAGCCTCGCCGCCTGGCAGGCGGCCGGGATGGCGAGCGCGGTCCAGCCCAGCGGTGCGGCCGACGCCCCCGCCCGCAAGGCGAGCGCCGCGACGGCGGCCAGCAGGAATCCCGGAAGCAGCGGCCCCGCCCCGGCCAGGAACCGTCCGATCAGGCCGCCCGCCGACCGCGGCGCCACCGCCGCCCAGGAGCCGGCCAGGGCGCCCAGCGCGGTGCCCACCGCCAGCGACGGCAGCGTCAGCAGCAGCGTCACCGCCAGCCCGCTCAGCAGCGCCGTCGCGGCGTCCGGCTGGGGCGCCACCAGTGCCGACAGCCCCACCCCCGCCGCCATCGGCAGGATGGCGGTCGGCACGGCATCGACAAGGCGGCGGATCAGGGGGCGCGGCATTGGAAGAATGTATCGGGGGAGGGACGGTATCGGGCGGAAAACGGCGTATCGGGTACGACATGCGACCGTAAGCGCCCCACCCCCACGGGGCAACAGAATTAGCGCCTGCCCTGGTCCTGTGGCGGAAAAGCCGTCCCCGCCCGGATTTTTCCACCGGCAGCGTGGCCGGGGTGGCTGCAATTCCCGGCGGCTTTCACCAAATGGCTGAGGGCAGGGAAGGAAAGGCCTTCCCAGATGTTATGACCCAGGACACACAGACGACCGGACCCCATGTACGCCCACTCGCCCCAGCCGCTCCCATCCGCCGGACCGCCGCCCGACGCCACCGGATCCACCGGCGCGCTGCGGCCGATCCTGGAACCGGGACGGACCTGCTGGCGGGTGGAGGAGACGGCGCGGCTGGGCGTCATCGTCGATGGCGAGGATTACTTCGCGCTGGCCAAGGCCGCCATGCGGCGGGCCCGGCGCAGCATCTATCTGACCGCCTGGGATTTCGACGCCCGCATCCGCCTGATGCCGCAGACGCGCCGGCCGCGCCGGCCCGACCGGCTGGGGACGCTGCTGAACTGGCTGGCGACGACGCGGCCCGACCTGCACATCCATGTGCTGAAATGGGACTATGCCGAGCTGTTCGACCTCGCCCGCTGGTCGCACCCCTTCATGTTGCGCAATTGGCTGACCCACCGGCGCCTGCAATACCGGCTGGACGGCGACCACCCGACCGGCGCCTGCCATCATCAGAAGATGCTGGTGATCGATGATCGGGTCGCCTTCTGCGGCGGGCTGGACATCACCGCCAACCGGTGGGACACCCGCGCCCATCATGGGCATGACCCGCGGCGGCGCCAGCCCGACGGCAAGCCCTACGAGCCGTTCCACGACGTGATGATGGCGGTGGACGGCGACGCCGCCCGGGCGCTGGGCGAGATGTTCCGCGAACGCTGGGCGCGGGCGACCGGCGAGACGCTGCTGCCCCCCGCCCCATCGCCCGGCCGGCCCCCGAGGCGCCAACCGCTGGCCGCCGACCCCTGGCCGCCTGGCTTCGAGCCGATGCTGCGCGGCGTGCGCGTCGGCATCGCCCGCACCGACCCCGCCTGCAACGGCCGCGAGGCGGTGCGCGAGGTGGAAGCGCTCTATCTGGAGGCCATCGCCGCGGCGCGCGAGGTCATCTATCTGGAAAGCCAGTATTTCGCCTCCACCGCCGTTGCCGAGGCGCTGAAGGCCCGCCTGGCGGAAGAGGACGGACCGGAGGTCATCGTCGTCAACCCGGTGCGCACCACCAGCTGGCTGGAGAACACCGTCATGCTGGGCGCCCGCGCCCGCCTGACCCGCGAGCTGCGCGAGGCCGACCGGCACGGCCGCTTCCGCCTGTTCGCCGCGCTGACCGACGGCGGCGCCTGCATCACCGTGCATGCCAAGGTGATGGTGGTGGACGACCGGCTGCTGCGCATCGGTTCCGCCAACCTCAACAACCGCTCCATGGGCCTCGACACCGAATGCGACCTGGCGCTGGAGGCCGGGCCGGGGCCGGAGGACGCCGAGACCCGCCGCGCGATCCGGCACACGCGCGACGACCTGATCGCCGAGCATCTGGGCACCCGCCCGGAGGCGGTGGCGGCGGCGCACCGGCGGCTGGGCTCGCTCGCCGCGGCCATCGAGTCGCTGCGCAAGCCGGTGGGGCGCACGCTGGAGCCGCTGCACGACCCCGAACCGGACGGGCTGGCCGCCGCGGTCGCCGACGCCCGCGTCTTCGATCCCGAACATCCGGTCGATGCGGTGGACATCGTGCGCCGGGTGCTGCCGTCGCGGATCCCGCGCACCCGCCATTGGCTGATGCTGGCCGGGATCCTGGCGCTCCTGGGGCTGTGGGGGATGTGGCGCTACACCGCGCTCCGGGAATGGGCGACGCTGGACGCCGTGCTGTCGGTCTTCCACGGTCTGGGCGACAGTCCGCTGGCGCCGCTGTGGGTGATCCTGGCCTATGTCGCCGGCGGCTACGTCATGTTCCCGCTGACCGTGCTGATCGCCGCCACCGCCATCGTGATGGGACCGTGGTGGGGCTTCCCCACCGCCATGGGCGGGGCGGTCGCCTCGGCGGTGGCGATGTTCTGGACCGGGCGGATGGCCGGGCGCGACCTGCTGGACCGCCATGGCGGCCCGCTGATCGCGCGGCTCAACGACAAGCTGGCCGACAGCGGCATCGCCGCGGTGGCCGGGGTGCGCGCGGTGCCGGTGGCGCCCTACACCGTGGTCAACCTTGCCGCAGGTGCGTCGAAGCTTCGCTTCGGCGATTATGTGATCGGCACGATGGTCGGACTTGCGCCCGGCATCCTTGCCTTCAATCTGCTCGGGCACCAGCTTGAACGGACCATCAGCAATCCCGGCGCAGCCGACATCGCGCTGCTGGTGGCGATGGGAGCGGTGGCGATCGGACTCGGCTGGCTGACGAGCCGGCTGCTCGGCCGGTCCGGGCGGAAGCCCGGCCGGAAGGCAGAGGAACGAGGCCGGCAGGACGACAGGCCAGACGAAAGGATTTTGGAACCGTGATCCGTTTCAGCCGTGAGCGTGTCCAGCGCATCGCCGCAGCGTTGCGCGCAGCCCGTGCCCGCCGTCCCCGCCGTGCCGACCACCGCAGTTCCCCCGTTCCCGACGGCATGGCCGCCTTCCGCGTCGCCACCTGGAACATCCACAGCTGCGTCGGGCTGGACGCCCGATTCGCGCCCGACCGCATCGCCCAGGTGATCCGCGACCTCGAGGTCGATCTGGTCGGGCTGCAGGAGGTCGGCTGGCACCACCGCGGCGAATCGGGGATGGACCAGTTCGCCTTCCTGGAACAGCACACGGGCATGAAGGCCTATTCCGGCCCGACCAAGCACAGCGAGCGCGCCCATTACGGCAACTGCCTGCTGACCCGGCTGCCGGTGCGTTCGATGGAGACGATGGACCTCTCCGTCGGCAAGCGCGAGCCGCGCGGCGCCATCGACGCGGTGGTGGAGGTGGAGGGCCGCCCGGTGCGGGTGATCGTCGCCCATCTCGGTCTCGACCCCTGGGAACGGGCCAAACAGGTCGGCGACATAGTGTCGCGGGTGGAGCGGCAACCGGAGCTGCCCACCCTGTTCATGGGCGATTTGAACGAATGGACGCCCAGCTCGCCGCGGCTGCGCCATCTGGCCGCCTCCTTCGCCGACGTCGCCAACCCGCGCAGCTTCCACGCCCGCATGCCGACCCTGCGGCTCGACCGCATCTATGTGACGGGAGGCCTGCAAATCCCCGCTTTCGAGGTGGTGCGCAGCGTCCTGACCCGTCGGGCATCGGACCATCTGCCCGTGCGCGCCGTGCTGGCCGTCCCCTGATCGTCCGCCACCCCCAGAACGTCAGTATGACCAACGGAGCCGCGCGCCGAGGTCATAGCGGGATTGTTGCGGTTGATAATTTTTTGTGCAGTGCAATGTTCTTTTAACAACAGAGCTTTGCAAATGCGAAGAGGCTCTTGACCTATACGCAACCCCCGACGAAGGATATGGTTGGTAATACGATCAATAAGTGGTCGAAGGAATAACGAACCGGACCAACGAACCCTGGCCGACCGGGGGTAGCCGTGACGTGAGGATCTGATTTGCTGTATCACCTGTACGACATGCAGCACGCCGCCATGCGGCCGATGCGTTTCTGGGCCGAAGCCGCCCAGCACACCTTCCAGAACCCGCTGGTTCCGCTGTCCTACACCAGGCTCGGCCGGGCGGTCGCCGCCGGGGCGGAGCTGATGGAGCGGACGACCCGCCGCTTCGGCAAGCCGGCCTTCGGGCTGGCGGAGACGGTGGTCGACGGACAGACCGTGCCGGTCACCGAACGGTTCGTCTGGCAGTCGCCCTTCTGCAAGCTGCTGAACTTCGCCAAGCCGGAAGGCACGCCGCGCCAGCCGAAGGTGCTGCTGGTCGCCCCGATGTCGGGTCACCACGCCACGCTGCTGCGCGGCACGGTGGAGGCGCTGATGCGCGACCACGACGTGTACATCACGGACTGGATCGACGTGCGGCTGGTGCCGATGTCGGCCGGACGCTTCGACCTGGACGACTACATCGACACGGTGGCGGAACTGATCCGCTTCCTGGGGCCGAACACCCACGTCATAGCGGTCTGCCAGCCGGCGGTTCCGGTGATGGCGGCGGTGTCGCTGATGGCGGCGGCGGACGAGCCGGTGCAGGCGCGCAGCATGACCCTGATGGGTGGGCCGATCGACCCGATGGCCAACCCGACGGTGCCGGTCAAGCTGGCGATGGAACACCCGCTGAAGTGGTTCGAGCGCGGCGTGATCACCACGGTTCCGGTCTATTATCCGGGTGCCTTCCGCCGCGTCTATCCGGGCTTCATCCAGTTGTCGGGCTTCATGTCGATGAACCTCGACCGCCACATCAACGAGCATGTCGGTCTGTTCCGCCACCTCGTCCGCGGCGACGGCGATTCGGCCGAGCAGCACCGCCGCTTCTACGACGAATACCTGTCGGTGATGGACCTGTCGGCGGAGTTCTACCTGCAGACCATCGAGACGGTGTTCCAGAAGCACGCCCTGCCCAACGGCACCATGGTGTCCCGCGGCCGCAAGGTGGAGCCGGCGGCGGTCCGCAAGACCGCGGTGATGACGGTGGAAGGCGAACTGGACGACATCTCCGCCCCCGGCCAGACCATCGCGGCGCAGCGCCTATGCTCGTCGCTGCCGGACGAGATGCGCAAGACGCATTTCCAGAAGGGCGTCGGCCATTACGGCATCTTCAACGGCCGCCGCTGGCGCGAAGCCATCCTCCCGGAAATCCGCAGCTTCATCCGAAGCCACGACGGGGAGTGAGGGGTTTGGGGCGGAGTTAGCCCCCCACCTTAATCCTCCCCCGCTGGGCGGGGGAGGACAGGTGGGGGGCTATCTTCCCCCGTCACCCCTCAATCCACCATCGTCCGCGCCTCGGTGAAGGCATCCATATGCCCCAGCCCGGACGTGCCGCCGGCCTTCACCCGCATGCCGGCCGTCGCGATGTGGAACAGGTAGCCCAGCGCGAACAGCGCCACGAACAGGCCGAACACCAGGGCGTTGTAGTAGATCATCGTCAGCAGGGCGAGCACCGCCAGCACCAGCGAGATCGCCGGGAAGACCGGAAAGAAGGGCGCGCGGTACGGCCGCTCCAGCGCCGGTTCGGTGGCGCGCAGGCGGAACAGCGCAGCCATGCTCATGATGTACATGACGATGGCGCCGAAGACGGACATGGTGACGATGTTGGCGGTCAGCGGCAGGCCGCCGATCTGGATGAACTCGTCGGAATAGATGGCGGCGATGCCCACCACGCCGCCGGCCAGCACCGCCCAGTGCGGCGTCTTGCGGGTCGGGTGCAGACGGGCGAACACCGGCGGCAGGAAGCCGGCGCGGGACAGCGCGAAGATCTGGCGCGAGTAGCCCATGATGATGCCGTGGAAGGACGCGATCAGCCCGAACAGGCCGATCCAGACCAGCATATGCAGCCAGCCGCTGGATTCGCCGACCACCGCCTTCATCGCCTGGGGCAGCGGGTCGTTGATGTTCGACAGCGCATTCCAATCACCCACCCCGCCGGCGAAGATCATCGTGCCGAAGGCCAGGACCACCAGCGTCAGGATGCCGCCGATATAGGCGCGCGGCACGGTGCGCTTGGGATCCTTGGTCTCCTCGGCCGCCATCGCGGCGCCCTCGATCGCCAGGAAGAACCAGATGGCGAAGGGGATCGCGGCGAAGATGCCGCCGAAGGCGTCCATGCTGAAGCTGTTCGACCCGGCCCAGCCGTTGGCGGTGAAGTTGGCCCAGGAGAAGCCGGGGAACACCACGCCCATGAACACCACCAGCTCGAAGATCGCCAGCAGCGTGACGAACAGTTCGAAGGTGGCGGCGATGGACACGCCGGCGATGTTCAGCCCCATGAAGATGACATAGGCACCGACCGCCGCCAGCTTGGGGTCGAGCCCCGGAAACTGCACGTTCAGATAGGCGCCGATGGCGAGCGCGATGGCCGGCGGTGCGAAGACGAACTCGATCAGCGTGGCGAATCCGGCGACGAAGCCCCCCTTCGGTCCGAAGGCGCGGTAGCTGTAGGCGAAAGGACCGCCGGCATGGGGAATGGCGGTCGTCAGCTCGGTGAAGCTGAAGATGAAGGTGGTGTACATCGCCGCGATCAGGATCGTGGTGACGAGGAAGCCGAGCGTTCCCGCCGCCGCCCAGCCGTAGCTCCAGCCGAAATATTCGCCGGAGATCACCAGCCCCACGGAGATCCCCCACAGGTGGAGCCCGCTCAGGCTCTTGCTCAATTCAGGCTTCGTGTTCCCAGACATGTTGCCTCCTGCCCCTGTTCAAGGCTTTGAAAGTCACGGCGTCGGTGCCTATGGCAGCGCTCTCTCACGACCGGTCGGTCAGTTGGTTTTTCTCGTTGTCCGGACCGGCCAGGGACGGGGCGTCCTCCTTCAGGGCGACCCCCGTCAGCTTCAGCCGCGCCGCCTCGGTTGCGAGCCAGCACAGCTTCTCGGCGGCCGTCCGGATGGACAGGCCGTCGGAATGGATGTTGGAAATGCAGTTGCGTTCGGAATCGGCGCGGCCGGGCTTCGGATCCCAGGTCAGATAGACCCCCAGCGATTCCGCGGCCGACAGGCCGGGCCGCTCCCCCACCAGCAGCGCCACGAGGCGGGCGCCCATGGCCGACGCCACCTCGTCGCCCAGCGCCACGCGCGCCTGTGCGGCCAGAACCACCGGGCCGATGCGCAGGTGCGGCAGCCGCGCCGCGCAGGCATGGACCAGCGGCGCGGCATTGACCTGCACGGCGGCGGCGGACAGCCCGTCGGCGATCACGAACAGCAGGTCCCACTCCCCCCCGGGCAGGGTCGCCGCACCGGCCGGGTCCAGCCGGCGGCCGAGATCGGGCCGGCGCAGGTAGGTCGCACGGTCGGATGCCGCGCTATGGACGCGCAACGTCTCCAGCGGCGACAGGTCGGCGGCCAGACGGTCGAAATCGACGGCGCTGTGCACCGCGTCGCGGGCGCGGGCATGGGCCAGCTGGAACTCCAGCAGCGCCTTGGTCGGCAGGGCGTCGCCGCTGCGGCCCAAGGCGATGCGGGCGCGTGTGGCGCTGCGGAAGCGCGCCCACGGATCCTTGGGGTTGTCCCTGTTGGTATCGCTCATCGGGCCGCACTCCCCAGCAGGGCGGAGACGACGAGGCTCTGGTCGGGCCAGGGCGGCAGGCGGCGCTGCTCGTCGAGCCAGCCGGCCTTCTCCAGCCACGCCTCGAACTCCGGCGCCGGCGGGCGTTTCAGCAGATGCCGCAAGCCGAGCACGTCGTGATAGGACAAGCTCTGGTAATTCAGCATGACGTCGTCGGCGCCGGGCACCGCGATCAGGAAATTGACGCCCGCGGTCGCCAGCATCGTCATCAGGACGTCCATGTCGTCCTGGTCGGCCTCGGCATGGTTGGTGTAGCAGACGTCGCAGCCCATCGGCACGCCCAGCAGCTTGGCGCAGAAATGGTCTTCCAGGCCGGCGCGGGTGATCTGCTTGGCGTCGTAGAGATATTCGGGACCGATGAAGCCGACCACCGTGTTGACCAGCAGCGGGTCGAAGGCGCGGGCGACGGCGTAGGCGCGGGTCTCCACCGTCTGCTGGTCGATGCCGAAATGGGCGTCGGCCGACAGCGCCGATCCCTGCCCGGTCTCGAAATACATCACGTTGTCGCCGATGGTGCCGCGCTTCAGCGACTTCGCCGCCTCCTGCGCCTCGGCCAGCAGCGACAGGGTGACGCCGAAGCCGGCATTGGCCTTCTCGGTGCCGGCGATGGACTGGAAGACCAGATCGACCGGCGCCCCGCGCTCCATGGCCTGCATCGTCGTGGTGACATGGGCCAGCACGCAGGACTGGACCGGGATGTCGAAGCGGGTGCGTACCGCGTCCAGCATCTCCAGCAGCGCGATGCAGGCCGGCACATTGTCGGTCGCCGGGTTGATGCCGATCACAGCGTCGCCGATGCCGTAGAGCAGCCCGTCCAGCGTGGAGGCGGCGATGCCGGTCGGGTCGTCGGTCGGGTGGTTGGGCTGCAGCCGGCTCGACAGCCGGCCCGGCAGCCCGACCGTGGTGCGGAACCGGGTGACGACCGAGCATTTGGCGGCGACGCAGACCAGATCGTGGTTGCGCATCAGCTTGGACACCGCCGCCGCCATCTCCGGCGTCAGGCCGGGGGCGAGCGCGGTCAGCGCCGCGCGGTCGGCCTCGTAGGACAGCAGCCAGTCGCGGAACTGCCCGACCGTCATGTGCGCCACCGGCCGGAAGGCCTCCGCATCATGGCTGTCGAAGATCAGGCGCGTCACCTCGTCGGTCTCGTAGGGGACCAGCGCCTCGGTGAGGAAGGTCTTCAGCGGCAGGTCGGCCAGCAGCATGCGCGCCGCCACCCGCCGTTCGTCGCTGTCGGCGGCGATGCCCGCCAATTCGTCCCCCGACCGCCGCGGCGAGGCGCAGGCCATCAGCGCCTTCAGGTCGTCGAAACGGTGGCGTTGCCGCCCCAGATCGCAATGGTAACCAGCCATGCCGGCCTCCCGCCCGTCTCATCCCTCGGGCGAGAGTGGCACGGGACGGACGGCGGGCAGTTGACCGTAGAACACAAAATGCGGGTGGGTCCGAACGTCGAGGAAAGTCCCTTTCCGGGGCGGGAGAGGGAGGGATAGCCCATCCGGACAGGATTCGGCCCAAGCGCGACCTTCGGCGGTGCAATCGGGTAGGCGGTCGAACCTCAAGCCCGGCCATACCGTTCATCTTGCACCGCAGCGCGCCTCCCATCACCGGACGCCGCGCGCCACGCAAGAAGGAGACCGTCATGCTGACGCTGTTGCGCACCGCCGTTTTGGTCCTGCCGCTGGTCGCCGTGGCCGCCTGCCACAATGAAGGCCCGGCCGAGCGCGCCGGCGAGTCCATCGACAACGCCGGCCAGAGCCTGAAGGACGCCATCGATCCGCCGGGTCCGGCGGAAAAGGCCGGCCGCGCCGTCGATCGCGCGGTGGACTGACGCCTCTCCAACCCGGACGGACGGATCAGCGGGCCGCGAGGTCCCGCTCCCGCCCGGCCGGCTGGATCCCCGACACCTCCAGCAGCAGTTTGCTGAGGATCGCGTCGGCGAAGGCGTCGAAGTCTCGGGCGGGGACCAGGAAGGCGCCGGGACCGCCGATGACATGGTCGCGGTAATAGCCCTCCAGATCGTTCGGCGCCGCGCCGCCCCAGGGGTTGGGCCGGTCGTTCAGGATCGGCAGACCGTTGATGGTGATGCCGCGGGCGACCGCGGCGTCCCGCGCCTCCTCCACCGGACGGCCGCGGTTGTTCTCGCCGTCGCCCGACAGGTCGATGACCCGGCGCGTGCCCTCGAACCCGTTCGCCTCGAACAGCGGGACGGCATAGTCGATGGCGGCGCTGATGGAGGTCCATTGCTCCGTCATCATCGGCGCTTCCGCCACCATGCCGGCGAAGCGTTCGATGCTGGCCGGATCGCTCAGTTCCGTCCAGCCGACGACGGTGTGCTGATGGCCCTCACCCGCCCATTCCACATAGGTGGCGCCGATCCGGCCGAAGGGGCCGCCGCGGATCGCCGCCTGCACCTTCGGGTTCAGCAGCGCCTGGACATAGCCGTTGCGCTGAAGCTTCGCTTCGTCCGGATCGACGCTGCCGGACACATCCACCGCCAGGACCAGCTCCAGGTCCACCGGCGTCTGGGCCGCGGCCGGGACCGCGGACAAGGGCAGGCATAAGAGGATGAGGATCACGACGCAGGCCGGGAAACCAGCAAGGAGTTGGGCCAAAAGACGGTATGCACGCATACGCACCCCCCTTCGCCACGGCTGTCCGGACGCCTGATGTCGGACGAAGGATTGAGGATTGGTATGCGAACGGTCTCTGTCCATGCCCAGCCGGGCGATTCCGGCGGCAAGGACGGGCCAAGGCGGAGTACTCCACTGCCATCGCAGCCCGGAACGAGGGACGCAATCCGTGACGGCGGCGCTGGTAACGGGTGACAAGGGACCGATTGCCTGCATACCTTAGGCCGTAAGGGGTAAGCCGACCGGCGGAGGCCCCGCCCCCACACGCCCCCGCCCCAGGCCGGCAGTCCATGTCCGCATCAGCCAGCGACGCGCCTTCAGGCCCCTCACTCTCCGCCGCTTTGCCGCGGCCGGCCTTGGCCGTGTACGTCTTCCTGGCCGCCCTGACCGCCGGCTGGCCCGGCGGCTGGTCTGGAGCGGCGACGGCGCAGACCGTGCCTGCGCCGCTGCATTCGGCCGAGCTGATCGTACCCGACCTTCCAAGGCCGCAGGCGCCGGCCGCCCGCAACATCGAAACGCCCACGGCCTGCGCCGACCACGAGCCGGCGGGCAAGCCGGTCCTCGACGCGCTGTTCGGCGGGGATGCGGCCTTCGCGGAACTGGCGCGCGGCAACCCGGCCGAGGCATTCCGCTGTTCCAGCCTGTTCCCAGGCGAGGCGGCACTGGCCGTCCTGCGCGAGGCGGCAACGCTCGCTCCCTTCGACGCGGTGGGTGCCGCGGACCAGCTCTCCCTCCGCCCCGGCGGTGCGGAGGTCATCGCGCGGGCGCTCGACATCGGGCTGCTGACGCGCGCGCTCGACAGCGACCTGCCCTTCTACGAGACGCGGCACGAGCTGCGCAAACGCCTGTCCAAGGAGCATCTGCGCCTGCTGGAAGCCCAGGCCGCCAAGGCGCTGACGGCGGCCCTGGCGCGCGACCCGGCGCCGATGGCGCCGAAGATCGGCCTGCTGCTGGACGATATGGTGGACGATCCGCCGGCCGACCGCTTCCGCATCACGCTGGCTCTGTCGTCGGAGGATCTGTTCGGTCTGATCGCCCGGATCGGGCCGCAGCTCTACACCTCCTCGCTCGACGGGCTGGTCAACATCCTCCAGATCCAGCTGAAGCAGGAGCGGCGCGTTATCCTCGACCTTGCCCGCGGGGCGCGCACCCGGCCGCTGTGGGCGGACTTCTTCATCGCCGTCGTCGGCGGCGGGCGGGCCGGCAGCCTGTTCGGCACCACCCCCGCCACCGCGCGGGAGCTGATGCGCGAGAGCATCCAGGCCCTGCTGCCGGCAATCCGGACGCCGCAGACTCCGGCGGCGAGCGGCATGCCGGATCCCGCGGTGGTCATCGGCGTGCTGGCCGACGCCATGGACCTCGACAACCTTGCGGTCCGCTCCGCGCTGGAGGACGAATTGGCGGCCTGGTACCGCGCCGCGGGCGAAGGCTCCGTCAAGGCGAT
The DNA here is from genome assembly GCA_046570145.1 of Alphaproteobacteria bacterium. Taxonomy (GTDB): domain Bacteria; phylum Pseudomonadota; class Alphaproteobacteria; order Azospirillales; family Azospirillaceae; genus Azospirillum. Next base: position 20,388 of record JBKHVJ010000169.1, read on the forward strand.
GGCCGGGCTGGCGGGCAGCCTGCACGCGATGCGCCTTTCCGGCCGGCCGGCCACCCCCGCTTTCGAGGCGGAGCGGTTCCTTCAGCGCCATTCGCTGGGCGCCCCGCCCGTCCTGACCGCGCAGCGCCTGTTCCGCAACGGTCTCAACGTGCAGCGGATGACCTTCTACGACGATCCCGACGGACGCGCGTCCTTCCGTGGCTTCCTGCGGCAGCACCGGATGCAGGGCTGGGCGCTGCACAGCCGGTCCGGTTTCGTCGTCGCCATCAGCCCCGACCGCCACGGCCGCCGCATCGTCATCGTCGCCGACGTGCCCGGCGCCGGCGATGCGGGACGGGCCGCGGCCTGGGACTGGATGGCGCGCGAGGGGCTGACCCCGTCCATCGTCATCCACCGCGGTCACAGCTATCACGAGGACGGCACGATGACGGAGATCGGGCCGGCCACGGCGCTGGTCTTCTGGGGGTCATGCGGCGGCCACACGAGGCTCCGCGCCACGTTGGAACGGGCGCCCGACGCGCTGGTTCTGGCGACGCAGAACATCGGCGTGTCGGCCGTCAACGAAACGCTGCTGGGCATCATCGAGGAACGTCTGCTGGCCGACGGCACCATCGACTGGAGTGCGGTGTGGACCAACGCCCGCGCCCGCATCCGCGACCGCCGTTTCGCCGCCTACAGGCGTCCCGACCAGGATTCGGCCAACCTCGCCTTCCGCGCCTGGCGGGTTCAGGCGGCATTTCCTTAATCCGCTACGCCAGGGCATGGCAGTGTTTCGCCGGCACCGCTTGCGGCGGACCGACGCGCATGGTGCTGTGGTGCCTCCGATTGTTGCCCACCCCCGTTGTCGAGGCTCCAGACCATGACGTGGCAGACGCTCGCCTTCTTCTTCGCCACCGCCTTCGTGATCTCGATGACGCCGGGGCCGAACATGCTGCTGGCGATGAGCCTGGGGCTGCGCTTCGGCGCGCGGCGCGCCGCCTGGGGCGGGGCCGGCATGTGCGCGGCGCTGGCGGTGATGGCGGCGCTGTCGGCCTTCGGACTGGGCGCCCTGCTCTCCACCTCCGTGCTTGCCTTCGAGATCGTGCGCTGGGCCGGCGTGGCCTATCTGACCTGGCTCGGCATCGCCGCATGGCGGGCGCCGGTGGAGCCGGCCGGCAACCGCGACGCCGCGGCCTCCGCGACCGGCGAGGGGTCGGCGACGCGGCTTTTCCTGCGCGGCGCCCTGGTCGCCTTCAGCAACCCGAAGGCGCTGGTCTTCATGGGTGCCCTGTTCCCGCAATTCATCGACGCCGGCGCGCCGCTGGCGCCGCAGCTGATCGCCCTGGTCGCCACCATGGTGGTGATCGAGTTCGGCTGGATCATGGCCTATGCCACCGGCGGCGACCGTCTGGCGGCGAAACTGACGACGGTGTCGGCGGCGAAGTCGCTGAACCGGCTGACCGGCGGCCTGATGATCGGTGCCGGCGGCCTGCTGGCGCTCGCCCGCCGGGTCTGACGCGCCCGCCCCGCTCCTCTCCGTTTCCGCAAAGAAAAAGGGCCGCGCAAATGCGCGGCCCTGAAGTTTAGGGAGGAAACGCCCCGAGAATGGGCAAGGCCAAGATATGCTGCGCCGCACACGAACTGGTATTACCAATGCTGAATGGTAGCCATGCGTCACGGGAATGGCCCCATGCAGCAATATGCATTGCCAGCAATAAGCACCGGATCTCGGTTACAAAAATTTCATAGAACCGCCGCGTTCGAGTCATCGCCCGTCCTATTAATGCATCGGTTTGCCACACACCTGGAAGGGTTACCTCCGGGGTTGCATGGCGGTGCGAAACACGCGGTCGAGGAACGGTACGATGGCGATCCCAGTCCTGCGCAGCCTGACGCTGAAGCAGGCGATTCATGCGGTCCTCGCCGCTTTCGTCATCGGGTTCGCCATCACCGCGGTGGAGTTCGCCTGGACCGCTTCGCGTGAGCGGGCTGCGGCGCTGGCCCGGATCGAGCAGGTCGCCAATCTGGTGGAGGGACCGGCCGCCACCGCCGCCTGGCTGATCGACGGCGATCTGGCCGGGCAGGTGCTGGACGGCGTGGTGCGCGCGAATGCCGGCTGGGCGGAGATCCGGCTGGGGGACGGCACACTGCTGGCCCGGCGCGAACAGGCGGCCACGCCGATGTCGCTGCTGGGACGGGCGGCGACCGCGCTGCTCTTTGCCGACCGGCCGACCCTGGTCCATGACCTCCCCGTCCCCGCAGCCGACCGCAGCGCGCCGGCAGGCAGCGGCCGTATCGTCGGACGGCTGACGGTCGGCATCGATACCGGACGGGCGGCGGCCGGCTTCCTTGCCTATGTCTCGGCTGCGCTGGTTGCCGGGACCCTGCGCAACCTCCTGATCGGACTGGCGATGGCGGCCGTGTTCCACCGGCTGCTGACCCGCCCGCTCCTGCAGATCGGCCGCGCGGTGGCGCGCATCGATCCGGAGAAGCCCTATGGCCAGCCGCTGGTCGTGCCCCGCGGCCATGCCGACGACGAACTCGGCTTCGTCATCGCCCGCTTCAACCACACCCTGACCCTGCTGGAACAGGAGCATGACGAACTGCGCCGGCTGGCGACCCGCTGTCCGCTGACCGGGCTGGCGAACCGCGCGCTGCTGCTCGACCGGCTGGACCACGCCATCGATCTGGCCGAGCGCGCGCGGGATCCGGGCGCCGGCCGGCTGGCGGTGCTCTATGTCGATCTCGACCGCTTCAAACGGGTCAACGACAGCCTGGGTCACGGGGTGGGCGACCTGCTGCTCTGCCGGGTGGCGGAGCGGCTCGGCGCCAGCGTCCGGCGCTGCGACACCGTCGGCCGGCTGGGCGGCGACGAATTCCTGGTGGTGCTGGAACGCGTCGCAGACGGCGAAGAGGCGGCGATGGTGGCGCAACGGCTGCTGGACGGCCTGTCCGCCCTGCGCGAGGTGGGCGACCACCGCGTCCATGTCACCGCCAGCATCGGCATCGTCCTCCACCCCATGGACGCTGCGACAGGCGGAGGCGCCGCGGACGGTGCGGGGCTGATGCGGATGGCCGATTCGGCGATGCAGGCGGCCAAAGCGGCCGGAGGCAACCGCTTCGTCTTTCACACCCGCGACATGACCGACCGCGCCGAGACCCGCCTGCGGCTTGAGGCCGGACTGCGCGAGGCAGTGGCGGCCAAGTCCTTCGAACTGGTCTACCAGCCGAAGATCGAGGCGGCGGGAGGCCGGCTGACCGGCTTCGAAGCGCTGATCCGCTGGCGGTACGAGGGAGTGGCGATTTCCCCTGTCGATTTCATTCCGGTCGCCGAGGATACCGGCCTGATCATCGAGATCGGCCATTGGGTGCTGGAGGAGGCGTGCCGGACCGCCACCCGCTGGGCATTGGACCATGGCCCGGTGCCGGTGGCGGTCAACGTCTCCGCCCGCCAGCTCTGCGATCCCGGTTTCGCCCGGCTGGTCGAACAGGTGCTGCAGCGCCACGGCACCCCGCCCGACCTGCTGGAGCTGGAGATCACCGAAACCGTGATCATGAAGGACGTGCGCCACCATCTGCCGACGCTGAACCGCTTGCGGGCGCTTGGCGTGCGCATCGCCATCGACGATTTCGGCACCGGCTATTCCTCCCTGGCTTACTTGCGCGAACTGCCGGTGGACGTGCTCAAGATCGACCGCAGCTTCGTCAACGACCTGCCGCATGCCCCGGACATCGCCTCCACCGTCATCGCCCTGGCCCAGAAGCTGCTGCTCTCCACCGTGGCGGAGGGGGTGGAGACCGCCGAACAGAGGCATTGGCTGGCGGAGGCCGGCTGCAACTGCCTGCAGGGCTTTCTGATCTCCCGCCCCCTGTCGACCGATGCCGCCGAGGCGATGGTGATGACGGCCTTCGCCCGTGACGAGGCGCTGCCGCTGACGGCGTGAAGAGATCAGGCGGCAGGTAACTCAGACTCCGGTAAAACGGAATTCGGTTTCAGCAGACCGGCAGCATGATGCCGAAGCCGCTGGCCGCCGGATAGGGTTCCTCAAAAACGGGCGGGCCGCGGAATGCCGCGGCCCGTCCCCGTTACCGATATGCTGTCATGCGTGTTGCCCGCCATTGCGCTCCAAGTAGAGAATCAAGGCTGGATAATAGTGCTTACGCTCGGACGAAACCTTCTCGCAGAAACGGCGTGCAGCACCACTCTTGATCCATTCCTCCAGCTGCCCATTCTCCCGCTTTTCCGCGACAATAGTGTCGATCGCGTCCAGAATCTTGTGAATCACCTCAGGCCTCATCTTTCACGAACCGGAGCGGTATCTTCGTCGCTCTCACAGTCTTATATGGCCCGGGTGATGGCGGATAGCGCTGCATTCTAGGAATGGCTGCGTGTTGCAATGCACAAAACGAATGGACTCACGCCCTCTCCCGCTCCTCCTCCGACGGACGCAGGGCCTGCCCGGTCGGGCACAGGCGCAGCAGGACGCAGCGGTCGCAGGCCGGCGCCCGGTAATAGCAGCAGCGCTGGCCGTGCAGCATCATGACCTCGTGATTGTCGTAGACCAGCTGGGCATCCCAATCCTCCGGCAGTTGCGCCGACAGCACGGCGTGGGCGGGGCCGACGGCGACGCAGGCGGGGATCAGGCCGGTGCGCACGGCGACGCGGTGATGGTGGCTGTCCACCGGCAGCGCCGCCTGCCGCAGGGTGGAAAAGCTCAGCACCGCCGCACTGGTCTTCGGCCCCACGCCCGGCAGATCCTCCAGCCATGCACGGGCCTCGGGCACCGGCATGCCGGACAGCAGATCGAGCGACAGGCTGCCCATCCGCTCGGTGATGCGGCGCAGGATGGCCTGGATGCGCGGCGCCTTCTGCTCCGGCCAGGTGACGCCGGCAATCGTCGCCTCGACCTCCGCGACGGGGGCGTCGCGCACCGTTTCCCAATCGGGCCAGCGCCGCCGCAGCGCCTTGAAGGCGGCGCCGGAGGCGGCGTTGCGGGTGCGGTGCGACAGCAGCGACGACACCAGCTCGCTCAGCGGGTCGAGGCTGTGGAAATAGGCGACCGGGCAGCCATAGACGGTGCACAGCAGCCGGTGGATCTCGAGCGCCTTGTCGCGCAACGCAGCGGGGTCGGTCATAAAAACCGACAACAGCCGAACCGGTAAGGCGTTACCGGTAAATCATCAGGCCCACTTCCTCATCGGCCCCTACCCCACCAGCCCCGACATCACCGCGCGCAGCTGCGCCGGCTTCACCGGCTTGTTCAGCACCAGGCAGCCGGCCGCCTTGGCCTCGTCAGCCAGCTCCGGCGTGCGGTTGGCGGTGACGATCACGGCGGGCAGGATGCGGCCGCAGGCGACGCGCAGCCGCGCCACCTCGTTGACGCCCAGCGCTCCGTCGTCGAGGTGATAGTCGGCGATCAGCAAATCCGGCGGCTGCGGCATGCCGGACAGCAGGGCCAGCGCCTCGTCGCCGTTGGTGGCCGACACCACGTCGCAGGCCCAGCCGCGCAGCAGCGCCTCCATCCCCGCCACC
>JBKHVJ010000170.1:0-6353 GCA_046570145.1 Alphaproteobacteria bacterium
GTTCGTTTGGGTCGCGGTGCTCATGGCGTCGTTCGGCTCCAGTGGCGGCCCCAGGCCCGGCATTCTGTGCGGGCGGAGGCGGCGGATCGGATTTTGAAAGGCGGAGGGACCGGCGAGGGGTACGGCCGCGGAGCCGCCGGATGTGGCTCAGCGACCGCTGCTAAGTCGCAGTCCCGGCCCCGGCCGGGCGACGCCGATACCGGCGCCTTTGCAAACATCGCTCATGTAACAGACACTTCGACCGATGGAAATGGTGTGCGAACGCGACAAACCCGGACGCTTAAAGCGCCGGGCCGAGAAGTCGAAGAAGAGCGTTCTTGCGGTCGATGCAGGTCATGGGCCGCACTCTGCGCAGGTGCGGCAACACTGTCAAGCCCGGATTGGCGGAAAACGGACTGCGGGACACGCGAACCGTAGCGCCGCTCAGCCCCAGATCAGGTGATACAGGGTCGGCAGCAGCAACGCCGTCGCCAAGCCGTTCAGCCCCATGCCCAGCCCGGCGAAGGCGCCCGCCACCTCGTTGACCTGCAGGGCGCGCGCCGTGCCGATGCCATGCGCCGCCACGCCCATGCCGAATCCGCGGGCACGCCAGTCCTTCACCCGCACCAGGTTCAGCACCCAGGTGCCGAGGCTGGCCGCCACGATACCGGTGATGATGACGAACACCGCGGTCAGCGACGGCAGGCCGCCGATCTGCTCCGAGACGCCCATGGCGATGGGTGAGGTGACGGATTTGGGCGCCATCGACAGGATCGTCACCGACGATCCGCCGGCCGCCCAGACCAGGGCCACCGCGCTGAGCGCCGAGGCCGCCGATCCAACCAGCAGCGCCACCACCAGCGCCAGGGCCGAGCGGCGGACCTCCTGGAACTGGTTGTAGAGCGGAACGGCCAACGCCACCGTGGCCGGACCCAGCAGGAAATGGACGAACTGCGCGCCGTCGAAATAGGCGCGGTAATCGATGCCCGACAGGCTGAGCACGCCGGCGATCAGGACGACCGCGATCAGCACCGGGTTCAGCACCGGGCGCCGGCCCAGCTTCTCGAACAGCCACAGCCCGCATTGGTAGGCGACCAGGGTCAGGGTCAGCCCGGCCAGCGGGTTCGCCGACAGATAAACCCAGATCTGGTGAAGATCGTCGCTCATGCCCGGTCCCCTTCCACTGGTTTCCTGGTCGCCGCTTTCCCAGCCGCCGGTTCTTCCTCCAGCCGCGGGTCGGTGCGGCTCAGCAGGAAGGCCATCAGCTTCGCCGTCACGGCGATGCCGAACAGCGTGCTGCCGAACAGCGCGACGACGATGGGCAGCGCTTCCGTCTCCAGGCGGGTGACATGGACCATCACGCCGACGCCGGCCGGCACGAACAGCAGGGACAGGTGCCGCAGCAGCCCGCCGGCCGTTTCCTGCACCGCCGCCGGAACCCCGCCGCGCAACAGAAGCCCGGCGAACAGCAGCAGCATGCCCAGCACCGGTCCGGGGACCGGCAGGTGCAGCAGGCGGGCGGCCAGTTCGCCCGCCAGTTGGCAAAGCAGGAGAAGCGTCAGGGTTCCGAGCATGGCGGACTCCGGTGGAAGGGGCGCTGTCCGTCCTTCTACCGCAGTGGCGAAGCCGCCGGGCTGCATTCCGCGAATGCGAGCGTCGCGAATCGGCGATGTGGTCGAGCGGGTTCGGAGGGTGCTTACTGCAGCTTGCTGCGCGCGTGGTGGCCGCGGCGGACGATGGATTGCGCTTCCACCGTCACTTCCTTTTTGCCGAACAGGCGCAGGAAAATGGCGTTGACGGTGGCATGGGCGCTGACCGTGAGGGTACCGGCCGCCGCGTCCTCCGCGATGGTCAGGGGCGACAGGTTCGATCCCAGGAAACCCCTGGGGAAGGCCTTGTCGAAGAAACTGCGGATGTGTCCGTCACGCTGCGAGTCGAACATCACCCGCCCACCGGCCAGGGCCGCGGCATCGACCGCCTGCGCCAACCGCGCTTCCACCGCATAGCTGCGCAGAGCGTCGACGGTGCAGCCGGCACCGAGCACGGTCGGGATGGCAAGGATCAGGGCCACCAACAGAAGCAGGTGGCGGCCCGTCCGCCGGTCTTCGTGCCCGCCATAGGGCAGGGGACGATAGACCAAAGTCATTGCCGGCCTCCCAAGGAATTGCCTATGCGGAAAGGAGTGTTATCGCTGGATGACCTACTCTTAGCACCATCCGACAAGCAGGCAAACCAGGAAATGCAACAGAGCGATAGCAAAAGATCAGTTGGGAGTTGCAATGTATTTTACGCAAAGGCGGTAATCCGAGTTTGTGTGGTCGGCAGCAAAGGGTAACTCGACCGGTCTGAAGCGGAAAGCGGGATTTCGACTTTGAAAAACACCAGAAAATCCCGATTCGCGGTGTCAAAAACAGGACAAGCCGTTTGGGCCCCGCGCCGTTAAGCACTCGTTGGGCTTTCTCGCCGGTAGGCTGGCACCCTCCATCCATTCCGCATTTTCTTCCAGTGCCGGAGCCAGCCTGCAATGCCGCCGACCCGTCCGTTCTTCCGCAACCAACCGAATCGATCCTGCCTTGACCATGTATTGGCCGTCGCGGTGGTGGCGCTGCTGATGCTCGCCCTGTCGGGCGAGGTCAGGGGGGCGCTGGCGGGTCTGATGGAGCAGGTGGACGGGGCTCGGGCCGCGCTGTTGGCGCGCTGAACACGCGCGTCGCTTCTCCGTTTCCTTTCCGCCCGCTAGAGTCGGGGCGCAACGAGGGGGGAGGCGGCCCGATGAAGGGCGGCGTTTGGCGCGTGGCGATGCTGGGACTGGCGGTGGCGGCGGCCACGCTGGTCTTTCTGGGCGTGGAGATCACGCAACTGGCGGCGGCGGACCGGACCGCCTTCACGCGCGGCCTGACGGTCTGCGGAATCGGCCTGCTGGCGGTCTGGTTCGTCTTCTCCCGCCTGACCCGCCATTTCGGCGATCTGGAGCGTCTGGCGGACCGCCTGTCCGGCGGTCGCAACCGCGTCGACCTCGAACCCTGGTCGGGCGGACGCGGCGGCGAGGTGGGGCGTCTGGCCGAAGCTGCCGCGGGGTTGGTCCGGGGCGGGGAGCAGATGCCTGGTGATGGACCGTTTGCAGATGGTCCGTTGGGCCGCGGGCACTTCGGGCTTGGACCGCTTGGTGGCGGACGCATGGACCGGGCGGTTCACGCGGCGCTGGTTCTCGCCGACGACCCGTTGCTGATCATCGACGAACTGGGGCGGGTGGAGCGGCTGAACCCCGCCGCCGCCCGGTTGCTGGAGGTGGAGGAGGGCGCCGACATCGGCAAGGCACTGCTGCGCGACGATCTGGCCCGCGCCATCGAACGGGCGCGCGGCGGCGGGGCGCCCGTTTCCGCGGTGCTGCGCCGGACGGAAGAGGGTGAACTGACCGCAAGGCTCGTCGATCTCGGCCTGAACTCCGGAGTGATGCTGTCCTTTCCCGCCCGCGGCATGGCCAACGGCACCGGGTTGACCGGCAAGCGAGCGCTCACTCTTCGACAGGCCCAGCCCGCCGCTCCCCTGGGTGACGACGAGCCGTTGGGCGCACTGCCGTTCGTCGCACTGTGGGTGGCGACGGCGGGGGTGGAGCCGGACAGCGGTCCGGTCATCGCCGTCGGCACGGTGCGGCTGGCGGGATCGCGCATCTTCCCGACCGTGTCCCTCGCCCTTCTGATCGACCCCATCGATCCCGTGCCGGAGGAGGCGACCGCCCGTCACGGCATCGGCACCGCCATGGTGGCGGGTGAACGCCCCTTCGCCGCGGTCTGGCCGGCGATCCAGGATGCCCTGCACAACTGCATCGCCGTCGGCATCGGCATCGACCAGGCGCTCGCCGCGCTGGCCCGGTCGGCCGCGCTGGCGGGTGTCGCCGACCCCGCCCTGCCGCAGGGTCTGGACCTTGGCGTGCTGGCGGCGGCACTGGACCCGGCGCTGGCCGCCGCGTCCCCCGACCGGCTCGCCGCGGCCTTCGGCCTGTTCCCCCACCTGCGCAACGGCCCCCAGGGGGAGGCGCTGGCCGTGGCCGAACTGGCCGCCGCGCTGTTCACCCGCCTGACCGAACGCGGCATCCTGACCCAGGGGCAGGCGCGGGCACTGGTGGCCGGGGACATGGGAGTTGGCGCGGCGGGACCGTCCGGCCAATCCTAGACCGCATCTCCTAAGCCGCATCCTCCGCCAGCCGGAAACCGCTCACCGAAAGGCGGGTCTCCGGCCGCAGGTAGTGCCGCGTCCAGGGGCCGGCATGGTCGAAGGGGGTCAGGCAACTGCCGCCGCGCAGGACCATGCGGTTGCAGGCAAGCCGGCCATTGACCGCCTCATCCGGCCCGTCGGGCCGGCGGTAGCCCGGATATGTGGCGAAGGCGTCGGCGGTCCATTCCCACACGTCGCCGCACATCTGCCAGGGGCCGGTGCCGTGACAGGTGCCGCAGCGAGGGTGGCGATGGCCGGTGCCCAGCAGATTGCCCATGCTGTCGCAACCGGCGGCGACCACCTCCCATTCCGCTTCGCGCGGAAGGCGTTTGCCGGCCCAGCGGGCGTAGGCGTCGGCCTCGTACCAGCTGACATGGCAGACCGGCTCGTCCGGATCGAGCGGCTGCATGCCATAGAGGGTGAAGACCCGCCAGCCGGAAGCGCCGTTCCGGTCGCCGCTCTGCTCACCGCTGCCGCGCTCCCAGTAGAGCGGGGCGCTCCAGCCCTCCGCCCGTGCGGTCTCCCAACCGTCGGACAGCCAGAGGGAGCGGTCGCTGTAGCCGCCGGCCTCGATGAAGGCCAGGAACTCGCCGCAGGTGACCGGGCGGGCGGCCAGGCGATAGGGGGCCAGCCAGACGCGGTGGCGCGGACCCTCATGGTCGAATCCGGGCAGCGGGGCGGGGCGGCCGACCTCGACCAGCCCACCGGCCTGTTCCACCCAGCCGTCGGGCGGTGCCCCAAGATGCGGATGGTCCGGCGCCGGTTCATAGGCGGGGCGCAGCGGGTTGGACCACAGGGCGTGCTTGATGTGCAGAAGCATGCGTTCCTGGTGGCGCCGCTCGTGGGCGATCGCCATCACCAGCGCCGATTCGACCGCGTCCCACAGCCCGTCGTCGATTTGCTCGATCAGATGCAGCACCGCGGCATTGATCTGGTCGCGGTGGCGCATGATCTCCGCGGCGCTGGGGCGGGACAGCACGCGGGGCGGAGCGGCGAATCGCTCACCGCGCGCCGCGAACAGGTCGAGGAAGACGGGGTCGCAAGGGCGGTAACTGGGGCTGAAGGGAATCAGCACCGCTGCCTCGAACAGCCAACTGGTGTGGGCGAGGTGCCATTTCGCCGGCGCGCCATCGGGCACGGTGTGGACCATCATGTCTTCGGGCGACAGTGTGGCGACCAGTTCAGCCGTGCGGGCGCGGGCCTTCTGGAAGCGGGTGGCGAGCGCCTGCCGCCGGTCGCTGTCCGGCATGGTCGTGCCGGAGTCGGCAAGCGGGCCGGGGGACGGGCCAGCGGACGGGCCAGCGGACGGGATGAGATGCGTGTCGGGCATGGTCGGTCCCTCCGGAGTCGGTTGCCGTCCGAAGAGTGTCCGCCCGAAGTGCCCCATTTGGAATGCACGCATCCGTGGTGTGGCGGTCACCGCAAATAGCGACAGCGACCGGATGCCGCGCCGGCCCTGGTGCGGGAAATGCAAAGCTTTCGCCCAAAAACGAAAAGGCCGCCAGGAAGGCGGCCTTGTTCATTCGAAGCACAGCTCAGTGTCGGACAAGACTTACTTGATCTTGGCTTCCTTGAACTCGACGTGCTTGCGCGCCACCGGGTCGTACTTGCGGAACGACAGCTTCTCGGTGGTCTTCTTCGGGTTCTTCTTCTTCACGTAGAAGAAACCGGTGTCAGCCGTGCTCACCAGCTTGATGAGGACGGTGTTCTGCTTGGCCATGATCTCGATCCCGACAAAAAATCCGTGCCCCGCCGGCCCGGCGGGGGCGGCGTCGTAGCGGCGGAAAATACCGTCTGACGCCGCAATGTCAAGCCTTATGGGCGGTGAAATCGGTGTCCGACTTCGATTGCCACAGGGCCTGTCGCCTCATTGGCTGGACTCAGCGCTCCGCCACCGTGTTGACCATGGCGCTGGCGACCGCGCGCTGATACAGCGCCGGTTCGGCCAGCAGCCGCATGGCGACCTTCAGGTCCAGGTCGGGCTCATGCTCCTTCCAGGGGCAGGCTTCGCGCAGGGCGCTCAGCGCATGCTCGTCGTCGGCCGCCTTGGACCGCCAGCTCGCGATCTGCGCCGGGCGCAGGCGCCCTTCGCGCAGGTCGGACAGCAGGGAGTCCGGGTCGGTCTGTCCTGCCCGGCTGGTGCAGACGGTGGGCTGCAC
>JBKHVJ010000171.1:0-10384 GCA_046570145.1 Alphaproteobacteria bacterium
TTCGTCATGCTCCACCACCATCACGCGCAACGGCTGACCCGGTGCGCGGGTACGGTAGGGCGATTGCGGCTTGGCAATGGCGTCGATCCTGAGCATGCGACCGACCTCCGGGGATTGCGGCATTGGGCGACAAACGGTCAAATTTGGTAAAATTTCGTTTACCAATATGCCATTTGTACTACACCACCCCGAATTTGCAAGTTCAATCGTTCAGGATCTGACCTTTTTCGTCGATCGTTGCGGAAAATCATCACCTCGAGTCGGACATCCTCGCACCGCAGCAGCGACGTCGGCGATGCGGTCAGCGTCCGGCTGGGCCGAGCCAGTCGATGCCGCCGGGCGGACGCGGCCTGGCGGTTCCATTGTTGCGCACCGCAGCCGCCCTCGACGGAGGCGGTGGAGGAGCCGGTTCGCCGGCGAGCCAAGCAGCCTGGGTGTCGGCAGTGGCGGAGGTGGAGGCGGCAGGTGTGTGCAGGTCCGCTGCCGGACGGAACGGCTCGGCCACCGGCGCCGGCACCGTCGGTGCCGCCAATGCCCTCTGCGTCGGGCGGGCCGGCAGATCGGCCGGTGGTGTGGCCGCCTGCTCGGATGGCGGGAGGGAGGGCATGGGTTGCGGCCGGGACGGCGGCGTTTCCTCTTCCCAAGCCTCGTCCCGGGTGGGCGGCGGCGTGGACGGGCGCAGGCGCGGCGCCTCCGCCGCCCCCAGCCAGGACGGACGCTCGTCGTCGGCAAGCGGTCCGGTGCGTGTGTCGAGTTGCCGCGCCTGCTCGCGAATCTCCAGCAAAGTGGTTACCGCGAGTTGCAGCAGCGGGGCCAGTACCATGGGGTCGGCCATTTCCTCCGCACTCAGTGCGGCGAAACGGTCGCGCACATCCTCCACCGCCTGCTCCACGCCGTCACGCAACGCGCCGGCCTCGTGGGCCAACCGTTCGAGATCCTCGCGCAGAGCAGAGATCTCGCAGGCCTGCCGCAACTCGTGGAAGCCGATTCCCGCCCCCAGTGCGGATGCGGACCGCCGGTCCCGTGACGAACCAAAATCGTGAGGCATCCTGCCCAACCCCGGTTCCAAGCCCAGCCCAGTGAAAGCACACGTCGCGACGAACACAGCCGGACGTCCGTATTGCAAACCGCGCAATCGGGAGGCGGTTCCAAAAGCCGACGTCATGGCGCGGTCTGCCGGAGCGTCGGCGAAGTTGCCGCACGTCACGGCTGGCGCCGCCGGTCGGAGAGCGATGTTTAGCGCCGTTGATGTCGTTTGGAAACCGTTTGCGCGTGGTGGCCGCTTGTACTATTTTTTCGGCCCCAGGGGAATGGATTCCTTGTGATCCAACGTCCGGGCGCCTCCCCGCCGCCATTTCATCTTGCCGGAATCCAATACGGTGTCGATCGACCGCTCGGAACTTGAACGGCTCCTTGCCGATCGCCCGGCTGGCAACCGCAGCGCCATGCAGGCGGTGCGCGAAAGCTATGCCGATATCGGGCTGATGCGCGAACGCGGTCTGTCTTGGGCCGAGATCTCCGATCTGCTGGCGAAGCTGGGCATCACGGCCAGAGACAGCCAACCGATCTCGCCGGTCACCCTGCGGTCGGCCTTCTTCCTGGTCGGGAATGAGGGGCGCGGAGAGGCAGCCGGAGACCTTGGCAGTGCCGCCGCGGCCATGCCGGCGGAAACCCTTGCAGCCGTCCATGAGGCCGCCCTGGCGGCCGGGCTGAAGGACGGGGATGGCGACGCCGCAGGCTCCGCTCCGGCCGAAGAGGCCGCCGCGGTGCCCGCCGACGCTGCTCCTGTCCAGCCGCCTGCGGAGACGCCCGAAGCCGACCCGGAACCGACAATATCCGTTTCCGAACCGGCCACCGAGGAACCCGTCCCCCCTGCCCCGAGTCTGCTGGCTCCGGCGGTGAAGGAAACCGATGATGAACCGGCGGCGGCCACTGTGCCGGAGCCGGTGGCCGAAACGCCAAAGCCGGACGCCGTCGGTGAGATCGAAGCCGAGGAGGCTCCGGCGCCCGAACCGATACCGGAACCGACACCCGAGCCGGCCCCGCAGCCGGTTCCCCATCCGACGTCCACGGCGGCCGCGCAGAACACCGGCTCCTTGATGTCTCCCCCGATGCTCCAAGACGACTCAACAAACGCATACTGGAAAGGCGATCGCATGCTGGGCACGATCTTCGTCCTCAATGACCGCGGCGGCGTCGGCAAGACGCTGCTGTCCCATCACCTGATGGCGACCGCCATGCTGGAAGGCCTGCAGCTGAAGGTCGTCGAGTACGAGGTGAACGAGCGACTCGCCCGCCTGTTCGGCCCGGACGTGGTCGAACACCGCCGCATCACCCAGGACTTCATGAACATGATGGGGTCGGGCGACGGCTTCTACGAGTTCTGGGATCTGATCGGGCCGGAGCTGCAGCGCGGCGGCCGGCTGTATGATTTCGGCGGCAACATCTCGCAGTGGTTCTTCAACTGGGCCGAGGTGTCGGGCTTCGACTATTACGTCGGCGATGGCGAGCGGCTGACCTTCATGGTGCCGGTGACCGTCGATCTCGCCTCGCTGTCCACCGGCATGACCACGCTGGAGCGGGTGGCGACCATCGCGCCGAAGGCCAAGCGCGTCCTGGTCGAGAACGGCTTCTCCGGTCCGTTCTCGCAGTTGGAGGACAGCCAGTATGCCCGCCGCAAGGCGGAGATGGTTGAGCGCGAGGGGCTGCAGGTCATCTCCATGTCGCCCTGCACCGCCCCGGCCTGGGCCCGCCTCACCGGGCACCGGATCGATCAGGTGGCGACGATGACCCGCGAGGATCTGGTGAAGCTGGGCATGACCCCGCCGGTCGCCTCCCGCTCGCTGATCATCATCCATGAATGGCTGCGCAACATGCGTCAGGCGCTGTCGCCGTATCTGCACGACGCCTTCCGCCAGACCCCGGCGGCCGCCAAGGCGCGCTGAGCCTCAAGGGCCGACCGGTCCTCTCTTCAAAGCCCTTCTTCCCTCTGCGGGAGAAGGGCTTTTCTTTTGTCCCGGATCAGGCCGCCGCGTTGCGGGCGGCGCTCGCGCTGTAGAGGTCTTCCTTCACCGCCGCCACCGATTTCACCTGATAGCCGGGCCTTGCGCTGAACCGCCGGCTGGCGCGTTCGGCGGCCTCGCGCTCCGACTCCGCCCAGACCAGATAGTCGCGTCCGCGCGCCCAGTCGACGGCCAGCGGATGGGCGGCGTCGATCTCGCCGATCTGCTGGTTCACCACTGTGACCAGCCATTCCTTGTCGCCGGGGTTGCGGCGGTCGGTCAGGATCAGGATTTGCGGACGGCGGCGGCTCTGCGCCTCGGTCAGGCGCTGCTGCACCTCGACCTGCTTCTTGCGCAGTTCCACCATGTCGCGGACCAATTCCTCGATCTCGCCATGGAGGCTCTCCTCCTCCCGGTGCAGGCGGTGGATGGTCGCGTCCAGCTTGTCCAGCGTGCCGCGGACGCCGCGGACCCGTTGCCGGGCCTGCGACACCCGCTGCTCGACCGACAGCAGCACGTTGCCGAGCCACGCGCCGATGGCGATGATGCCCAGGATGATGATGAAGTTGATCATCATGTTGCGGAAGGGGCCTTGGACCGCGCCGTCGCCGGGGGCTGGGGCGCGCCGCCCTTCACGCCGCCCCTCATGCCGCCGGTCCGCGCGTCGCCGCGCATGAACGATTTCTGGAAGCCCAGTTTGAAGGGAAAGGCGACGTCGACCATCTGCTTGGCCTCGTCGAAGCTCGACGCCCACACCTCCGCCACGTTGGCACAGCGCCAGATCGGGTTGACCGGCCCGCGGTCGCCGGCGGCGCGCGCGGCGGCCGATGCCTTTTCCTGCGTGACGGTCGCGACGAACTTCATCAGGCCGGCCTGCGGATCGCCGACCTCATGCACGAACAGCGGCGGCTGTTCCGCCAGATCCCTGATCTGCTTTTCCGCCTTGCGGATGTCCGTTTCCAGCCGGTGGCGATCGGAAGACTGGCTGTTGCGGCGCTGGACGAGGTGATTGACGCGGTTCTGAAGCTCGTGCGCCTCGGCATGCAGCACATAGACGCGGTTTTCGATCTGCTCCAGGCCGCTGCTCTTCTCCAGGATGTTCGGCAGGAAATCCTTCAGCATCATGGCGACCGGGACGGCAGCCAGCATGATGATGACGATGGCGATCAGGAACAGCGTCGTGTTCGACATCCGCCCGCCCGTTCTCCTCCCGAAACCCGCACCGCCCGACCTGCCGGAACCGGCGCGATCGGCACCGGTGCGAAGCTTCGAGGATCAACGAACAATCCACCCCCGTCAACGAATCGTCTCGGCTCCGTTCTAAATACGTCAGATATGAGTCAGGATGTCGCCATCTCCGCCACCCGCTTCACCGCGTCGCGCACCGGTCCCGGCCGGCGTTCGTCCGCCAGGGTGGTGAACCAATGCTCCGGCGGGTTGCGGCCGGCGGCACGGTTCCAGGTCAGGGCGCGCAGCACCGCCTCCGCCTCCGCAGTCGGCGGCATGGCGGGGTCGATCCCGTTCATCACCGCCCAGATGCCGGCCCAGCAGCGTCCGACAGACCAGGGATTGTAGCCGCCGCCGCCGACCACCAGTACCCGCGGCGCCAGCGGCAGCAGGGCGGCCACCGCATCCCACAGCGCATGGTTGGACAGTTCCAGCCGGCTCAGGGGATCTTCGGCCAGGGCGTCGGCGCCGGTCTGGATCACCATCGCCTGCGGACGGAAGGCACGGGCCAGCGGCAGCAGCGCCGCCTCCATCACATGCTCCATCTCGCTGTCGTTGAAGCCGGGCGGGACCGGCAGGTTGCGGGCCATGCCGCCGGCCCGGTCCTCCGCCCTGCCGGTATAGGGCCAGCGTCCGTCCTCGTGGATGGAGATGGTCAGCACCCGGTCGTCGTCGGCGAAGGCTTCCTCCACCCCGTCGCCGTGATGGGCATCGAGGTCGACATAGAGAACCCGTTCCAGCCCATGGTCGAGCAGTTCCAGGATGCCCAGCACCGGCGCGTTGAAATAGCAGAAGCCGCTGGCCCGATCCCGCCGCGCATGGTGGGTTCCGGCGGCCGGCGCATAGACCAGCCCGGCCGGCCGGTCGCCCAGGATCCGCGCCGCCTGCAGGGCCGACCCGCTGCTGTGGGCCGGCCGCCGGTACATCTCGGCGAAGATGGGATTCTCCAGCTTGCCCAGATTGTGGCGCGCCGCCGTCGCCTCGTCGACCCGCTGCTCCGCCTCCGCCCGCTTCAGCGCGGCGATGTAGTCGGAGGTATGGAAGCGTGCCAGTTCGCGCTCGCTCGCCACGTGGGTGTCGAGATAGACCTCCTCAGGCAGCCATCCCATGGCGCGGCTGAGATCGATGGCGGTCGATACGCGTGGGATCGCCAGCGGATGCTTCGGGCCGTAGGTCGAGCCGCGATAGATCTCGCCGCCGATGAACAGCGGGGTGCGGAGAGGCGTGGTCAGGGCATGATCTCCATCGGTCCCGCCAGAACCTAGGCGGTGACTCGCGCCGGTCAAGCGGTGCCCGCGCTTCCACGCTCCGGAAGGGATTCCGGCAATGCTTGCGGTCACGGATCGTCCGCGCCTATAGTCCCCGCCTTCACTGGGGGGAGCCGATGGGCGGCTGAGAGGTCCCGTTGCGGGACGACCCCTGGAACCTGATCCGGTTCATGCCGGCGTAGGGATCAGTGATGGCAGACCGCAAGCGCACCCTCTCCGCCATTCCGCCATGCCCGCCCAGATGACGGCCCCGATGACGGCGATCACGCCGCTTTCGGTGACCGTCTCGCGCGCGCGGCTGACCTATGGCGGCACGCTGCTGTTCTCCGACCTGACGCTGGAACTGCCGGCGGGACGGACCACCTGCCTGCTGGGGCCGAGCGGTGTCGGCAAGACCACGCTGCTGCGCATCCTCGCCGGTCTGGCCGAGCCGGAACCGCCGACCTCCGTCACCACCGGCGACGGGCATCCCCTGGCCGGCCGCATCGCCTACATGGCTCAGCAGGACCTGCTGCTGCCCTGGCTGACCGTTCTGGACAATGTCCTGCTGGGCGACCGGCTGCGCCACCGGCGTCCCGACTCCGCGCGGGTGGAGCGCGCCCGCGCGCTGCTCGACCGCGTCGGTCTGGCGGGGCGCGAGCGCGACCGCCCGGCCGCCCTGTCCGGCGGACAGCGGCAGCGCGTGGCGCTGGCCCGCACGCTGATGGAGGACAAGCCTCTGGTCCTGATGGACGAGCCCTTCTCCGCGCTCGACGCCATCACCCGCCTGCGGCTGCAGGAGACGGCGGCCGAGACGCTGGCCGGCCGCACCGTCCTGATGGTCACCCACGACCCGCTGGAGGCCCTGCGCATCGGCGACCGCCTGCATGTGATGACCGGCCGTCCCGCGACCATGGGGCCGGCGCTGGAGCCGTCCGGCCCCGTGCCGCGCCGGGTCGACGATCCCGGATTTCTGGCGCTGCAGGCGGAATTGTTGCGGAGGCTGGCGGAATGAGGGCGCTGCTGCGGGCCGCGGTCACCCTTGCGGTGCTGGTCGCCGGCTGGCAGGCGCTGGTCTGGGCCACCGGCCTGCCGCGTTATCTGCTCCCCGGTCCCTTGGCGGTGGCGGATGCCATGCGGCGGCAGGCTCCACTGCTGTGGAGCCATGGGCTGACCACCCTGTCCGAGATCCTGATCGGGCTGCTGGCCGGCGTGACTCTGGGCAGCGTGAGCGCGCTGCTGCTGGCGCGGTTCCGCACCGCGCGGCGCTGGCTGATGCCGCTGCTGCTGGTCAGCCAGGCGATCCCGGTCTTCGCGCTGGCTCCCCTGCTGGTCCTCTGGCTGGGCTACGGCATGGCGTCCAAGATCGCCATGGCCGTGCTGGTCATTTATTTCCCGGTGACGACCGCACTTTTCGACGGGTTGCGACGGACCGATCCCGGCTGGCTCGACCTTGCCCGCACCATGGGCGCCTCGCCCGCCGCGATCCTGTGGAACATCCGCCTGCCGGCCGCCCTGCCCGCCTTCTGGTCCGGTGTGCGCGTGGCCGCGGCGGTGGCGCCCATCGGTGCGGTGATCGGCGAATGGGTGGGGTCGTCCTCCGGCCTCGGCTACCTGATGCTGCACGCCAATGCCCGCATGCAGATCGACCTTCTGTTCGCCGCCGTGCTGGTGCTGGGGCTGTTCGCGGTGACGCTCTATGCCGCCGTCGACGCGCTGGCCCGCCGCGTCCTGCCCTGGCAACCCGATACGCAACCGGCGGAAGACGCCAATCCTTGAGGGGGAGAAAACCCGATGAAGCACCTGTTCGCCGCCGGCCTGATGGCGGCCAGCCTGATGACCTCGCTTCCGGCATTGGCCCAGGACAAGCTGTCCGTGATGCTGGACTGGTTCGTCAACCCGGACCACGCCCCGCTGGTGGTGGCGCAGGAGAAGGGCTTCTTCAAGGATGCCGGGCTGGAGGTGACGCTGACCGCCCCGGCCGACCCCAACGACCCGCCGAAGCTCGTCGCCGCCGGCGGCACCGATCTCGCCGTGTCCTATCAGCCGCAGCTGATCCTGCAGGTGGCCGAAGGGCTGCCGCTGGTCCGCGTCGGCACGCTGGTGTCCACGCCGCTCAACTCCGTCGTCGTTCTGCGCGACGGTCCGGTGAAAACGCTGAAGGACCTGAAGGGCCGCAAGATCGGTTTCTCCATCGCCGGCTTCGAGGATGCGCTGCTGGGCGCCATGCTGGAAAAGCAGGGGCTGAGCCTGAAGGACGTGGAACTGGTCAACGTCAACTTCTCGCTGTCGCCGTCGCTGCTGTCGGGTCAGGTCGATGCGGTGGTCGGCGCCTTCCGGAACTTCGAACTGAACCAGCTGGAGATCGAGAAGCATCCCGGCCGTGCCTTCTATCCCGAGGAGGAAGGGGTGCCGCCCTATGACGAGCTGATCCTGGTCGCCCACAAGGCCAAGGCGAACGATCCGCGCTTCAAGCGCTTCCTGGCGGCGGTGGAGCGCGCCACGCTCTACATCCTGAACCATCCGGAGGAATCGCAGGCGGCCTTCGTCAAGGGCCGGCCGGAGCTGAACGACGAGTTGAACCGCCGCGCCTGGGCCGACACGCTGCCGCGCTTCGCCCACAGCCCGGCCGCCCTGGATGCCGAGCGCTACACCCGCTTCGCCGAGTTCCTGAAGGCGCGCGGCCTGATCAAGGAGGTGGCGCCGGTCGACCAGTATGCGGTGGTCGTGAAGTAACCCGCCACCTGACGACATTGCCATCCGGGCCGGCGGCGCGTTACCTAGAGGGAAACCGCTCCGCCGGCCAATGATCGGCGACGGCATAAATCGGGAGACGCAAGGGTATGCAGATCAAGACCATCCTGCTGCACATGGCCAATGACGATGCCCACGCCGGCCGGATGGCCGTTGCCGCAGCGTTGGCCAGGAGATTCTCCGCCCATATCCACGCGCTCTACATCGCCACGCCGGTGTCGATGCCGGCGGGCGCCACCGGCCGTGCCGCCTCCTACGGCTTCATGGCGGAAGCCACCGCCATCGCCCACGAGAATGCCGAGCGGATCGAACGGGAGGTGCGGCAGGCGCTGAACGGCCTGTCCTATGACTGGACGGTCGAGGAAGGCGATCACGTCGATCTGCTGGCCGAGCGCGCCTCCTACGCGGATCTGGTTGTGGTGGCGCAATCGGCGGCGGTCCGGGCGGGGGAACGCATCTCCCTGCACAACATCCCCGACCGCCTGCCCCTGGAGACCGCCACCCCGGTGCTGGTCCTGCCGCCCAGCCAGCCTGCGACCGCCGCCATCGGCCGGCATGTGCTGGTCGCCTGGAAGAACAGCCGCGAATCGGCCCGAGCCGTCCGCGCCGCAATGCCATTCCTGGAGGCGGCGGATGCGGTCACCGTCCTGACGGTGGAACCGCCCGCCCAACGCAGCGAGGAAGCCGCCGCTCTGGTCGACTGGCTGCACCGCCACGGCATCGCCGCCCGTCCGCAATCGGTCATCGCGTCCGGCGGCGAAGTCGGCGACATGATCCTGTCCTGCTGCACCGACCAGGGCGCCGACCTGCTGGTGATGGGTGCCTACGGCCATTCCCGCCTGCGCGAACTGGTCCTGGGCGGCGCCACCCGCACCGTCCTGGAAGGGCTTTCCATACCGGCCCTGATGACCCACTGAGGGGGAGGTCGTTGCGGCGCTCCCTGACCCTCCGCCGCTCTCGGCCGGCCAAAGGCCGGTCCGATCGCAGGAGAGGGAACTGCGCCGCTCTCTCGGGGCGACGTCATGCTTGCGAGCATCCAATCCCCTCTCCCGCGGAACGCGGGGGAGGGTCAGGGAGGGGGCAAAACGTCCCCCACTCGACCTCACCCGTACAGCTGCCCGTGCAGCGCCTGCCAGCTGTCCCGGTCCGGCGCCAGCAGGATGCTTCCCAGCAGCAGCCCCGGCCGATAGGGCGTGCCGTCGACCAGCGCCGAATAGCCGCCGGCCTCAGCGTGCAGGAGCACGCCGGCCGCATGGTCCCACGGCATCAGGCGGTGATAGAGCGAGTAATGCGCCCGCCCCTCCAGCAGACGCAGATACTCCTGCGCGGCACTCGACAGGCAGGCGCGCTCGCCGAGGCCCACGCTGCGCTCCTCCAACTGCCGGCCCATCTCTTCGGCGCAGAAGCGGGTGGACAGCGCGCCGACCATCTGCGGCAGCGGCACCGCCGGTGCGACATGAACCTGACGGCCATCGAGCCATGCCCCCCGCCCCTTCACCGCCGTCGCCATCCGCCCGTCCACGGGGTCGTGAATCCAGCCGGCGACCGTCTCGCCCTTGCAGGCGAGCGCGACGATCACCGCGAACATCGGGCGGCCCTGGGCGAAGTTGATGGTGCCGTCCACCGGATCGATGATCCAGACCGGATCGTCGCCATGGATGCGGTCGAGCACGCGTTCGTCCTCCGACGCCGCTTCCTCGCCGATCACGCGGCTGCCCGGCAGCAGGGCCGATAGCGCCGGGGTCAGCGCTCGTTCCGCCGCCTCGTCGGCCAGGGTGACGAGGTCGGTCGGCCCGGTCTTCTGCCGGATGCCGGCGGCGTCGAGCGTCTGAAAATAGGGCATGATTTCCGTCCGGGCGACGGAGCGGATCAGGTCGGACACGCGGTCGATGTCGGGAAGCGGGAAACCCGTCATGATTGGGCGCTCTCACTGGCTTCAGGGTGATGGGCCGTCACGGCTTCGCCGCCGGCTTTGCCGGATGGCTGTCCAGCTTCAATGTCGGTTCGCCGCCGCCGGGGTTGGTCAGCAGAACCTTGCCGTCCAGACCGCTGTCCTTCAGCGCCTTCGACAAGGCGTCGAGCGTGGCGCGGTCCGCGGCGGCCGCCGCGGCCTCCTTGGCCTGATCGGACAGCGGCGGCGGTACCGGTCCACCT
>JBKHVJ010000172.1:0-2397 GCA_046570145.1 Alphaproteobacteria bacterium
CAAGGGCATTGCACCATTGTTACGGGTGGAGCGACCTTCGTCCGCCGCCCTATGACCTTGGTCGAGGCGGGGGCTCCGCAACCGCTGTCCCGCCTAGCCGTCGGTCTTCACCCAGCAGCGCAACACCTCCGCCACGCTCCAGGCCTGGGATATGCAGCCGCGCGGGGTGAATGGCGGTTCCGCATCGAAGATTTCGCTGATGGTTCCG
Source organism: Alphaproteobacteria bacterium (assembly GCA_046570145.1). Lineage (GTDB taxonomy): Bacteria > Pseudomonadota > Alphaproteobacteria > Azospirillales > Azospirillaceae > Azospirillum. The sequence continues at coordinate 209 of JBKHVJ010000172.1, forward strand.
ATGCCGGCCTCGTCCAGATGCGGCAGGAAGCCTTCCAGAAGCCGGCGCGCTCCGTCCTTGTCCTGCGGATGCAGTTTCAGCCACGCATCGACGTAAGGGCCGATCAGCCAGCCCCAGACGGTGCCCTGGTGATAGGCGGCGTCGCGCGCCCGCAGATCGCCGAAATACTTAGCCTTGTAGTCGCGGCAACCGGGCGCCAGCGACCGCAGACCGACCGGGGTAAGCAGGTGCTTGCGCACCGTCTCCACCACCGGCTCCCACCGTTCGCGCTCCAGAACGGGATGGTCGAGCGAGACGGCGAAGATCTGGTTGGGCCGACAGGCGATGTCGTCGCCATGCTCGCCATCCACCACGTCGAACAGGTGCCCCGCCGACGGACACCAGAACCGCGCGTTGAAGGAGGCGCGCGCCTGGTCGGCCAACTCCTCCAGCGGGCGGGCGGCGGCCTCGCCGTCCTCCTCGCGCAGCCAGTCCGTCATGAGGCGCAGGGCGTTGTGCCAAAGCGCGTTGATCTCCACCGCCTTTCCCCGCCGCGGCGTGACGACCCAATCGTCCACCTTGGCGTCCATCCAGGTCAGCTGGTAGCCCTCCTGCCCCTGGCGCAGCAGCCCGTCCTTGGGATCGACGCCGATGCCGAAGCGGGTGCCGCGGCGGTGGAAATCGATCACCTCGCGCAGTTTGGGCAGCAGCAGGCGCAGCGTGTCGCGGTCGCCGGTGACGCTCAGATAACGGTGCAGCGCGTGGAAGAACCACAGCGTCGCGTCGGCGGTGTGGTACAGCCCGCGATCCTTGCCGTCGGGGAACATGTTGGGGATCAGGCCGTCGCGGATGTAATGGCCGAAGGTGTGCAGGATCCACCCGGCCTCCATGTGGCGGCCGGTGGCCAGCGTCAGCCCTTCCAGCGCGATCATGGTGTCGCGGCCCCAGTCGGTGAACCAGTGGTATCCGGCGATCACCGTCCGCACCTCGTCCCCCTCCGCCCGAGCCCGCATCTGGTCGGCGACGCGGCCGGCCGGCACGAACAGGAAGCTGTCGGCGGACAGCACCAGTTCCGCCATCGCGCCGTACCGCAGGCTGGGATGGGCGTTCTGGATGATGCGGCGGCGGCGTTCGGTCTCGAAGCCCAGCACATCCGTCGGCGGCAGCGCCTCCAGCCGCCACCACTCCTCGGTCGCGGCGGCGAAGGTGATGCTCTGCCCGGCCCCGACCTCGCCGCTGAAATAGCCCGGCGTCCACAGCGAGCCGCGGGCCTGGTAGCCGCGCTCCTCCTCGACCCGGTAATAGACCTCGCGGCGAACGCCACCGTCGAGCGTCATCGGGAAGTCGCCGCCCTCGATCGCCATGCGCAGAACCGGCAGGTCGGGACCGGCCGATACCTCGTAGCGCTGGCCCGCCGCAGTGATGCGATAGGCTCCGGCCAAGGGCCGGTCCACGGCCGATTCCAGGGTGCGGAAGGCCAGCACCGGCCGCAGCCGCAGCTGTACCGGCTCCTTGGCCTCCAGGACGCGGTAGGTGACATGGACGATGTTCTGGCCATGCGGCAGGACGACCTGCTTCTCGATCACTGCACCGCCGGCCCGGAAACGCCAGACGGGAAGTCCCGCCTCCATGCGGAATTCCTGCAAGGCGGCGGTCTGCGCATCCTCCCGCGGGTCGCCGTTCGCCTCGCGGCTGCTCAACCAGTATTCATGCCCGTCGGCATCGACGACGACGTCGCTCAGCTGGCTCAACATCAGCACCCGGCCGAGCGGAGCCGGCAGCGCAGCGATCAGAAGCCCGTGGTATCGCCGGGTCACCGCCCCCGACACGGCGCCAGAGGCATAGCCGCCGAGGCCGTTTGCGACGAGCCATTCCCGGGTTCCCGTACTGTCGGGGCCGGTGGCCAGCACGTCGTGCGACAGGGTGCGAACGAAATCAGCCATGATGAGCCTGCGATCTGCTATCGGTTTCCGACCCTTTGGAAACCACGATGACCGGGGTAGTGTTTCCGCCGGTGCCGTCGCTTTTCGTCTGAAAGTCCTCCGCCGGTCCCAGAACCAGGGCGGCTTGCCCCGGCAACCGCCACGCGCCGCAGGGCTGTTCCACCGGCGCCGTGCCGCCGCCGCCATAGAGCGGCTCCTCGCTCGACCACAGGACCGTCCAGGCGCCGTCCCGCGGCGGCGCGAGCAGCGGCTCAGCCAGAACCCTCA
>JBKHVJ010000173.1:0-3902 GCA_046570145.1 Alphaproteobacteria bacterium
CTGCGGCTGCACCGGCGGCATCTTCCACGACCTCTATTGCGTCTGGGGCGGCACCGACAACATCGTGCCGGTGGACGTCTACATTCCCGGCTGCCCGCCGACACCCGCCGCGACCATCCATGGCTTCGCCGTGGCGCTGGGCCTGCTGGAGCAGAAGCTGAAGGCCGAGACCCATGTCGAGGCCGCCGGCCAGACCGCCGCCCTGCCCCATCCCGACATCCCCTATGCGCTGCGCGTCCGGCTGGAACGGGAGGCCCGGCGGATGGCCGGCTACCGCCAGGGCCGCGACATCGCGGAGGAGTTCATGGCCATGCTGGAGGGGCATGCGCGCACGCCCGGCTCCTTCACCCTGTCCGAATGCATGATGGAGGCGATTGCCGAGGAGCGCGACCCGCGCCGTGCCGAGATCATCGGCCGGCTGGTCGATGTCGTGCAGCAGGCGATCCGGGGAGAGGCGGCATGAGTATGTCCGCGCAAGCCGATCCCGGCTCCATCCCCGGTTTGCGCGCCGGCCGCGGCGCTGCGCCCGAAGTGGTGTTCTACCAGCTGAACGCCAAGGTTCTGGAGCGGAAGGAGGACATTCCGGAGGATGCAAGACAGGTGGTCTATTATTCGCTGGCCATCGGGCATCACATCGGCGTGTTCGACTGCTTCCAGCCGGCCTTCCGCTGCACCACCGCGGTGTTCGACCGCGTGCTGGAGACGCTGAAGGACAACGAGGAGGCGCACCGCAAGCTGTCCGGCCTGCTGCGCTTCGGCGAGATCACGGTGGACAACACCCACACCCGGCCGCTGATGGCGGCCATCGAGGCGGTGCTGCCGACCGCCCCGCCCGATGTGGCGGCATGGCTGGACCGGCTGCGCACGGCGCTGGATGCCATCCGGCGCGAACCCGCGATCTATCTGATGGGGAGACGGCTGTCATGACCGATGTCGTATTCACGGTTGGAAATGTCCTGCGCGGCGACGACGGCGCCGGACCGCTGCTGGCGCAGTTGCTCGACGAGCAGCCGGCCCCTGGCTGGACCGTGGTGGATGGCGAGGATGTCCCGGAGAACCACACCCACCACATCCGCTCCCTGGCGCCGCACCGGGTGCTGATCGTCGATGCCGCCGACATGGCGCTGCCGCCGGGCGAGGTCCGCCTGATCGAACAGGACAGCGTCGCCGAGCAGTTCATGGTCACCACCCACGCAATCCCGCTGAACTTCCTGATCGACAGCCTGCGCGAGACCGTGCCGGAGATCCTGTTCCTCGGCATCCAGCCGCAGGACACCAGCTTCTTCGCGCCGGTCACCAGCACCGTCCGCAGCTCCGTGGAGGCCGTGCACGACCGGCTCGTCCGCGGCGAAGGTTTCGAAGCCTACGATACGGTGGGCTGAAGCGGATATCGCGGCAACTCGAGACAAATGGAGGAGTTTCGCCATGGCGGATCCTGGATCGAAAGACACGCCGGTTCTCGGCATGGACGCCTATTCGCCCGCCGAGATTCAGGACAAGGTGGAAAAGCTGGGGGTGAAGAAGGCGACGATGCCCTTCCTCCCCAGCTTCATGCTGGCGGTGGTCGCCGGTGGCGGCATCGGGTTGGGCGGCATGTTCTTCGTCATCGTGCTGGCTGACCCCGCGCTCAGCTTCGCGGTGCAGAGGATCCTGGGCGGGCTGGTCTTCTCGCTGGGCCTGTCGCTCGTCATGGTGGGCGGCGCGGAGCTGTTCACCGGCAACTGCCTGATCGTCATGGCACGGGCGAACGGCCAGATCAGCACGGCGCAAGTATTGCGCAACTGGGCGACGATCTGGATCGGCAACGCGGTCGGCGCGCTCGGCCTCGTCTTCCTGATCTTCATGTCGCACCACGCCGAGATGAACAACGGCACAGTAGGCGGCGCCGTCCTCAAACTCGCCATCGGCAAGATCGCGCCGGATGCGGTGACGATCTTCTTCAAGGGCATCCTGTGCAACCTGCTGGTCTGCCTGGCGGTGTGGCTCGCCTATGCCGGCCGCACGGTGACCGACAAGATCGTGGCGCTGACCCTGCCGGTCGCCGCCTTCGTCGCCGCCGGCTTCGAACACTGCATCGCCAACCTGTATTTCCTGCCGCTGGCCTATGTGCTGAAGGTGACGGGCCATGTGCCGGCCGGGCTGGACGTGTCGATGATCACTGCGGGCGGCATCCTGCACAACCTGCTGTTCGCCACGCTGGGCAACATCGTCGGCGGGTCGGTGTTCGTCGGCGGCATTTATTGGCTGATCTACCGCAAGGGCCTGGGCGGCCTGACGCCGCTGCCCGCGCACAAGCCGATGCCCGTGATGGGACGGCCCGAAGCGACGAATTGACGGAATGACACCCCCGCGGGGCCGATGGTCGAGCCGGCCCCGCGGGAATTTCATGCCAGCGTGGCGACCCGCGACGGCACGGCATAGACGGTGAAACGGCCATCGCGCACATAGGCGACCACTCCCACACCCACCGTCTCGGCAAAGGCAACGCACAGCGAGGTCGGGGCGGAAATGGCGGCGATCAGCGGAATGCCGGCGGCGGCCGTCTTGTGGACCATCTCGAAGGAACAGCGGCTCGACACCACGACGAAACCGCCGGTCGGGTCGATGCCGTCGCGGGCCAGTGCGCCGATCAGCTTGTCGAGCGCATTGTGCCGCCCGACATCCTCGCGCACGGCGACCAACTGTCCGTTGGGAAGGGCGAAGCCTGCGGCATGGACCGCGCCGGTCTGCCGGTTCAGGGTCTGCCCCGACGGCAGGGCCGCCACCGCGCGGCGGATCGCCTCGGGCGCAAAGCGGGCGGTGGAGCGGACGGGATCGAGAGGCCGCAGCGTCTCCGCGAAGCTGTCGGTGCCGCAGCGACCGCAGCCGGACCCGCCCATCAGATTGCGCTTGCGCCGCAGAAGGGCAGCAAGCCGCTCCACCGGCAGTTCCATGCGCAAGCGCACGCCGTCCGTCAGCTCGTCGATGGCGGTGATCGCCAGCTCCTCCGCGCTGCCGACGATCCCCTCGCTGAGCGAGAATCCCGTGGCGAAATCCTCCAGGTCGGTCGGGGTCGCCAGCATGACGGCGAAAAGGTCGCCGGCATAGACCAGCCCGACCGGCACCTCGTCGATGATCGTCTCCTCGCGGTCGTCGGTGTCCGATCCGGTGCAGACGGTGGCCGGCACCAGCCGGATGCCTTGACGCGAGAGCGGCTGCGCCAGGGAAAGCGGCGCGGAGGTCGGAGCCGCGCAGGCGGTTGCATGGTCCATGGTGTGGCGGAGCCCCTGGCTGCGATGAAAGACGGGGTGAGGACGAGCGCCGGCCGAACGGTCCGCCACAGCGTACCGTTATAACGCCGAAGCTGGAGCATTGGTCCCGGCGCCATGGTCAGGCCGGCGCTCGCCCCACGATCTTGCGCCGGCACGCAGCGGAACGACATGCGACATTACGGCCCATCTTAAATATTTATCAGGCTTACGCTGAATAAATACAGCTTATCGATTGATCGATCATTCTTATCGTCATGATGTTTCCGCAGATATTCATGTATAGTTGTCAATTTACGATTTGCCACCTTTCATCTTCAGTGATATTTTCGCAAAGCGGAGGCGGAAGATGCATGAGCTTTCATTGTGCGCGCGGCTGCTGGATTTGCTGCAGGAGGAATCCCGTCGGCACGCTTTCCGGCGTGTGACCCGTATCCGGCTGGCGGTGGGGCAATTCGCCTGCGTCGATCCGGACGCCCTGCGCTTCGCCTTCGACGTGGTCCGTCGCGACACGCTGGCCGATGGGGCGGCTGTCGACATCGTCCAGCCGCCGGGCCTCGTCTGGTGCGACGATTGCGCTTGCGAGCGGGAGGTGCCGTCGCGCCTCGCCCCCTGCCCGACCTGCGGCGGTCAGCGCCTCAGCCCACGCGGCGG
>JBKHVJ010000174.1:0-14878 GCA_046570145.1 Alphaproteobacteria bacterium
ACGGGCCGCATCTCGGCCTCGGCTCCGTCGGCGGGTGGGAGCCGTTCGGGCCGGCGCGCAAGGTGACGCGGGCGGTCGGCAACCTGCTTCTGCAACTGGACGGGGAACCGGCGCTGAACGTCTACAAGCGCTATCTCGGCGACTATGCCCGGGACCTGCCGGCGTCTGGGCTGCTGTTCCCGTTCGAGCTTCTGAACGGAAACCATGACTCCGTCGGGCTGATCCGCACCATCCTGGGCATCGACGAGGCGGCGGGCGGCCTGATCCTGGCCGGCACGGTGGAGGAGGGCTTCTATCTCCGGCTGATGCATGCCAGCACGGACGGGCTGGTCGACGGGGCGGAGCAGGCGGGCGCCATCGCCGCCGCCAGCACGGAGTCGGGCACCGGAAAGGCAGCAGAGGGAGACCGGCTCGCCCTGCTGGTCAGCTGCGTCGGGCGCAAGCTGGTGCTGGGCGACCGGGTGGAGGAGGAGGTGCAGGCGGTGGCCGACCGGCTGGGGGCCGGCACCCTGCTGACCGGCTTCTACTCCTATGGCGAGATCGGGCCGATGCGCGATCTGGTCGATTGCCGGCTGCACAACCAGACGATGACGGTTGCCCTGCTGACGGAACGCTGAGCCCATGCACCGCCTGCTGCAAAGCCAGTTCAAGCGCGTGCTGGGCCTGCAAGGCGCGGAGGCGGCGGAGTCCGTCCTGGCGGAGCTGAAGGCGCTCGCCGGCCATGCCGGCCTGTCGCCGGAGGCGGCGCGGATGCTGGAGGGGCTGCCGGCGCTGTTCGGCCGCATCGGCCAGAGCTATGAGCAGGCCGACCGCGACCTGACCCTGCGGGCGCGCAGCCTTCAATTGAGTTCCGAGGAGCTGGCGGACGCCAACGAGCGGTTGCGGCGGGAGGCGGCGACCCAGGCCCATGCGATCCGCCGCCTGCGCGGCGTCGCCAACAGCCTGCTGCGCGCCGATGGCCGCCCGGAGCTGCCGGATTCCGCCGACAGCAGCCCGACCGACAGCCTGGAGCGACTGAGCCAACTGATGGCCGGGCTGGTGGAGGAACGCTCCGCCGCCCAGCGGGCGCTGGAACAGCAGAAATTCGCGCTGGACCAGCATGCCATCGTCAGCATCACCGACAACCGTGGCATCATCACCTACGCCAACGACAAGTTCTGCCAGATCAGCGGCTTCTCCCGCGACGAGCTGTTGGGCCGTTCGCACCGCATCGTGAATTCGGGCCACCACCCCTCCGGCTTCTTCGCGGAGATGTGGCACACCATCATGGACGGGCAGGTCTGGCACGGCGAGATCTGCAACCGCACCAAAGCGGGCGAAGACTATTGGGTGGCCGCCACCATCGTGCCGCTGCTGACCGCCGACGGACAGCCGCACCAGTACATCGCGATCCGCACCGACATCACCGAACGCAAGCGGATGGAAGCGGAGCTGGAGGAAAGCCGCCGCTTCCTGCAGAGCATCACCGACAGCATGGGCGAGGGCGTCTTCTCGCTGGACCGCAACGGCTTCTGCACCTTCCTCAATCCGGAAGCGGAACGGCTGCTCGGCTGGTCGCTGGAGGACCTGCGCGGGCTGACCCTGCATGAGGCCGTCCACTACAAGGATGCGCAAGGGCAGCCGGTCGACCGGAACGACTGCGCCGTCCTGAACAGCGTCCGGCGCGGCGACGCCTATCGGTCCGAAACCGACCATTTCGTCCGGCGCGACGGCACCGTCTTTCCCATCGCCATCACGGCAGTGCCTCTGCGCGAGGATGGCCGCATCGTCGGTTCCGTCACCGTCTTCCAGGACATCACCGAACGCCAGCGCATGCTGACCGCCCTGCAGGAGAGCGAGGAGCGGCTGACCGTGGCCCTGGACGCCTCCAACACCGGGCTGTGGGACTGGAACCCGGTGACGGATCACGTCTATTTCTCCGACCGCTGGCTCGGCATGCTGGGCTACATGCCGGGCGAGCTGCCCCCCAGCGGCGCCACCTGGTTGGGGTTGCTGCACGAGGACGACCGGGACCGGGTTCTCGCCATCCTGGAGGAGCATGTCGCAGGCCGCGTCGCGGTGTACGAAGTCGAGTTCCGCATGCGCCACAAGTCCGGCGCCTGGGTCTGGATCCTGTCGGCCGGCAAGGTGACGGACCGCAACGCGGCGGGCCTCCCCACCCGCATCACCGGCATCCACAAGGACGTGACCGACCGCAAGCGCACCGAGGACGAGTTGGCGCGCGCCAAGGAGGAGGCCGTCCGCGCCAACCGGCAGAAGAGCGATTTCCTCGCCAACATGAGCCACGAGATCCGCACGCCGATGAATGCGGTGATCGGTCTCAGCCACCTGATGATGAAGACCGACCTGACGCCGCGGCAGCGCGATTACCTGGACAAGATCCATGCGTCCTCGCGCAGCCTGCTCGGCATCATCAACGACATCCTCGACTTCTCCAAGGTCGAGGCCGGAAAGCTGACCATCGAGGCGATCCCCTTCCATGTCGGCGATGTCCTGCAGGAGGTGGCGACCGTCGTCCTGCCCAAGCTGCGGGAAAAGGGGCTGGAGCTGATCGTCGACCTGAACGGCGACGTGCCGGGCACGCTGGTGGGCGACCCGCTGCGGCTGGGGCAGGTGATCCTGAACCTCGCCTCCAACGCCGTGAAATTCACGGAGCGGGGCGAGGTGGTGGTGACTGTGGGCGGCCGCATCGGCACAGCCGACGATTACCGGCTGGAGGTGGAGGTCTGCGACACCGGCATCGGCATGTCGCCGGAACAGGCGGCTGCGCTGTTCCGCCCCTTCACCCAGGCCGACAGCTCGACCACGCGGCGCTTCGGCGGCACCGGGCTGGGGCTGGCGATCTGCCGGCAGCTGGTGGAACTGATGGGCGGCGCCGTGTCGGTGGAAAGCCGGCCGGGGGAAGGCAGCATCTTCCGCTTCTCCATCCGCTGCCGGGTCGCGGCCGGCGACACCGACGACGACCGGCTGCCGCGTCACCTGATGGACAGGCGGGTGCTGGTGGTCGACGACAGCGACGCCGTGCGCTCCATCCTGACCGACATGCTGGAGCGCTTCGGCCTGACCGTGGAAGCGGTGGCCGACGGCCTGTCGGCGCTGCGCCGGCTGGAGGAAGGAGAGGCCGGCAACCGGCCGCCGGTGGAGCTGGTGGTGCTGGACTGGCGCATGCCCGACCTGGACGGGGTGGAGACGCTGCGCCGCCTGCGCGCGTTGCCGGGCGTCCAGCCGCCGGTGGTGATGACCACGGCCTATGGAGCCGATGGGGTGCAGGGCGCCCTTGAGGAAGCGCTGCAAGGCGGCGGCCCGGTCACCGCCGTGCTGGAGAAGCCGGTGACGCCGTCGGCCATGTTCGATTCGGTGATGATGGCGCTCGGCGGCGCCGGTCCCCGGATGGCGGACGCCGTCCGCCGCGCCCACGACCCGGCCCAATCGACGGAGCTGTCGGCGCTGGTCGGGCGCACCGTCCTGCTGGTGGAAGACAATCTGGTCAACCAGCAGGTTGCCTGCGGCCTTCTGGAACTGGTCGGCATCGAGGCGATGGTTGTCGGCAGCGGCGAGGAGGCCCTGCAATGCCTGCGCGAGGTCAAATTCGACCTTGTGCTGATGGACGTGCAGATGCCGGGGCTGGACGGCTACGAGACGACCCGGCTGATCCGTCGCGAACTGGAACTGTCGACCCTGCCCATCGTCGCCATGACCGCGCATGCCATGGCCGGCGACCGCGAACGCTGTCTGGACGCCGGCATGAACGACCATGTCTCCAAGCCGATCGACCCGGAGGCACTCTATGCGGCCCTCACCCGCTGGCTGAAGCCGGTGCGCGGGTTGGGTAACGGATTGGCGGGCGGTACTTCGCCAGGAACGGCGTCGCCGCCTGTGGTGGCCGCCGTTTCGGCCGCTCCGGCGCTGCCCGAAAGCCTGCCCGCGCTCGACCTCGCCGTCGCCCGGCGCAATGTGAACGGCAACCTTGCCCTGCTGCGCCGGATCCTGATCGACTTCGCGGCCACCCATGCCGGGGAGGCTGCGCGCCTGACGGCCGCGGCACGGGAAGAGCGGTGGAAGGATTTGCTCCGCCTGTCCCACACGCTGAAGGGCACCGCCGCCACCATCGGCGCCATGGACCTGTCGGCCCTGGCCGGCACGGTGGAGCGGGGGGCGATGACCTCTCCGCCCGTGCTGGAGGAGGGCGTGCTCGACCGGCTGGCCGGCGCGCTTGCGCTGGTGGTGGAGGGCATCGGCACCCTCGGCCGTCCGGCGGCGGAGGCGGCGACGACCGCCGAAACGCCGGCCGTGCAGCCGGCCGCCGCCCTGCCGCGCGATACGCTGCGGGCGGCGCTGTCACTGGCGGACCAGCTGGGAGGCCTGCTGATCGCCGGCGATCCGGAAGCCGGCGACATGGCCGACGGGCTGGCCCGCCTGCTGGCCGGCAGCCAAGTCGCCGCGACGGCCGATCGGGTGAACCGCCACGCCGGCGCCTTCGATTTCGAGGATGCCGCCACCGCGCTTGCCGAGTTGCGCGACCGGCTTCGTGACCTGAGAGAGACCGCGACATGACCATGCCGCTTCCCAACGGGGACAAGCCGCGGATCCTGATCGTCGACGACGAGCCGATCAACCTCAAGGTCATGGCCGACCTGCTGCGCGACAGCTATGGGCTGATCGTGGCGAAGGATGGGCTGCAGGCGCTCGCCCGGCTGGCCGGCGACCCGCTGCCGGACCTGATCCTGCTCGACGTGATGATGCCGGGCATGGACGGGGTGGAGGTGTGCAGACGGCTGAAGGAGGACGCCCGCACCCGCGACCTGCCGGTGATCTTCATCACCGCGATGGGGCAGGTCCATGACGAGACCCGCGGGTTCGCGGTGGGCGCCGTCGACTACATCACCAAGCCGATCTCCCCGCCGGTGGTGCTGGCGCGGGTCCGCACCCACATCTCCCTGCGCGAGGCACGCCGTGCGCTCGCCGACCAGAACCGCCAGTTGGTGGACCGGGTGGCGGAGCGCACGCGCGACCTGCTGCGCGCCCAGGAGGCCACCATCCGCGCCATGGCCTCGCTGGCGGAGACCCGCGACAACGAGACCGGCAACCACATCCGCCGCACCCAGAACTATGTGCTGGCGCTCGCCCTCCATCTCAGCCGCGACCCGCGCTATGCCGGGCAGCTGGACGAGGAAACCATCGAACTGCTGTACAAGTCGGCACCGCTGCACGATGTCGGCAAGGTGGGCATCCCGGATTCGATCCTGCTGAAGCCGGGGAAGCTGACCGACGACGAATTCCACATCATGAAGACCCATGCCGCGCTGGGCCATGACGCCATCTTCGCCGCCGAAGGGCAGGCGGACATTGCAGCTGGCGAAGGGGCCGTCGGCGAAAGCTCCTTCCTGCGCATCGCGCGGGAGATCGCGCATGGCCATCACGAACGCTGGGACGGCACCGGCTATCCGCAGGGGCTGGCGGGGGAGGCGATCCCGCTGTCGGCCCGCCTGATGGCGGTCGCCGATGTCTACGACGCCCTGATCAGCCGGCGCTGCTACAAGCCGCCCTTCCCGCACGAAAAGGCGGCGTCGATCATCCGCGAAGGCAGCGGCAGCCATTTCGACCCCGTCGTCGTCGCCGCCTTCACCGCGCTGGAGGACGAGTTCAAGGACATCGCCGACCGCTACAGCGACGAGGGGTGAGCCGTCCTACGGTCCTCAGATCCAGGAATCGGCACCGCCACTGTCACCGCCGCCATCGTCGAACGGCGCGTCGTCGAACGACGGATCGTCGGCCGACGGCGGGCCGGGGTCATAGGATCCGTCCTGCACCGTGTCGCCCTGCGGCCCCTGGCCGTCTCCGTAGTTGTTGATAACCGTCTCGTTGATCGTCTCGCTGACCGGGGTCTGCGCCGCCGCCTCACCGAATGGGCCGGGGGAATGGTGCAGGAGGGAGGAGATGGCGCTCGCCGCCAGCATGCCGCCGGCCACACCCGCCGCCGTCTGCGCCGCTCCGGCGAAGAAACCGCCGCCGCGCGGCGCCATTCCGGGGGCCATTCCGGCTTGGGGAAAAGGCGGCGGCGCATAGGGTTGCTGCGGGGCAGGGGGCGGGGCAGGGGGCGGGGCGGGGGGAGGCTCCGCACCCCGGCTCCACGGGCTGCGGCCGATGCCGAGCGCATTCGACAGGAAGCTGCCGCCGGAGGGCGCCGGCTGGGCCGGGCGGTCGCGCAGTTGCCGTTCCAGCTCCTCGATCCGGCTCTGCGCCGCGGTCAGCGCCTGCTGCTGAACCAGGACGGTCTGCGCCATGTAATAGGCGGACAGCGGCTGGTCCTGGACCGCGCGGCGGATGAAATCCTCCGCTTCGCCGTCGCGCGGATGGGATTCCACCTCACGCAGGCGGCGGAACAGGTCGGACAGAAGTGTGCGTTCCTCAGGGGTCATCGCCATCTCCTCGCGCCATCTCCTCGCACGGCGTGCATCGCGCGGGCGCCATGCATGATGTGGAGTCGCCATCCCCCTGCGGACAAGTCCCCTGGGAAGACGCCATTCGAGGGCGCTGTCGTCACCTCGAACAGTAGCCAAGCCACTCCATTACGTCCCTAAAGCAATATTGCGTTAGAGTGCCACTATGTTGCCGAACGTTCCGAACTTGGCGCATGAGTTGGTGGATCGTCGGGCTGACCATTGTGGGAATAGGGGCGGCTATATCGGCTATGGCGTCGCCGGCTTAACATATGACATTGACGGGGGTGCCCTTTTTCCGGTCGATAGGCCACATTCGGAGTGCGACCGCCGGGCGGCGCCGGTTGTGAAGCCGAGACCAAGAATGAGCAGGCGCCGAGAGATGGTGGAACTGACCGACCTGGAGCGCGATGCGCTGACCGAGTTGGTGAACATGGGAGTCGGCCGTGCCGCCACCCATCTCAGCCGAATGGTCAACGACCAGGTTCTGCTGTCCGTCCCGACCGTGGACATCGTCAGCCGGCAGGAAGCGTCCGACTTCCTGAGCGCGCGGGAGCGCAGCGGGCTGGTGGCGGTGGAGCAGCAGTTCCAGGGCTCCTTCGACGGGCGCGCCATGCTGATCTTTCCGGAGGCCAACAGCCTGGAACTGGCCCGCGCTGTGCTGGGCGGAGACCTGACCCTGGCGGAGATCGTCGATCTGGAACAGGACGCCCTGGCGGAGATCGGCAACATCATCCTGAACGGCTGCCTCGTCATAGTCGCCAACGCGCTGAAGGACCGGCTGACCATCTCGCTGCCGGCGGTGCTGCGCGGCGACGGCGCCAACATCCTGAAGGATAAGGCGGGGGACTCCGATGAACTGGTGCTGTTCCTCTACATCGATTTCACGATCCGCAGCCGCAGCATCCGTGGCTACATCGCCCTGCTGATGGGAGTCTCCTCGCTGGAGTCGCTGAAGCTGCTGATCCACGCCTTCATCGAAGACATCGCCTCTGAAGATCCTTCATCCGCCGGAACGCCGCATGGTCCCCAGATTGCCTGAACAACCGATGTGGGCCCTGGATGTCCTGGGGGCGCTGGATGCAGGTATCCTGCTTCTCGACCGCCATTGCCGGGTGCTGTACTGGAACGGCTGGATGGAGCAGGCCTCCACCCTGACCGCCCGGGAGATCCTTGGGCATGACCTGTTCGATGCGCTGCCCAACCTGCGCGAATCGCGCCTGCACATCGCGGTGCGCGACACGCTGGCGACCGGGGCGCCCGGCGTGCTGTCCCACACGCTGAACCCCATGCTGTTCCCGCTGCGCCTGCCGGATGGACGGCGGATGGTCCACAATGTCGTGATCCGTCCGCTGCCCGCCCATGCCCAGAGGGGCGGGGCGGCGGGAGGAGAGGCGCGCTGCCTGATCCAGGTGACCGACGTCACCGCGTCGGTGAACCGCGAGCGCGTCCTGCGCGAGCAGCGCGACGCCCGCCACCGCGCCATCGTCGACACCGCTCCCGATGCCATCGTCACCACCGACACCCGCGGCATGGTGCAATGGATGAACGGCGCCGCCACCCGGCAGTTCGACTACCGGCCGGAGGAACTGATCGGGCAGAACGTGACGGTGCTGCTGGGCGACGACGCGCCGGACTGGATCGCCATGGCGGAGCACAGCGGACCGGGCAGTTCCGGCAGCCTGGATGCCGTCACCCAGCCGGTGGAACTGTCCGGTCGGCGCCGCGACGGCAGCCACATCGACCTGGAACTGTCGATGGCGCGCTGGGAATCGGAAGGGCGCAGCTTCATCACCGGCATCCTGCGCGACATCACCGAACGCCGCCGCACCCGTGAGGAGCTGCGGGCCAGCGCGCTTGCCATGCGGCAGCTGGCCGAGCAGACCAAGGCGACGCTGGATGCGCTGCCCGCCTTCATCGCCGTGCTCGACCGGTCCGGGCACATCGTCTCGGTCAACCGCGCCTGGGCGGAAGCCGGACCGGAGACGACCTTCCTCGGCCAGGGCTGCATCGTCGGCGACGATTACCTCCATCATTGCGGCAAGGGCCAGAGCGCCGACCCGCGGGCGGACGACGTGATGGAGGGCTTGCGCAGGCTGCTGAGCGACGGCGGGCCGCCGGTGTCGGCGGAATATGTCACCGCCAACCAGCACTGGTTCCGCTGCCTCGCCGCCCCCATGCCGGCCGGCCCCTTCGGCGGCACGGTGCTGATGCACATCGACGTGACGGAGATCAAGTCGATGGAGGCGGCGCTGCGCAAGCTGGTCGGCCAGAAATCGACCCTGCTGCGCGAGGTCAACCACCGCGTCAAGAACAGCCTGCAGCTGGTGTCCAGCCTTCTGACCCTGCAGACCCTCAGCCTGCCGGACCCGGCGATCCGGGTGCATTTCCAGGATGCCCGCAGCCGCATCGAAGCGATCGCCCGTGTCCACAACCGGCTCTACCAGGCCGACCAGTTCCAGACCATCGAGTTCGGCACCTACCTGAACGAGCTGTGCGAGGATCTGGCCCGTGCTTCGGGCGGCGAGAGCATGTGCGACATCGTCGTGCGGTCCGAGGTCATCGATCTGCCGATCGACCATGCCGCACCGCTGGGGCTGATCGCGAACGAGTTGATCACCAACGCGGTGAAACATCGCGGAGCCGGACCGGCACGGGTGACGGTGACCTTCCGGCGCGAGGGTGAAGACCTGTCCCTGACCGTATCGGACCGCGGTCCGGGGCTGCCGTCCAACTTCGACATCCGCAAGAGCCGCAGCCTGGGCATGCGCCTGATTTCCAGCCTCGCCGGCCAGATCCGGGCCAGCGTGGACATCGACACAACCCCGCAGGGAACCACGTTCCGGATCGAACTTCCGGTGCCCGACGCGGTGCCGCTGCTGGAAGCCTCCTCGGCAGAGGAGATCGACGGATGAAGATCCTGCTGGTGGAGGACGAGGTGCTGATCGCACTGGAACAGCAGCTCTACCTGGAATCCGTCGGCCACAGCGTCATCGGCCCCGCCATCACGGCGACCGAGGCGGTGGAGTTGGCCGAGACCGACAAGCCGGACCTGGCGCTGGTCGACGTGCATCTGGGCATGGGCACCAACGGCATAGACGCCGCACGCGGCTTGAACGCACTCGGCGTGCCCTGCCTGTTCATCACGTCCTTCCGCGACGAGTTGAAGAAAGATGGCCCGCTGACGGGCATCGGCTGCCTGCCCAAGCCCTTCACCGAAAGCGGCCTCCTCGCCGCAGTCGACGCAGCACGGGCGATCCTGGCGGGGGAAACGCCGCGCAACGTGCCGCAGACGATGGAACTGTTCGTCTGACGGGAAGGGAGCCCCCATGCCTCGATGGCGGCGGTGCCCTGCCGGGTGAGGCCCGGATCGTTGGCGGCGATGCGCATGGAACCGACCGTCAGAACACCGAAATCGATGATCCGGGCCCCAAGGGCATCGGCGGCAGCGATAGCGTGAACGGCGGAACGGCGCCGAACGCTAGCGTCCCTTCAAATTCGTCTGGCGCGGCTTCATGCCGGAAGGCTTCGGCCCGGTTGGCTTCGCCGCCGGCGCCTTGCCCACCGGCGGCACCACGCGACGACCCTGGCCGGCCTGCTGGGTCAGGAAGCTCTTGCCCTTCGGCCCGCCGTCCCGCGGCTTGGCCGTCGCCCCCACCGGCTGCCACGCCGGGATCAGCTGCTCCTCGCCCGGTCCGATCAGATCCTCGCGGCCCATGCGCTTCAGCGCCTCGCGCAGGATCGGCCAGTTCTCCGGATCGTGGTAGCGCAGGAACGCCTTGTGCAGGCGGCGCTGCTTCAAACCCTTGGCCGACGACACGATTTCCGACCCGACGCGGCGCACCGGGCGCAGCGGATTGCGCTCGCTGTGGTACATGGCGGTGGCCAGCGACATCGGCGAGGGCAGGAAGGTCTGTACCTGATCCGCCTTGAAGCCGTTCCGCTTCAGCCACAGGGCGAGGTTCATCATGTCCTCGTCGGTGGTGCCGGGGTGGGCGGCGATGAAATAGGGGATCAGGTAGAGTTTCTTCCCCGCCTCCTTGGCCGCCTTGTCGAACATCCGCTTGAACTCGTCATAGGCGCCCATGCCGGGCTTCATCATCTTCGCCAGCGGACCCGGCTCGGTGTGCTCCGGCGCGATCTTCAGATAGCCGCCGACATGGTGGGTCACCAGTTCCTTGACATATTCCGGATTGCGCACGGCGAGGTCGTAGCGCAGGCCGGACGCGATGTGGATCTTCTTCACCCCCGGCACCGCGCGGGCCTTGCGGTAGAGCTGGACCAGCGACGAGTGGTCGGTGTTCAGGTTCTTGCAGATGTCCGGGAAGACGCAGGACGGACGACGGCAGACGGATTCCGTCTCCTTGTCCTTGCAGGCCAGCCGGTACATGTTGGCGGTCGGCCCGCCCATGTCGGAGATGACGCCGGTGAAGCCCTTGGTCTTGTCGCGGATATGCTCGATCTCGCGCAGGATCGAGCCTTCCGACCGGCTCTGGATGATGCGCCCTTCATGCTCGGTGATCGAGCAGAAGGAACAGCCCCCGAAACAGCCGCGCATGATATTGACCGAGAAGCGGATCATCTCCCAGGCCGGGATGCGTGCGTCGCCATAGGACGGATGGGGCGCCCGCGCATAGGGCAGGTCGTAGACGCCGTCCATCTCGTTGGTTTCCAGCGGGATCGGCGGCGGGTTCAGCCAGACGTCGCGGTCGCCGTGGCGCTGGACCAGCGCGCGGGCGTTGCCGGGGTTGCTCTCCTGGTGCAGCACGCGGCTGGCATGGGCGTAGAGCACCTTGTCGGCCGTCACCTGCTCGTAGCTGGGCAGCCTCACCGCCATGCGGTCGGCGCCGGCGGCGCGCGGCGATACCGGCGCCGACGGATCGTCGATGGAGCTGCTGTCGACCACCGTCCATCCCTCCGGCAAGGAGGAGCGCATGATGGCGGTGCCGCGGATGTCGGTCATCGCCTTGGGAGATTCCCCCTTCTGCGCGCGCTGGGCGATCTCGATGATCGCGCGTTCGGCGTTGCCGTAGACCAGCATGTCCGCCTTGGAATCGACCAGGACGGAGCGGCGGATCTTCTCGCTCCAGTGATCGTACTGGGCGATGCGGCGCAAGGACGCCTCGATGCCGCCCAGCACGATGGGGACGTCCTTGAAGGCTTCGCGGCAACGCTGGGAATAGACGATGACGGCGCGGTCCGGCCGCTTGCCGCCCTCGTCGTTCGGCGTGTAGCTGTCGTTGTGGCGCAGGCGACGGTCGGCCGTGTAGTGGTTGACCATCGAATCCATGTTGCCGCCGGTCACGCCCCAGAACAGCCGCGGCTTGCCCAGGATCTTGAACGGCTCCGCACTGCTCCAGTCCGGTTGGGCGATGATGCCGACGCGCAATCCCTGGGATTCCAGCAGCCGGCCGATGATCGCCATGCCGAAGCTGGGATGGTCGACATAGGCGTCGCCGGTGACGACGATGACATCGCACTGGTCCCAGCCCAGCCGGTCCATTTCCGCACGCGACATCGGCAGGAAGGGTGCCGCCTTGGGGCGCACGCTCCGGTCCGGGCGGTGGGCGAACAGGTTGGGGGCCGCGAGCATCGCGTTCTCCGGGTCTCAGCTGTCGATGCGGATGGAAGCCGACAGTCTTACCCTGTCGGCCCGCAAATTCCCACCGCTGATAACGCAGCGGAGCAATGGGACATTGTGCGGGATGGTGGCAGCTATGTGGGACGCCCCACAGCCGGCGCAAGGGTTGCCCATAGGAAAGCCGGCAGGGAAGGGGAGTCGGTCAGGCTGCTGCGCCGTCCGCCTCCTCCTCCCGGCCGTTGCGACGCGCCACCGTCCAGCCGATCACCGCTCCCAGCAACAGCACCAGCGCGGCGATGACGAAGGCTGCTCCCGGGTGGGGGAACAGCGGATCAGCCCCGACGGAGACCGAATAGACCGCTCCGAAGACCAGCGGCGCCAGGATGCCGGCGACGCTCGCCACGCTCATGTTGGCGCCCTGCAACTGGCCCTGTTCCGAGGGCGAGACCCTCTGAGTCATCAGCGATTGGAGGGTCGGCATGGCCAGCCCCCACAGTGCGGCCGGCAGGATGGACAGTGCGAACCATCCACCGTCCGGTGCCAGCCCCATGCAGGCCAGCCCGACGGCCCCGCCGAACAGGCCAACCACCATCGTGCCACGGTCGCCCATTCTCGTCACCACATGGGACACGACCAGCCCCTGCATGACCATGTCCAGCGCGCCGACCACCGCCAGCAGAAGCCCGACATCCAAGGCGCTCCAGCCGTAGCGATGCCCGGCATAGAGGACGAAGACGGCGGGAAACACATTGTGGGAGAAATGCAGCATGAAATTGACCAGAGCCAGCCCCGACAGCTCGGCGTGGGAGCGCAGCAGGCGCAGCGCGCCGAACGGATTGGCCCGGCGCCAGGAAAACGCCATCCGGTTCTCCGGAGCCAGCGATTCCGGCAGCACCGCCAGGCCATAGAGGAAGGCCAGCCCGCTGAGCGCACCCGCCGCCCAGAAGGGCGCGCGCGGCGACAGTTCTCCCAGCAGCCCGCCCAGGAGAGGGCCGGCGATGAAGCCGGCGCTGAAGGCCGCGCCGATCAGGCCATAGGCCCGCGCCCTCTGCTCCGGCGGCGTCACGTCAGCCATATAGGCGAAGACGGTGGTGAAGCTGGAGGAGGTGATGCCAGCGATCGCCCGGCCGACCACCAGCCACCACAGGTTCGGCGCCACCGCGATCAGCACGTAATCCACCGCCAGCCCAAGGGCCGACAGCAGGATCACCGGCCGCCGCCCGTACCGGTCCGACAGCGACCCGATCACGGGGGAGCAGAAGAACTGCATCAGCGCCCAAAGCGCCACAAGGGCGCCGTTGATGGTGCCGGCCTGCGCATCGGGCCCGGCGAACTCCTCGATCAGTGCCGGCAGCACCGGAATGACGATGCCCATCGCGACGATGTCGAGCGCTGCGGTGACAAGGATGAAAGCGATGGCGGCCTTGCGCGGCCGAATCAGGGAAGACATGGAAAAGCCTTGCGAATCACGACGGATGATTAAAGCCCGGACCACACGGGGGATGCGATCCCGGCCAAACTTGCGGCCGGAGCGGAATCGCCCAGTGAAGCGGGATCATAGCCGGCAGCCCGCCGGTTGTGAAGTGAAATAGTTCCGACTTCGGATGTATTTCGCCAGGGCGCGCGGACGGTCGAACCTGCCTTGCTGCCGTCGGGAGTCCGACCCTGTTCCAGGTGCGAATGGCTGCGTTTCGGGGAATCGGCTTGCCCGCGAGCAACATTAGCAAAATCATTTATGGACTGCCGCCCGTCGGGGCGGCTCAGCAGGAGGACGGTCGCCATGCGGAGGATCAAGCTTTCCTTCTGGGGGCTGCTGGCGCTGCTGACCGTGCTGTGGCTCGCCGCGGACCCCACGATGGTCCAATGGACCGGCTATTTCGCGCTTCGCACCGGCATGGTCCAGCACAGCGGCCTGATCGCCATCGGTTGCATGAGCCTCGCCATGGTCCTGGCGCTGCGCCCCCGCTGGCCGGAGAAATGGTTCGGCGGCCTCGACAAGATGTACCGCCTGCACAAATGGCTGGGCATCGGCGCTCTCGTGTTCGCGGTCACCCATTGGCTATGGGCGCAGGGAACGAAATGGGCAGTGGGCTGGGGATGGCTGGACCGGCCGCAACGCGGCCCGCGCGCGGCGCCCGACAATCCCGTCGCGCAGTCGCTGATGGAGCTTCGCGGCACCGCGGAGGAAATCGGCGAGTGGGCCTTCTACGCCGCCCTGCTGCTGATCGCGCTTGCCCTGATCAGGAGCATCCCATACCGGCTGTTTTACAAGACCCACCGGTTGCTGGCGATCGCCTATCTGGTGCTGGTGTTCCACACGATCGTGCTCACCAAATTCTCCTATTGGATGACTCCGGTAGGCTGGGTTCTGGGGCTGCTGCTTGCCGCCGGGACATGGGCCGACGTCATGGTCCTGACGGGCCGCATCGCCGCCGGCCGGCGGGTCGCAGGCACGGTCTGCGCCCTCCACCATTATCCCGGCCTGCGGGTGATCGAAGCCGAGATCGACGTGCCGCGGGGATGGCCGGGTCACAAGGCGGGCCAGTTCGCCTTCGCCATGTCCGACGCGGCGGAGGGTGCCCATCCCTACACCATCGCTTCCGCCTGGAACGAGGCCGAGCACCGCATAAGCTTCATCATCAAGGAGTTGGGGGACCACACGAGCCGCCTGCGGGAAAAGCTGCGGATCGGCCAGCCGGTGACAGTCGAGGGGCCGTACGGCTGCTTCACCTTCGACGACGACTGTACTCACCAGATCTGGGTGGGCGGTGGCATCGGCGTGACGCCCTTCATCGCCCGCATGAAGTATTTGGCCATGCACCCCGAACGGCCGCCGCAAGCCATCGACTTCTTCCAC
>JBKHVJ010000175.1:0-14382 GCA_046570145.1 Alphaproteobacteria bacterium
GCGCAGCACCGGCGCGCGCAGGCTGGCGAAGGCTTTCTCCGCCACCAGGGCGCCGATCTCCGCGCCGACGCCGCACAGGCGGCTCGCCTCATGCACCACCACCAGACGCCCGGTCTTGGCGACGGAGCGCAGGATGGCTTCCTCGTCCAGCGGCTTCAGGCTGCGCAGGTCGATCACTTCGGCGTCGACGCCGGCGGCGGCCAGCGTGTCGGCGGCGGCCATGCAGGTGCCGACGGTCTTGGCATAGGACACCAGCGTCACGTCGCGGCCCTCGCGCCGCACCGCCGCCTTGCCGAGCGGGATGGCGTCGGCCTCCTCCGGCACGTCGCCGGCGCTGTAGCCGAGCGCGATGTCGGCGAAGACCAGCACCGGGTTGTCGTCGCGGATCGCCGATTTCATCAGCCCCTTGAAGTCGGCAGGGGTGGAGGGCATGACGATCTTCAGGCCGGGGCTGTGGACGAACCAGCTCTCCACATTGTGGTTGTGCTGGGCGCCGACGCCCCAGCCGGCGCCGGTCATCGCCAGCACCACCATCGGGAAGCTGAACTGTCCGCCGGAGATGAAGCGCAGCTTGCCGGCGCTGTTGACGATCTCGTCCATGGCATAGCAGAGGAAGGGCGCGAACAGCAGGTCCACCACCGGGCGCAGGCCGGTGGCGGCGGCCCCGGCGGCGGTGCCGGCGATGATGCCCTCCGCCAGCGGGGTGTTGCGCACGCGGGCGGCGCCGAACCGCTCCAGCAGGTCGCGGCGCTTGGTGGCGACACCTTCGCCGAAGATCATCACGGTGGGGTCGCGCTGCATCTCTTCGGCCAGGGCGGCGGAGATCGCGTCGTTGACGGTCATGGTGGTCATGGTGGCGGCCTCCGCTCAGGCGTAGACGTCGGTGGTCAGGGCATCGAGGCCCGGATAGGGGCTGGCGTCGGCGAAGGCGGTCGCGGCCTCCATCGTCGCGCGGACGCGGGACTCCATGGCGGCGACACCCTCGGCGTCGAGGCGGCCTTCGCGCTCCAGCCTTGCGCGCAGGCACAGGATGGGATCGCGTTCCCGCCACTGGGCCAGTTCGGTGCGGTCGACATAGGCCTGGTCGTCAGGTTCGAAATGCCCACGCAGGCGGTAGGTCATCGCCTCCAGCAGGAAGGGCTTGCCGGTGCGGCGGATGCTGTCGATGGCGGCGCTGGCGGCGTCGAACATCGCCAGCGGGTCGTTGCCGTCCACCACGGCGCTCTCCACCCCCAGTGCCGCCGCCTGACCGGCGATTCCGTCGGCCAGCATGGTTTCCTTGCGGTGGACGAAGGCCTGCCACTGGTTGTTTTCGCAGACATAGAGGATCGGCAGCTTCCACACCGCGGCGAGGTTCAGCGATTCCTGGAAACGCCCCTCGGTGGCGGCACCGTCGCCGAAGAAGCAGGCGACGATGCCCGGCTTGTTCAGCATGCTGCGCGACAGCCCGACACCGGTGGCCAGCGCCAGTTCGCCGCCGACGATGGTTGAGGTCAGCACGACGCCCAGATCCTTGGCGGAGATGTGCAGCGACCCGCTCTTGCCGCCGCAATAGCCGTCGCGCTTGCCCATCACCTCCGCCAGCATGCGGCCGGGGTCGGCGCCGCGGGCCAGCAGATGGCCGGCGCTGCGGTGGTTGGTCAGGATCAGATCGTCGGCGGTCAGCGCCGACACGACGCCGACGGCCGGCGCCTCCTGTCCCACCGAGGTGCAGGTTCCGGCGGCGCGGCCGCGGCCATGCAGGTCGATCAGCGTTTCTTCATAGGCCCGGATCAGCATCATGCGTTCCAGCGCCCGGACGGGGTCCAGTGGATGAATGCTCATGGTGGTCTCCCTGAATTCGGGGGACCGTTCGGATGCGGGAATTCTTGTTCGCGGCGCCTGATCCTCCCTCTTTCGTCAAGCGGAGAGGCTTGCGGCGATGTTGCATTCCGAATGGCCCGTGTTCGGAAGCGACCATAGGCATGCTAATCGAAATTCCGGTACTAACTGTTTCTTACCGGAATGCTAAATGTTTATTAAGTGTCCCGCCCGATATAATTATCTGAATTATATCGATTTTTCAGCGCTGCGACCAGCGGGTCAGCCATCCGGTCAGCCGATCGAACCCGGCGTCGATCACCACCGCAAGTGCGGCAACGATCAGGGCGCCCTGGATGACGTAGGCCTGATTGGAACCGTTCAGCCCGACGATGATGGGCAGGCCGAGTGTCTTGGCCCCGACGGTGGAGGCGATCGCGGCGGTGCCGACATTGATGATGACGGCGGTGCGCACGCCGGCCAGGATCACCGGGGCGGCCAGCGGCAGTTCCACCTTGAACAGCACCTCCGCCGGTCCCATGCCGAGACCGCGGGCGGAATCCAGCACCGCGGGGGAAACGCCGTCCAGCCCGGCGACCGTGTTCTCCACCACCGGCAGCAGGGCGTAGAGCGTCAGCGCGATCAGCGCCGGTTCGGGGCCGAAGCCCATCACCGGAACGGCCAGCGCCAGCACCGCCACGGGTGGGAAGGTCTGGCCCATGGTGGCGACGGTCTCCAGCAGGCCGCGGAACTCCCGTCCCCAGGGGCGCGTGACGGCGATGCCGGCCCCGCCGCCCAGCAGGATGGCGGCGAGGCTGGAGAGGCCGACCAGCGACATATGATCGAGCGTCAGCCGGACGAAACTCTCCGCCTCGTAGAGCGGGCGGTCGAGGCCGGGATAGAGCGTGGCGAACAGCGGCTTCAGCGACGGCATGCCCAGCACCAGCGCCACCAGCGCCACCAGCCCCAGCATCAGCCGGTCGGTCAGAAACTCCCGCGGGGCCATGCCGGCGACTGTCATGCCGCCCGGTCCGGCGCAGGACGCACGAGGTCGGAGAGGTGCAGCACCCCGGCCGGCCGGCCGTCGCCGTCCACCACCGGCAGCCGCTCGGCGCCGCGGGAAACCATCTCCGACAGGGCGCGGTGAAGCGGGGTTTCGGACGGCAGCGGTTCGCCGCCCACCTGTTCCTGCGGCCGGGCGCGGTCGCCGGCCGTCTCCACCGCCAGCCGCTTAAGCCCCCACTCCTCCCGTCCCACGAGGTCGCGCACCAGCGGGCTGGCCGGGCGGGTCAGGATCTCCAGCGGGGTGGCGCACTGGATCAGGCGGCCATGATCCATCACCGCGATGCTGTCGCCCAGCCGCAACGCCTCGTCCATGTCGTGGGTGACGAACACCACGGTGGTGCCGGTGCGGCGGTGAATGGCCGACAGTTCCGCCTGCAGACTGGCGCGGGTGATGGGGTCGAGCGCGCTGAACGGCTCGTCCATCAGCAGGATGCGCGGCTCCGCCGCCAGCGCGCGGGCGACGCCGACGCGCTGCTGCTGCCCGCCGGACAGCTGGTGCGGATAGGCCGAGCGGTAGCGGCGAGGGTCGAGGTTCAGCAACTCCAGAAGCTCCGTCACCCGGTCGCGGATGCGGGCCTTGGGCCAACTCAGCAAGGCGGGGACGGTGGCGATGTTGCGCTCCACCGTCCAGTGCGGGAAGAGGCCGACCGACTGGATGACGTAGCCCATGCGGCGGCGCAGCTCCTCCGGTTTCAGGGAGGCGATGTCCTCGCCGTCGATGCGGATGGCGCCCTCGTCCGCCGGGATCAGGCGGTTGATCATGCGCAGCACCGTCGATTTGCCGGAGCCGGACGGGCCGATCAGCACGCGGAACTCCCCCTCCGCGACGGTGAAGGACACGGTATCCACCGCCGTCCAGGAGCCGAAGCGCTTGGTCACTCGCTCGAAGTCGATCATGGCGCACTCCTTCCCGGCGGAAGACCGATGTGGCTGGTGGCGGCGGCGATGCCGATCGACAGCAGGGCGTCCGCCGCCACCGCCAGCAGGATGACAGGAACGGCCCCCAGCAGCACGAGGTCCAGCGCGTTGGCGAAAAGCCCCTGGAACATGATGGCGCCCAGCCCCCCGGCACCGATCAGCGCCGCCACCGCTGCCAGCCCGACCGCCTGGACCACGGTGATGCGCAGCCCCGACAGGAAGACCGGCAGGGCCAGCGGCAGTTCGACGCGCAGGAAAATCTGGCGCGGCGTCAGCCCCATGCCGCGCGCCGCCTCCCGCACCGGGGCGGGCACGCCGTCGAGACCGACCGCGGTGTTGCGGACGATGGGCAGCAGCGAATAGAGCGTCAGCGCGATCACCGCAGGCAGCGGCCCGACCCCGCTGATCCCGAAGCCCGGCAGCAGGGCGCCGAGTGCGGCCAGCGGCGCCATGAGTAGCCCGAACAGGGCAATGGACGGCACCGTCTGCACGACGTTCAGCACCGGGAACACCGCGCGCCCGACCGCCTCCACGCGGTGCGCCGCCACGCCAAGCGGCACGCCAACCAGCAGCGTCGGCACCAGCGCCGCCGCCACCAGCGTGGTGTGGCGCAGCACGGCGTCGGCGAAGACGTCGCGGCGGTTGGCGTATTCCTTGAGGATCGACAGCGCGTCGAGATGGCCGGTCGCCAGTTGAAGGGCCACCAGCCCGGCGACCGCACCGCCGACCGCCAGACGGCCGACGGCACCAAGCCCTATCCGCCGCGCCGCATCGACCGCGGCCAGCAGCCCCGCCGCCGCCATCACCCAGAAGCCGGACGCGAAGGAGGTGCGCGCCGCCGCCGATGCTCCCTGCGCCAGCGCCGCCGCGTGATGCCCCGCCAGCCAGACCAGCCCGGCCGCGAACAGCCCCCCCGCCGCCACGGTCAGGCCGAGCCCGACGCGCGTCGGCCGCAGGAACGGCGTCGCCAGCAGCACCAGCCCCGGCAGCAGGACGGCCACGCCCCCCGGACCCTGCACCGCCGCCCACAGCGACACCGGCCGTCCGGACAGCAGCCGATTGGGCGCGAAGCCAAGGAAGGGCAGCACGAGGGCGGCGACGGCCGCGGCCACCGCCATCAACAGGGCGACACGATTGTACAAGGGAAGCCGGAAGGTCACGTCACCGGCTTACTTCAGGAAGCCCTTGGACTTCAGGTAGTCGGTGGCGACCTGCTTCTGGTCCTGTCCGTCCACCGAGATCCTGGCGTTCAGGCTCCGCAGCGTTTCCGCATTCAGGCTGGCGAAGACCGGGTTCAGCAGGTCGGCGATCTTCGGGTTCGCCGACAGCACCGCGGCGCGGACGGTCGGTGCCGGCTCATACACCATCTGCGCGCCCTTGGTGTCGGCCAGCACGACGAGGTCCAGGGCGGCGATGGCGCCGTCGGTGCCGTAGACCATGGCGGTGTTGACGCCGGAGGTCTGTTCCGCCGCGGCACGGATGGTCGCGGCGGTGTCGCCGCCGGCCAGGATCAGCATCTGGTCGGGCTTCAGCGCGAAGCCGTAGGTCTGCTGGAAGGAGGGCAGGGCGGCCGGGCTTTCCACGAACTCGGCGGAGGCCGCGACCTTCGCCTTGCCGCCGCCGGAGACCCACTTGGCGAAATCCTCCATCGTCTTCAGCTTGTTGGCGTCGGCCACGTCGCGGCGGACGGCGAGCGCCCAGGTGTTGTTGGCGGGGGCCGGCTTCAGCCAGACGATGTTGTTCTTCTCCTGGTCCATCTGCCGGACCTTCTCATAGCCGGCGCCGGCATTCTTCCAGACCGGATCGCTGTCCACATTGAAGAAGAAGGCGCCGTTGCCAGTATATTCGGGATAGACGTCGATCTCGCCCGACAGCAGCGCGCCGCGCACGATCTTGGTCGGGCCGAGCTGGATCCTGTTCTCCGTCGGGATGCCGTTGGACTGCAGCATCTGCAGGATCATGGTGCCGAGCAGACCGCTTTCCGCATCCAGCTTCGAGCCGACGCGGACCGCATCGGCCGCCTGCGCCGCCCCGGCGATCAGGCCCAGCGCCAGCGCCGCCGCACCCATCGCGGCGCGACCCCTGTTGAACAGTGTGAACACCCCTGATCCTCCCCCGGTGAGCTTTGGGGAAAAGGATGGGTGACGGCTGCGCTCACGGCAAGACGCGCTTTCCGACTGTCCGGTCCCGGATATGAGATTCAGCCTAATCCGATGAGGAACCTTCCATCGGTCGACTCTGTTGAGCGGAAAATTGCGACAGGAGGACCCGATGTCCCAGGGCGACAAGGACAAATACACCGACAAGCAGAAGCGCAAGGCGGAGCATATCGAGGAAGGCTACGAGAAGCGCGGCGTGCCGCATGACGAGGCGGAGAGGCGCGCCTGGGCCACCGTCAACAAGCAGGACGGCGGCGGCAAGAAGGGCGGATCGGGGCGGGAGGGGTGAGCGGGGAGTGGCTGGAACGGGTGCCCCTCACACCCCCCGATACCGCCACTCCGCGTCCAGCGCCGCCGCGTCGCGGTCGCGCAGCACGGCGACCTCCGCATGGGCGGGGGACAGTTCGCAGACCGGGTCTGTCGCATCGGCGCTGCCCGCCAGCGCCAGCGCCTGGCAGCGGCAGCCGCCCCAATCCTCCTCCTTGTGGTCGCAGGATTGGCAGGGTTCCGGCATCCAGGCGGTGCCGCGGTAGCGCGCGAAGGCCGGACCGTCGCGCCAGATGTCGGACAGGCTGCGGTCGTGGACCGTCTCGAACTCCATCCCCGGGATGGTCTCGGCGGCGTGGCAAGGCAGGACGCGGCCGCGCGGGGTGACGTTCATGAAACGCCGGGCCCAGCCGCCCATGCAGCTCTTCGGCCGGCGGGCGTAGTAATCGGGCACGACGTAATCGACGACGATCCGCCCGGCCAGTTCCGGCAGCCGTGCCCGTACCGCGGCGTCCATCGCCAGCAGCTGGTCGCGCGACGGCATCAGCGCGGCGCGGTTGGCGAGTGCCCAGCCGTAATACTGCACGTTGGCGATCTCGATCCGCCCGGCGCCGAGATCCATCGCCAGATCGATGACGTCGTTGACCCGGTCGATGTTGTGGCGGTGCAGCACGGCATTGATGGTCAGCGCCAAGCCTTGCGCCACCACCGCGCGCGCCACCTCCAGCTTCTTCGCATGCCCGCCCTTGAAGCCGCCGACGCGGTCGGCGCCGGTCGCCTCCGAATCCTGCAGGCTGATCTGCACATGCTGAAGTCCGGCGCGCTGCAGCCGCTCCAGCCGTGGCCGGTCGAGCAGGACCGCCGAGGTGATCAGGTTGCTGTAGAGCCCGATTTCCGTCGCATGGGCGACAAGCTCCTCCAGATCCTTGCGGACGCAGGGCTCGCCGCCGGAGAAATGGACCTGCAGGGCGCCCACGTCGGCCGCCTCGTCCAGCACCCGTTTCCAGGTGGCGGTGTCCAGCTCGGCGCTGGCGGCATCGAGCGCCACCGGGTTGGAGCAATAGGGGCAGCGCAACGGGCAGCGGTGCGTCAACTCCATCAGCACGGCGAAGGGCGGTGCCGGATCGGCAGCCGACGCGGCGGCGAAGGCGGGCAGGGCGCAGCTCATGTGACGCACCTCCTGGGGCACTTCATGTGACGACATAGCCCTTGTTGCGCAGGTCGGTCAGCATCTCCAGCACGTCGGCGGCGACCTCCCCGCGGGGGGCGTCGTACTCCGCCGTCAGCCGGTCGATGCCGGCGGCCACGTCGGCGACCTCGGCCCCGACGCAGGCGCGAACCACCGCCAATGCCATCTCGTCCAGCACCAGGAGCCGTTCGGGTGCCATCAGCATCCATTCACCCCGGCGGCGGTCGTTGCGCAGCATGACGCCGGGGGCCAGCCGCAGCCGGTCGGTTTCGCCGATATGGGGAGTGAGTGCGTTCACCGGCTGTACCGTGTCGGTTCCATGTCCTCCGGCACGAAGGCGCCGGGCGGGATCAGGTTGGGGGTGACATAGGCGTGGTGCAGGGCGTCCAGCTGGGCCCACAGCAGTTCCGTCTTGAAACGGAGCGCGCGCAGGCACTGGCGCTGTTGTTCCGCTGTATGGGCATTGGTCAGCACATATTCCAGCCCGAACTCCACATCGCGCGGCGCCTCGTCCAGCCGCTTGCGGAAGTAGGACAGCGTGCTGTCGTTGGCGAAGGCGTAGTTGCGCTCGAAGCCGGCGATGCGTTCGCGGTGGATCGACGGCGCGAACAGCTCGGTCAGCGAGGACGCCACCGCCTCCAGTAGGGAATGGTCGCGGACGAAGTGGACGTAGGCATCCACCGCGAATCGGGTGGCGGGCAGGATGCCTTCCAGCGACTTCACGTAATCGCGGTCCAGCCCCAGCCCGTCGGTCAGCCGCAGCCAGCGTTCGATGCCGCCGACCTTGGTCTCGTCCAGCTCGCCGGCCTGGGTCAGCCCGTCATGGTCCAGCACCCGCTGCAGCCAGGCGCGGCGCAAGGCCGGATCGTCCATGCGGGACATGATGGTCAGGTCCTTGCGCGGGATCGACACCTGATAATAGAAGCGGTTCAGCGCCCAGGCCTGGATCTGCCCCTTCTTCAGCCCGCCGCCGTGCAGCAGCTGATGAAAGGGGTGGAGGTCGTGATACTGCCGCTCGCCGATGGCGTAGAGGGCGTCGCGGAACTCCTCGCGGGACATCAGGTCGGTCATAGGGTCAGCTCCAGCCCGTCATGGGCGATGCGCCAGCCGGCCGCCTCGGCTTCCGCCCGTTCGGGCGAATCCTCCAGCAGGGCGGGGTTCGTGTTGTTGATGTGGATGTAGATCTTGCGGACGACGTTCAGCGGCGCGAAGGCGGCCATGCTGCCAGCATGCCCCGACATCGGCATGTGCCCCATGCGCGCCGCCGTCTTCACGCCGGTGCCGCTGCGGATCATCTCGTCGTCGGTCCAGGTCGTTCCGTCGAACAGCACCAGCGGCGCGCCGTGCAGCCGGTCGGCCAGCCAGCCCGGCATGCCGGCGCAGCCGGGGATGTAGAAGAAGCCTTCATTCGACCCGTCGGTCGGTCGGATGCGCAGCGCCGCCGTGTCCTCGGCGACGGAGCCGAAACCGGGACCGGCCGAGGCATCCTCCAGATAGAGCGCGACCTTGCCCGGCACGGCGAAGGCCTCCACCTCCAGCCCCAGCGGGCGGCCGTCGGCCCCGGCGGGCTGGAAAACCTCGCCCAGTGCCATCGGCCGGCGGGCGACGAAGTCCGGGTTCAGCACGTTGAAGACGCTGTTGGCGGCCAGCACGCCGTGGACGCGGGGGGTGGCGTAGACGGCGAAGGGATGGGATTCGCGAAGGGTCAGCAGACCCGCGACATGGTCGATGTCGGCGTTGGTCAGCAGGGCGGCGGCGATGGGGTTGCCGCGCAAGCCCCCCTTGGGGTGAAGCTGCGGGTTGGCGAGCAGCTGCGCGCCCAGGTCGGGCGAGGCGTTCAGCAGCAGCCAGCGCTCGCCATCGGCGGTCACCGCCAGCGAAGATTGGGTGCGCGGCTTTGCCGCCGGGTCGCCGGTGCGGGCACGGCGGCAGCCCTCGCAAGCGCAGTTCCATTGCGGGAAGCCCCCGCCGGCTGCCGAACCGAGGACGAGAATCTTCATCGCCATCGCCTTCATCTCTTATCTGAAAACCGTCTTGCCGCGGTTTCTCGGGTTGGATGCCGGGGAAGGGATGCGCGCACCCGTCTCCCCGGCTCCGTATCGACCGGCTTAGAGACCGGCGCAGGCGTAGGCGTTGATTTCCGTGCCGACGGCGATCTCGGTGGTCTTCGGTTTGCGCCAGGTCTTCATTGAGTGATGCTCCTGCTTGCTGACTGTTGCTGACCAAGATGGTTGGCGAGATGAAGAGTAGCGGTCAGGGGCGGAGGACCGCCATGCTACGATGGTGCAATCCGCCACCCCTTTCGGCGACGCCGCCCGCAAGCGCGTCAGCGCGCAGCCGGGTTGCGGGCCGACCCAGGCAGCGGGGGCGGCGGGGGCGGCAGCGGATGCGCCTCCTCCGTCGGGAGACCGGCCTCCATCCAGCCGTCGATGCCGGTCGGGTACCAATGGACCCGGGCATAGCCAAGCAACACCGCTCGCTTGGCCGCGTTCCACGACAGCCAGCAATCGGACAGGCAATAGAACAGAAGATCGCGGGTGCGGTCGCCTGCGGTCAGCCGCTCCAACTGCGATTCGAACCAGGCGAGCGTCGCATCGTCGGGCGTGCCCATGCCGACGTTTGGCAGCCACACGCTGCCGGGGATCTGGCGGTAGGGCTTGGCTTGCAGCCAGGGGGCGCCGGGGAGCGTGCTGCGCTCCAGACGCTGGACGAAGATCGGGACGACGCGGCCTTGCGACAGCAGGGTCTGCACGGCCGGTGTGTCGACCGTCTCTCCCCCGGCGATGCTGTCCGGCGTGGGGGAGCGGTAGTCGGACAGGCGATAGCCGTCGGGCTGGGGGATGCCGGCGGCGAGGGTCGGGGTGGTGAGGAGGGTGAGCGCGAGGAGGAGGGTGGTAATTCTTGCGAAGCTTTGCACCACCCCCTCACCGCCGCTCGGCCAGCACGCGGTTGGCGATCACCACCGCCTGGGTTCGGCTGTAGACCTTCAGCTTCTGCAGGATGGCGGAGACATGCGCCTTCACCGTCGTTTCGGTGATGCTGAGGTCGAAGGCGATCTCCTTGTTCAGCTTGCCGGTGCCGAGCAACTCCAGCACCCGCAGCTGCTGCGCGGTCAGGGTGGCGATGCGCCGCGCGATCTCCGCGGTTTCGGCGTCCCCCGCCTCTTCGACGCTTTCGTCGCCGGCCTGCGGCGGGACATAGAGTTCGCCGTTCAACACCTGTCGCAGGGCCGCGGCGATGGCGTCGCGCGGGGTCGATTTGGGGATGAAGCCGGCGGCCCCGCTCTCCATCGCCTCACGAACCCAGCGCCGTTCCTCATGGGCCGACACGACGACGACCGGTGTCGCCGGAAAGCGCTGGCGCAGCGTGCGCAGCCCGCCCAGCCCGTTCATACCGGGCATGTTGACGTCCAGAAGCACGAGGTCGAGGTCGCCACGCTCCTCCAGCGCCTGCATGACGCTGTCGAGCCGGTCCGCCTCCATCACGTCGGTGGCCTGGCAGGAATACAGAACCGCGCTGCGCAAGGCATCGCGCACCATCGGGTGATCATCGGCAATC
Source organism: Alphaproteobacteria bacterium (assembly GCA_046570145.1). GTDB lineage: Bacteria > Pseudomonadota > Alphaproteobacteria > Azospirillales > Azospirillaceae > Azospirillum. The sequence goes on from JBKHVJ010000175.1 coordinate 10,957, forward strand.
AGGATCCGGGTCATGGCCTGCGGTTCCCTGTGCAGCGGCGGACGGGACGGGATGCGGGAAATAGGTCCGCGAACATTGTGTCAGACCGAAATGGGAAGGCGCAACACCGCGAATGACGCGAATTGTTTTGTGCGCGAACATGCCGCACCGCCATCAGTGCTACTCCTTCCAGTGTGGTCTACTGTGCTCAGTCCTCGTGCACGGTTTCCAGCCAGGAGCGGATGGCCCACAGCGCCTCCTGCCCCAGAGCCTCGCCGAAGGCCGGCATGTAGGTGACGCCGTTGCGGATCGAGCCGTTGATCACGCGCTCCTTGAACCATTCGTCTCCGGCATCGCCCTTCTCCAGATAGCGCAGGTCGGGAGCGATGCCGCCGGACACGGCGCCCAGCCCGTGGCAGCGCGCGCAGTTCTGGTTGAAGGCGGAGGCGCCGATCTCGATGGCGCGCTGGTTGCTGCGGTAGGGGTTGCTGTCGCGCCACTTGTCGCCCAGCTTCTCCAGCCCGCTGGTGTCGACCGCCTGCGGCACCACATCGCCATGGGCATGGACCGGACAGGGCAGCGCCAGCACCAGCACCAGCGCTCCGGCCAGTGCGGCGGCATGCAGTGCCGGACGGCGGCGGAGGGGAGGCGGCTTGGCCGGGCAATGCGTCATCGGTGCGTCCTCTTCCTGCATCCTTCTTGTGGCTGCCGCAGACCGATCGCTTGTCGCCCAAGGATTTGCGGGCATGCGCGACGGTTGCAGAGCCGGATTGCGGCCGAGGATAGCAATCGTTCGTTCGCTTAATTATTCGACAATGGTACAAGGCCGCGCAGCAACGCCAGTCTCAGGCCCGGCCGAACCATCCGGCGGCATCTTGGACCATGGTCGGATGACGCATGCGGCAGGGGCGCGCGCTCCGGTCACGCCAGTGGCGGGAGCCGCCCGGCATTGATCGCCGCCTTCACCTTCGCCAACTGCCGCACCGCCGGATCTCCCAGCCGCAGAGCCACGCCCGTCGACAGCACGTCGATCAGCGTCAGGTGGACAAGCCGCGAGGCCATCGGCGTGTACATCTCCGTATCCTCCACCGGCTGGCTGGCGACGACCACGCTCGCCATGCTCGCCAATGGCGACCGCGGGGCGGTGATCGCGACCACCGCCGTGCCCTGGGCCCGCGCCGCTGCCGCCAGCTCGTTGATCGCCCCGCTGCGCCCGGTGTTGGACAGCGCCAGCAGCACCCCGCCGGCCCCCATGTTGACCAGCAGCATGCGCGCCAGCACCGGGTCGGCGCAAGGCTGGGCATCGGCGCCGAAGCGCAGCAGCTTGTGCGCGGCATCCTGCGCCAGCGCGCTGGACCCGCCGGTGCCGACGCACAGAACCCGCGGAGCCGCTGCCAGCAGGGCGATGGCTTGCTCCAGCGACTGCTCGTGCAGCGTCGCGGAGGCGGCCGTCAGTGCCGCGGCGCTCGATGAAAAAATTTTTCGTGCGAGCGTTCCGACATCGTCGTCGGGCGCCACATCCTGGCTGACATAGGGCGTGCCCCTCCGCACCTCGTCGCGCAGGGCGTCGCGCGCCTGGCATTCGGCAAGCCGCAGCTTGAAATCCGGGAAGCCGGCGCAGCCGACGCTGCGGCAGAAGCGCACGACCGTCGCCTCGCTCACCTCCGCCGCCTGGGCCAGTGAGGTGACGTTCAGGTCCAGCACCCGGCGCGGGTCGGCCAGAACCAGATCGGCGATACGTCCCTCCGACCGTTTCAATTCGCCGCGCAGCCGGCGGATCACGTCCAGTATATCCAATGGTGCAGTGTTGGCGGCAGCGCTGTTGACCGGTGGTGCCATGGCGTAAAGTTACTTTCCAGCAAAGCCCTGCGGGGGCGGCGCACGACGGCATCCCCGCCGGGACGCAGAGTCCACTATGAAGAATTTCTCCATGCATGGCGAGAAAACCAGCGCTGAAACTCCATATGTGAAAAAAATTTTCTTCACACTCCGCCGCCCCTGGCGTATGGTCCGTTCAGGAAATCATCGCCTCCCTCTAACGGTCGAGACGCGATCATGAGCAAGCCCGCCACCCTGAATTCTGTCGTCGCCCGCGTGACGGAGCGCATCGCCGAGCGCAGCCGCGACCGCCGTGCGGCCTATCTGGCGCGGCTGGAAAGCGCCGGCGGGAAGCCGCGCCGCCATCGCCTGGGCTGCGCCAACCTCGCCCACGCCTTCGCCGCTTGTGGGGCGAACGACAAGGCGGCGCTGCGCGGCGAGACCCAGCCGTCGATCGGCATCGTCACCGCCTACAACGACATGCTCTCCGCCCATCAGCCCTACGAGCGGTTCCCCGACATCATCCGCAAGGCGGCGCGCGAGACCGGCGGCACGGCCCAGTACGCCGGCGGCGTGCCCGCCATGTGCGACGGCGTCACCCAGGGCCGGCCGGGGATGGAGCTGTCGCTGTTCTCGCGCGACACGATCGCCATGGCCACGGCCATCGCCCTGACCCACGACGCCTTCGACGCCGCCCTGATGCTGGGCATCTGCGACAAGATCGTCCCCGGCCTCTTCATGGGCGCGGCCTCGTTCGGACACCTGCCGACCATCTTCGTACCGGGCGGCCCCATGAGCTCGGGGATCTCCAACGCCGAGAAGGCGCGCACCCGGGCGCTCTACGCCGAGGGCAAGGCCACCCGGGAAGAGCTGCTCGACAGCGAGATGAAGAGCTACCACGGCCCCGGCACCTGCACCTTCTACGGCACCGCCAACTCCAACCAGATGATGATGGAGATGACCGGCCTGCACCTTCCCGGCGCGGCCTTCGTCTCGCCGAACACGCCGCTCCGCGACGCGCTGACGGCCCAGGCGGCCCGCCGCGCCATCCAGATCCGCGACGGCGGCAACGACTACATCCCCTTCTCCGCGGTGATCGACGCAAAGAGCCTGGTCAACGCCATGGCGGGCCTGCTGGCCACGGGCGGGTCGACCAACCACACCCTGCACATCCTGGCCATGGCCCGGGCGGCGGGCGTCCTGGTGACCTGGGAGGACTTCAACGACCTCAGCCAGGTCACGCCCCTGATCGCCCGGGTCTATCCGAACGGATCGGAGGACGTGAACGCCTTTCACGCGGCGGGCGGCATGTCCTTCGTCACCCGTCAGCTCCTCGACTTCGGCCTCGCGCACGACGACGTCCGCACCGTGGCCGGCGAGGGCCTGCGCCGCTACCAGCAGGAGCCGTTCCTGGACGGCGACCAGCTCGTCTGGCGCGAAGGTCCCGCCGCCAGCCTGGACCGCGAGATCCTGCGGCCCGCGGACGATCCGTTCCAGTCGGAAGGCGGCATGCGGATCGTCACCGGCGCCCTGGGGCGGGGCGTCATCAAGACCTCGGCCGTGAAGCCGGAGCACCGGATCATCGAGGCGCCGGCCCTCGTCTTCGACGATCAGGACCAGCTCCTGGCG
>JBKHVJ010000176.1:0-8558 GCA_046570145.1 Alphaproteobacteria bacterium
GCCAACTCGGTCCACGGTTCGGACGCCCCGGAGACGGCCGCCCAGGAGATCGCCTTCTTCTTCGCCGGCATCGAGCTGGTGGGCTGATTTCGCGACCGCCGGGCATCACGCCCGGCCGGCTGGAAAAGGGGCCGCTTCCACAAGGAGGCGGCCCTTTTTGCGTTTTGCATCGGGCTCTGGCAGTATCGGGGGCCATAGACCTTTTTGCCCCGCCCGCGCCGGGGCCAGATTCGACAGGAGTGCCCGCGATGGAATCCCAATCCGCAAAGCCGATCATCGCGGCGCTGCTGCAACCGCTGCCGATCCTGACCCAGCCGCAGGCCCGCAACGATCTTGCCGACGAGACGGTGGTGCGTCTGCTGGTCCGCCAGTTCATCGACCTCAGCCTCGACGCCTTCAATCAGGTCCTGCAGGGCAAGCTCGACCAGGACGAGGCGGTGGACGGCATCAACCGGCAGGCCACCGCGCTGAACGCCGTCTTCCTCGGCACCAGCGGATTCGAGACCGTCATCACCCATCCCTGGAACACGCCCGAGCAACTGGGCGCCTTCCTGAAGGACGTGGTGGCGCTGGAGTATCCCGAGGACGATTGCGTCCGCGCCATGCTGATCCATCTGGCGACCCAGGTGATGCATGCGCTGCGCCTTCCGGAGGAGGACCGCCAAGAGGAGGTGGAGGCGCTGACCCTCGACGCCGCCGACCTGTTGCTCGGCCGCTCGCCGGAGGACGAGATCGACATCGATATCGACGTCTGAGAAGCGATATCGACGTCCGATACTGCCGGCTCCGCTGTGTCAGCCCGCGGGGGGCAGGTTCACCTCGATCAGCACCGTATCCTCGACATACTCCGCACTGTGCCAGGCCCCGGGGTCGAAGCGGATGACCATGCCCTGTCTCAGGTCCACCGGCCCGGCCTCGCAGGTCAGCAGGACGCGCCCCTCCACGACCATGACGAACTGTTCATGGGCGTGGCTGTGGCGCGGAGAGGAGGTTCCCGCCTTGATGACCGCATGCTTCAGCGATGCGCCTGCGCCGAGGAACTCGCGCCGCTCCGTTCCTTCGTCCGCATGGGCTGGAAGATCGTTCCATCTGACGACGTCTGCCTTGGGCATGCCGGGTCCCTTTCCTGCGGTGGCAACCGGCTGATACGCGAATCGCCGCCATCCGGATCTCCTCCAAACCCAGGAGATTTCGGATAGGGCCACGATCGACCGTAAGAACATCCCCCAGAAAAGTAGGGTCCGGTGAACGAAAATTCATCCGGTCTCGTGATGCGGTGCGGTAGTCCACAGTTGGACTGAAATGATTTGAGATGTCTCATTCTGAAGGAAATCTTGGCCTCGAAACCTGCTGTTAACGCCTGTCCTTCTAAGACGATAGGGTTCGACGCGAAGGCGTTGGGCAATCACCCTTCGGACCGGCGGAGGAACCGTGGACGTTGCAGAAACAGCTCCCCCGCTCCGCACTGCGGGTGCCGCCGAACCGGTCGCCGGGCGCTTCCGCCATTCCGCCTCAATTCCCGGTGTTCTCGCGGGGCTTGTCGGCTTCGGCACACTGGCGGGGCTGGCCGCGACCGGGCAGGCCGCATGGCCGGTTGCCGGCGCCCTCACCCTTGCCGGCGGGCTGGCGCTGTGGAGCGCCCGGCGGGCCGGCGCCAGCTCAGCGGCGCTGGCACGGTCGGAAGCGGCCCTGCGGCAGGCGCGCGGCGAGTTGGCGGAGATGCAGGCCCGCGCCCGCGATTTCACCGCCGCCTCTCCCGGCTGGTTCTGGGAGACGGGGGCGGACCATCGCTATCTCACCCTGTCCGGCCGGCTGGGGACGCTGTTGCGCTGCGACCCCGCCAGCGTGTTCGGCGAATCGCTGTTCGATCTGGGGGCTCTGGTCGATGACGAGGCGACCTGGGCGGAATACCGCGCCGACATCGTGGCCGGACGGCCCTTCCGCGACCTTGAGGTAAGCTTCGAAGGGGTGGACGGCCGCGACCTCGTGCTGCGGCTCAGCGCGGTGCCGGTGCGCGACGCCGACGGGCGCTTCCGCGGCTATCGCGGCTGCGGCATCGACGCCACCGCCGAAACGCTGGCGCTTGTCGAAGCGCGCTTCATGCAGGCGGTGGTGCATGACGCCATCGACAGCGTTTCGGAGGGATTCGTGCTGTTCAGCGCCGACGGGCGGCTGCTGATCTGCAACGAGCAATATCGCCGCGCCTATCCCACCATCGCCGACCTGCTCACCCCCGGCCGCAGCTTTGCCGAGATCCTGCGGGCGGCGGCGGAACGCGGCGGCTATGAGGGCGAGGGCGACATCGGCGCCTGGGTGGAACAGCGGCTGACCCGCCACCTTCAGCATTCCGCCCCGGTGGACGGCCGGCTGTCCGACGGGCGCTGGTACCGCATCAGCGAGCATGCGACCGGTACCGGCGGCGTGGTGAAGATCCTGATGGACATCACCGAGCTGAAGACGCGGGAGGAGGAGCTGGCCGGCCAGACCGCCCGGCTGAAGCAGACCGTGACCGCGTTGCGGGAAAGCGAGCTGCGCTACCGCCAGTTGGTGGAGCTGGCGCCCTACGGCATCGTCATCTGGGACCGCAGCGCCATCCGCTTCGCCAACGGCGCCGCCGCCGCGATCCTGGGCGTCGCCGCCGATGCGCTGGAAGGCCTGTCCCTTGGCGCCTTCCTGGAGGATGGCGACGCGCTGGAAGCGACCTTTGCCAGCGCGGCGGAAGGGGAGGAGCAGCGGCTGGAATGCGACGCCCTGCGCCCGGACGGCGAATGCCGCCGGCTGGAGGTCGCGGCCAGCGCGGCGGTTTATGGCGGCGGTCCGGCGGTCCTGCTGGTGCTGAACGACATCACCGACCGCCGCCGGGTGGAGGGCGAACTTCAGCGCGCCCAGAAGATGGAGGCGGTCGGCCGCATGGCCGGCGGAATCGCCCACGAATTCAACAACATGCTGACCGCCATCGGCGGCTTCGCCAGGCTGGCGGAGCGCAATCCCGCCGATCCGGACCGGGTCCTGACCTGCGTGCAGGAGATCGCCAAGGCGTCCGAGCGGGCGGCGGCGTTGACCGGCCAATTGCTGGACTTCTCCCACCGCCGGGTGACGGACGAGCGGGAGGTGGTGGCCATCGCGCCGCTGGTGCGCGACATGCGGGTCTTTCTGAAGCCTCTGCTGAGCGCCGGCATCGACGTCGCGATCCAGGCCGGGGACGAGGACGCGCCGCAGGACGCCTCCCAGGACGCTTATGCGCTGGTCAATCCGGTCACGCTGAACCAGGCGCTGCTGAACCTGGCGCTGAACGGGCGGGACGCCATGCCGGACGGCGGCACCTTGACCATCGCCCTGACGGTGGAGGCGCCCGACGACGCCTTCTTCGCCCGCCACCGCGGGCTGAAGCACGGCCGCTATGTGGCGATCCGCGTGACCGACCAGGGCAGCGGCGTTCCGGCGGCAATCCGCGACCGCATATGGGAGCCCTTCTTCACCACCAAGGAACCGGGGAAGGGGACCGGGCTCGGCCTGTGGATGGTCTACGGGACGGCCCAGCAGGCCGGGGGCGCCGTGGAACTCGAAGGGGAGGAGGGGCGCGGCGCCACCTTCTCCCTGTTCCTGCCGGCGGTCGATCCGCCCGCCGCCCCCGCCGGGCTCGACCCGCTGCATGTCGCGGAGGGGGAGGGGGCCGTCATCCTGCTGGTCGACGACGAGGACTCGGTGCGGCGTTACCTCCGCCTCGTGCTGGAGGAGGCCGGCTGCACGGTGGTCGAGGCATCGGACGGGCAGGAGGCGCTGGATCGCTATGACGAGGCCGGCGGCCTGTTCGACGCGGTGGTCAGCGACGTGTCGATGCCGCGAGTGAACGGGCTGGAGCTTGCCCACGCCCTGGAAACGCGCAACCGGCTTCTGCCCATTCTGTTCCTGACCGGCTATGCCTCGCGCGAGACGGCGGCAGGGCTGACGGCGCAGGAAGGGCGGCAGATCGTGATGAAGCCGGTGGCGCCGGAGCGGCTGCTCCACGCCCTGCGCGATCTTCTGGCAGTGTGAGAGCGGCGATGGAGTCCCGTCACGACGACCAGATCGATCCGGTCCCTCCCGCCGCACCGGACGAGGCCGACGGGTCCGCTCCCGCGGTCTGCCGGGAGCCGGCGGATTTCTACGCGCCGGTCGGCCGGGACGGTGTCGGGCGCTTCTGCCGCCGCTTCCTCGACGAGAACGCGTTGACGGCGACGGAACTGCTGCACCACCCGCGCCACCAGGTCTCCCTGTCCAACACCGCCACCTTCGTCGCCATCCTGACCCAGGCGGAGCGGGCGATGGAGAGGCCCGGCGGCCAGAAGGGCGCGTTGACCCCGCTGGTCAACGAGATCGCCCGGTTGACGCGGGAAAGGCTGAAGGAGAATCCGCCGCCCGATTTCCTGCCCGATGCCTATCCCGGCATTGCGGCGGAACTTCTGTCCAACGGCGGCTTCCTCGGCCGTTTCCTGCTCGATGCCGCCATCACGCTGCACATCGCCACCGGCCGCAGCTTTGCCGAGAAGGCGGAGTCCCTGCTGGAACTGGCGGCGACCACCGAGCATCCCGACGCGCTGGTCCCACTGGAGCGGCTGTTGGGCGAGATCGTGCTGAGCGATTCCGGAACCGCGTCCTGCGCGCGCGATGCGCCCTTCGTCGCACTGATCGACCTGATCGTGACGCTGATCGCCGCCGACCGGCCGATGCCGGACGATGCACCGCCGGTCTTCCGCCGGCTGGACGTGTTGATGCGGCGGGTGCCGATGCCGTCCCTGCGCGAGGCGCTGACCGCCGCCTTCCGCCGCGAGATGGCCAAGTCCGCCTGTTTCACCATCGCCAGCGCCGGCGACATGTTCGGGATCGAGGCGGTTCAGCGCGAAATCCTGGCGTTGAGCGACCTGTCCGCCCGCCTGCGCGACCGCGAGGGCAATTACGCCGGCGGCGCCCGGACCGAGGCGGCACTGCAGCGGCGCACCGCCCTGCTGGTCAACGAGGACACGGTCCCGGAGATCACGCGTGGCCGCAACTTCATGCAGAAGCTGCGCATCCTGTTCGTTCTGCAGAAGATGCCGCTGTCGCCAACCGCGGCCAAGGCGGTCACCGATTACCTGAAGAGCTTCTTCGACAGCCGCGACTTCGCCGGCCGGCTCCTGGATTGCTGGAAGGACCGCAACGAGAAGCTGAAGGGGCTGGCGGAGGTCCAGCGCATGGTGCAGTCCAGCGCCTTCCCCGAGGAGGAGCGCGAGTATCTCGCCGGCCAGATCGACGACATCCAGAACGCTTTCCTGCGCACCCAGCGCGTGCTGGCGCCGCTGATACAGGCGAAAGACGACCCGCCGGCCGACGCGGTGCTGGACATCGTCCGTCTGGCGGGGGAGGGGGCCTTCTGCAACGGCAAGAGCCGGCTGGCGGTGGCCCGTGTCCTCTACCGCCACTGCCATCGGCCGCGCTTCGTCCGCCATGTGCTGCTGAATGCGCCGGGTCCGAAGGAACGGACGGCCCGGGCCGGCTGGCTGCGCCAGTCGCTGGCGATGGTCGGCGTGCCCTTCATCGACCTCGCCGTCCAGCGGGTGCTCGTGGTCGATGACGAAGACGGGCCGCGCGCCTTCGTCACCTCGGTCCTTCGTGAACTGGGCATCGGGCAGGTCGACACCGCCGTCGACGGTCAGGACGCGCTGCAGCGCTTTCAGGCGGACGGGGCGGCCTACGACCTGATCGTCTGCGACTGGATGATGCCGCGGTTGAGCGGGCTGGACCTGCTGAAGCATGTGCGCGAGACGCGCAGCGACCTGCCGTTCCTGATGGTGACCGCGCTGGCGACGTTGGAGGCGGTGAAGAAGGCGCTGGCCCATCAGGTCAGCGGCTATATCGCCAAGCCTTTCACACCGGACCAGTTGGAGGAGAAGATCTTCCTGGTGCTGGCGCAGAGGGGGATCGGGGAGTAGGGGCCCGATTCGGGGACGAATGGGGGTGTCGGGCTGTTGTGGTGCGGAGACCTTATGGAAGGAGCCGTCCCATGGCAGACAAGACAGCGAACGAAGGCAACGCCCTGTCCAACGAGCCGGACCGCGACATCGCCGACCCGCTGGAAGCGGCGAAGGCCGTATCGGACACCGGCAAGCCGATCACCCCCGACACCGAGTCGGCCAAGCACATCGACCGCCCGGCGGAAAAAGGCAAGGCCGGGAAGAAGAAGTGACAGGCATAGGCGCCTGCGACATGCTCAGTGCAGATCGACGCCGGCTTGTTTGAAGGCGCGGGCGAGAGCGTCGACGATGGCCGGATCGACCTCGCCCGTTCCGTAATCGAGATTCATCACGGCGTACCATGGCACGCCGGCCTTGTTCGCCAGCATCCGTGTCGACCAGCCAAGGCGCAGGCGTGCCTCTTGGCACTGCGTCCCGGTCATGATGCGTCGACTCCACACGTTAGCGTTCGCCTTCCATGTCCCGGTCCCAGCTGGACAGTGGTAGCCCGCTCTGGACCGATGGTCAGCGATAATAATGCTGTAAAAGGCCAAGCTTGTCATGTGTCGGTTTGTTGCAAAGCGGAACGCTCTGCTTTGCCGGATTGTCATGGAAGACAAGCGGCAGACATCCGGCAATAGGCAGTTAAAGTTCGCGGGGTAATCGATTTGACCTTGTGACTGTTGGGGACTTTGCCGAAATGGAGGAACGGAGAAGCTCCGCTCCCGATGGTCCACAGGCCATAGTCACAAACTTGACAGGGGAGTGAGGAGCGCCAACCGCCGCCGAAAGGAGCGGTCAGCCGAAACCCTTGGCGAGCAGGACCAGATTGCGGTCGCCCTCGCGCCGGTAGCTGGCGCGGTCCATCGTCTTCTTGACCAGGAACACGCCGAGGCCGCCGACGCGGCGGTCGTCGACGTCGCTGGTCAGGTCGGGTGGAGGGGCATCGGCGAAGGGATCGAAGGCAGCGGCGTCGTCCTCGACCTCCGCCCGCAGTTCCGTGCCGTCCGCCTCCATCCGCACCCGGATCTCGTGCGGGGCGGCATCGTCATAGCCGTATGACACGGTGTTGGTGATCAGCTCGTCGAAGCAGAGATTGAACTTGAAGGCGAGGTCGGGCGGCAGCTGGTTGCGCTCGATGAACTCGTCCACCGCTTCGGCCAGCCGTCCAAGTTCGGACAGGTCGTTGCGCAGGAGCATGTCCAGGCGGTTCGCCACAGCACCGTCAATCCGCTCATCCATGCGCCGATCCCCCTTATCCGTTGGTCCGGTTGGCCCGTTGGTCCGGTTGCCTCTTCCCCGCATCATGGGGAGCGTGTCATGCCGCCGCACCGGCGACCGCCCAGCGGCGCAGCGCGGTCACGGCGATCCGCTCGACCTCGCTCCAGCCCAGCCCGCTCGCCATCTCGGCCAGCGCCACCAGCCGGGTGCGGGCGCCGGTGTCGCCGACTGGCGCATTGCCAAGGTCGGCGGTCAACCCGGCGACGAGGTCGTAAAGCATGGTCGACAGGCTGTGCATCAGCGGCGCGCAATCCGGCGCGGTCAGGCGGGTGGCGAACAGGTAGAGCTGGCCGACACCGCGCAGGCGGGCGCTGAAGCTCTCGGCGGTGCCGGCCAGATTTCCCTGGGCGACTTCGCCGCGCAGTTCCTCCACCGACAGGGTGGCGAATCGGCCGGCAGCGGCGATGAACTCCGCCACCGCATCCTGGGGCAGACCGCCGGTCGCCTGGCCGCCCGTCTCGAACAGGCGCTGGGCCATGACGATCAGTTCCTCGATGTTGGCGAGGATGATGGCGACGCCGAAGCGGGCCAGCCCGTCATTGCCATCGGTGCAGGCCCGCAGGATCTGCGTCACCTTGCGGATGACCTGGACGGCGAACATCAGCATGGCGCTGCGGCTCTGCGCTAGTTCGGCCTCGGCTCCCAGTTCCTCCAGCGCGTGCTGGAGGATTTCCAACCGCAGGAAGTCCAGCGACAGCATCTGGATGTCCGGGTTGTCGCCGTCCATCAGCACCCGGTTCAATTCGCCGGAATAGAGGAAGAAGCGGCCGGACAGGTCGAAGGCGATGCGCGCCGCCGACATCTTCGCCCGGTCGGCTGCCGGCGTCCCGGCCAGTGCGCGGTTCATCGCCGCGAACAGCCGGACCAGCGGCATCCAGTCGCGCCGCTGGCTCGCCGGGGCGGCGCGCGGGGCGGGGGTGGCCGCGACGATCAGCTCGCTCAGCGGTTCGATCCCGGCGCCGAGCAGCACCGACTGCCAGCGTTGCGCATCGCCGCCGGACCCCGCCTGCCACTCCGCCAGGATGTCGAGCAGCTCGGTCAGCTTGCGGGCGTCTATCGGCTGGCCGGGGATGGCGCGCAGGGCGGCTTCCAGCGCCGCGGCCAGGGCGTCGCGGTCGCGCGCCGGGGCGATCGCGGCTGGAAGGTCGGCGTTGAACAGGGTCAGTTCGGCGGCGGGGATCGACGCCCGCATGGTGCCGGCGACGGCCAGCGCGTGGCGCAGCGCCTCGGCGAACTCCGCGGCGCTGGCATAGCGGTCGGCCGGCGCCTTCGCCAGTGCCTTCAGGATCACGGTGTCGAAGGGCGGCG
>JBKHVJ010000177.1:0-5746 GCA_046570145.1 Alphaproteobacteria bacterium
GCCATCCCGGATGCTCCGGCGGTATGCTGGTGCCGACCGTCGCGCTGTAATCCCGGCTGGGTCCATAGGTGATGATGGCGTTGAGCGCTTTGCTGTAATAGCCGACGCCTACCCCCGGGTTCGCCCCGGCGATCATGTCGGTGAAAGGGGTCAGACGACCCGACAGGGCGCGGATGGCGGCGCCCCGGTCGCCGGCCGCGATGGCCATATCGGCCAGCAGGGGATCGAAGCCGGAACCGAGATACACGTCGAGCAGGCGCGTCAGACCGAAGAGCTTCTCCGATTTTTCCCGAACCAGAGCCTGCCGCCCTTCCCGTTCCAACAGGTAGCCGGTCAACGAGATTGGCAGGACCACCACGGCAAGGGAAAACAGGAGCAACTTGCCGCGCAGCGTGCTCGGCAGAGAATGGCTGATCCAGTCCAGGGGCCACATGACGCCCACTCCTTATCGACCGGGCGCGGCCTTGCTCCCACCCGTTATCGCGGCCATAGCAGATTTGCGGAAGGGTAGGAAAGGAGGAACGCCCGCTTTGACCCGCGATTGCGTCCTGACGCCAGAGGCGTTGGCCCGGACCGGGAGGAGCGGCGAGGGGCGGGGTACAAGGAGCTGCGGCCCTGGCAGGAGACCGATGGCGGCGCGGGTCCGGTGTCCTGCCCGACACCTTGGGATCGACGCAGTTCCTGAAGAACGCGCCGGACTGGGTGCGCTGGCTGGACCGGCATGCGGGTGGACAGCAAGGAGCCGGTGACGGCGGTCGAGATGGACGGTTGCCTTGAAGGGAGCGGTCAAGCTCAGCGACAATTGCGGGAAGGCCACCGGACCGGCGTCCGACGTGACTCGCTACCGCGCCCTCTTCGGCACCTGGGGCGTCGCGAACCTGCCCGTGCCGGACTGAACAGGAAGGAGACCCATCATGACCGAATCCATCATCAGCCCGGCCGCCACGCTGGAGGCCGTCGCCGCCGTCCTGCCGGTGCGCAGGACCACCGTCGCGCTGGCAGGCAAGAGGGTTGGAAAGCTCGACGTCGATCCGGTGAAGGGGTTCGCCGCCATCGGGGGCGGCAATCTGGCGCCGCCGGCAGCCAATGCCCAGGTCACCCGCATGATTGCCGAGATCGACCGCACCGACCGGCTGTTCATCGAGGCCGGCTATCCCATCGCGGTGTTCCTGGACACCCATGAGCCAAGCAAGCCCGAATACCCCTACCCTCCCCATTGCGAGGCCGGCACCGGCGAGGAGGATCTGGTCGATGAGCTTGTCTGGCTGAACCGCGCCCCTGGCGTCACGCTGATGCGCAAGGACTGCATCAACGGCGTGATCGGGACGACCGACCTCGCGACCGGCCGCAACCGGCTGTTCGACTGGATCGCCGACAATGGCGTCGAGACCCTGGTGGTGGACGGCATCTGCACCGACATCTGCGTTCTCCAGGCCGTGCAGGCCCTGCTGTCGGCGCGCAACCACGGCATGACCGGGCCGCTGCGGGAGATCGTCGTGTATGAGCCGGGATGCGCCACCTACGATCTGCCGCTTGCCACGGCCCGCGACCTCGGCCTGCCCGAAACCGCGGCCCATCCGCAATTGCTTGCCCATCACATCGGGCTCTATCTGATGCAGGCGAGCGGTGCGGTCATCGCCGACGGGCTGCTCCTTCCGCCCCCGTGACCGGTTGCAGCATCGGGCGGACGCGATAAAAGGCGTTCTTCAAATCGTCGGGAAAGGCCCGCACCGCGGGGTTGGAGTGCCGGCTGGCGTGCCGCAGCGCGGTTAACAACCCAGGTCCGTTCGAACGGCGCGCAGCTCGCTCGGATTGCGCCCCTGCTGAACAGCGGAACGATCCGCATTGCAATCGGCAGCACCTTCCCGCTCGCCGAGGCCCGCAAGTCCCACGAACGCGCCGCCGCCGGTCATCTGCAAGGCAAGATCGTGCTCGCCCCGCTCTCCGCCGCAGCCATCTTCTTCATCGCGAACGGACTCGTTGGGTTTTGAGAAAGCGCCTTACCACCTTGGCCGGCGTAACACGGGGCCAACGCGGTTCCGACGACAAAACAGCATGAGGCCGGACACCCAAATGTTCGTTGCTGCGACCGGACGCTCAATCCGGCCCCTCATGACGGAATTGGATGCTCCCGACAGCTCAGACATTTGCCGGTGCGTTGAGGCCGGCCTCATTCGAATGCGCAGTATCGAAGGAAACCGACGTAAAAAGCAGTGTGAAATGCTGCACTCAAATAGTAAATTCCAGAATTAGTACCGAAGAACGGCCAATTTTTATCTGACTTTCCTTAGTATGAGACCCGGCGACTCCGTCAAGAACATATTGGTGGACGAGATGTCATTGCGGGTTGTGAGAAAAGAGATTTTAACTGTCACTGTACCCGCCGACGCGAATGGCATGCAAACCGGGGCTGTTATCGACAGGCTTGGAATTATTGGAACATTGCTCTTACTGTTTTATTCGGCACTGAGCTACTTCCTCGCCGCATCGGATGCTGGACACGGGGAAGTCGGCCTGCCCAATCAATCCGCTTTCTTCGCCCGGTTGGCAGCATCCATCGCAGACTTCCCGATCCCGCTGGCACATGCACTCACCGACGGTAACGTCTTCACCCATGACGGCATGTATTTCCTGTTCTATTGCTTACCGCTCGTTCTTCAGATCGCCGCGGCGGCGTGGCTGTTCCGCCTGCTGTCCGATTTCAAAGGCCCGGTCACGAAGGCGGTAACGGACCGCCTCTTCTTCTGGCCGGTTCTTTTCACCGCCGCCTGCGTTCCGTCCGTTCCGGTGATGACGCAGGATCTCTGGTTTTCCGCGCTGTGGGGCGAGGAAATCCTCCAGGGGCTCAACCCCTACTATGTTCCCTTCACGTCGGAACAAGCCAGCCCCTACCCCTTCGACGAGGTCCCGGCGATGATGACCTACGGCCCCCTCTGGGCGGTCGTCTCGGCCGGCATCATGGCTCTCAGCGACGGAAACGTCTGGCTGACAGGGTTGCTGTTCAAGCTGGTCCTGGGTGGCGCCTGGATCGCCGCGCTCGCCATCATCCGGCGGATCGGCCGGACCCATGACGAGGCGACGGCGGCAGCCGGTCTCGTCGCGTTCGGCTGGCTGCCCATCGGCCACATCTATTCGGCCGACGAGGGACACAACGACATGGCGATGGTCGTCTTCATGCTGCTGTGGCTGATGCGCCTTCCCTCCGGCGACCGTGCCGGCCCGCTAGCGCTGGCGGCGTCGGCCGCCTGCAAATACACCAGCGCCGTCCTGGTCTCCGTCGATCTGCTCTACAGGGTCGGCAAATCCAGCCGGATGGATCTCAGGAGCATCCTGGTTGCATATCTTCTGCGCGGAATTCCGGCAGCCGCCTTCTTCCTTGCCGTTCTGTTCCTCTTTTTCCGCTCTCCCACCTTCTTCGATGGAGCCCGCGGCATGTCAGGCTGGCAGTGGCTTCAACCGGTCGACATCGTCCGCGTGGCGGAGAGGCTGCTGGGCATGGACCTCGCTCTCCTGCGCTGGCTCGTGCGCGGTTCCTTCGCCGCTTTTGCCATGTGGACCCTGGCCACTCTCTACCGGTCGCCCTCCACGGAAAATGCCTGGAAGGCCGCCACAGCGGTGATGGCGGCGGTGGTGTTCAGCATATCGACCCATATGTGGCCCTGGTTCATCCTGTGGATCCTGGCGCTGGCCGCCCTCGTTCCTTCCTGGTGGTTCTCACGCTGGATCTTCGGCGTCGCGGCGCTGGCCCCTTTCTCCATCGTCCCGTTCTGGCGCTACGAAGCGGGATTCGACCCCTTCTACACCAAGACGCTTCCGGCCCTGCCCCTCTATCTGGGTGCAACCCTCTTTATGGTGTGGATGCTCGACCGCAAGGACCGCGCCGCCGTCGCCGCATGGGCGGCGGCATTGCCGGGACGCCTGGGCATCACCCGTCCGCACCGGTCATGAAGGAGCGCGAGATGACTGCCGGCCCGGTCGAAACCCTCGTCATGGCAAGCCGGACCACGGCTCGGCCCGTCCTTGGGAGTGAATACAAGCTGCTGCCGACCCCACCGGCAGCCAGAGACAGAAGCCTGGACATCATCCGCGTCACCGCCCTGGTGTTCATGGTGGCGGCCCATTGGGGGCGCGCGATGCCGGACGCCTACCGTCTCGTCAACATCATGCAATTCGTCTTCGAACTGGCGCCGGTGCTGTTCTTCTTCGCCTTCGGAATGACGCTCGACCGCTTTCTGGCAAAGCCGCTGGGCCGGCGGATCGAGGACCATCTGAAGCTGTTCATCCTGGCGGCCATCCACAGCCTGTATCAACAGAACAATCCATTCTCCAGCGACTTCTTCATGTTTCTCTTCGCCGCCCGGCTCCTGTTCGATATCGCCGTCAGGGTCGACGCCGCCAACCGGGTGCTGATCGGACTTTTCCTTCTGGCGCTCTGCGGCGCTTGGTTCGCCTTGCCGCTTCCTTTCATCTACGGCCTCTTCGTGCCGTCCTTTCCCGGCTGGTTCCCTGTCTTCCCTTGGATCCTCTTCGTCGTTGCGGGGCGGATGTTCGCCCACCACCGGCACTCCCGCCGCACCGCGATCGTCGCCCTGCTGGGTCTCTCGGTGGCGTCGTTCGACATCCTGGTCCTCGGTCACGGGGTATCGAAATGGCCGCTGTCGCCCGATTACGCGCTGCTCTTCGGCAGTGGGACTGCGCTGAGCATCCTCGTCCTCGACCGTTTCCGTTGGCCCGCCTTCCTGTCCTGGCGAACCGTGGAGCTGCTGTCCGGCAATCTGCTGCTGGCGACGGCGCTGCATTACATCGCCGTCATCGGGGTAAGGGCGGCGCATGACGCACTGAATCCGCTCCTCACCGGATCGGTTCCCGCCGGGTATCTGCCGGCGGTGTTCACCCTGGAATATGTCCTGATGGCCGGTATCGCCCTCCTCATCCTGATCGCGCTGATCCATGCGACCCTGGTGGCCGGTGCCTGGCTCGACGGCCGCGGCATACTCGGTATCGCCGACACCCTGTTGCCGGCCATCGCCACCATCGGCATCGTTCTCTATGCCGCCATGCTCCACCTCAATTTCGACATGCGCGACGCCGGACTTCCCCTCCTCTGCACGGTGGCCCTCCTGATGGCCTACAAGCGGGCATAGGAGGGTGGGCGCAAGGCAAACTCCGGCCGCGCGACCGCCGACCAGCCGGCCGGGCCGCGATGCGGTGCTGATCGGCGCCGATGCCAGCGTCAGTGTCGGTGACGAGTTGCGCGGGCACGAGAAAACGGTGCGGGAGGCGCCACAGCGCCTCCCCGGCGGCCATGCGTCCCTATGGTCGGTGATCGACCGGAAGCGCGATGGCGTCGGCCGCTCCCCATTCCACCCGGTAACAGCCGCCCGAACGCACATGCTGGTGATCGGCATTGTTGGGAATTTTCGCGACCAGCCCGGCGGCCGGACCGTCCGCCAGATGCACGCGGATGTGGTCGCCCAGATAGATCAGTTCTGAGACATGGCCGAACAGGCCTCCCGTCCCTTCGGCCCCATCGGATGACTCGACCGGCACCAGCCGAACCCGCTCGGGCCGCAGCGACACCGTGACCGATGCGCCGGCCTCCAGCGCGGCGGCGGCACGGGCCCGCACCATCGAACCGCCCTCCAGCCGGACGGTCCCGCTGTCGCCCTGCCGGTCGGCCAACACACCGCACAACCGGTTGTTCTCGCCGATGAAGCCGGCGACGAAGACGGTGGCCGGCTCCTCG
>JBKHVJ010000178.1:0-43303 GCA_046570145.1 Alphaproteobacteria bacterium
TGATCGGCGGCGATGCGACGGCGACCATCCGCCTGTTCCGCGCCGTTGCCGGGGTCTGGCCGTGGGGCAGCGGGCGCATCACCCTGCCGGCCCACACCCGTGTCTTCTTCATGCCGGAACGCCCCTATCTGCCGCATGACAGCCTGCGCGCGGTGCTGGCCTATCCCGGTCCGGCCTCGTCGGTGGCGGACGACCGGGCGGCCCAGGCGCTGATCAGTGTCGGGCTGCCCGATCTGGTCGACCGGCTGGACGGCACCGACCGCTGGGACGAGGTGCTGTCGGTGCCCGAGCGCCAGCGGCTCGGCTTCGCCCGTCTGCTGATCCGCCGCCCCGACTGGATCTTCCTGGAGGACGCCACCGACAGCCTCGACCCCCCTGCCGAGGAGGAGTTGCTGACACTGATGGAACGGGAGTTGCCGAACGCCACCCTGCTGACCATCGGTCACCATGCCGGGCTCGACGCCCATCACGGCCGCAAGCTGATCCTGGAGCGCACAAACGGCGCCGTCACCCTGCGTGAGGAGGAGCGCGAAACCCGGCCGGTGACGGAGAGTGCGGCGTGATGCTCCCCTATTGCGGATGTTGATCGCCGCATCCTTGGAACGCATCCAAAAAGCTGCCACACTGCCCGGCGACCACCGTACGTACCCACAGCATCGTCGCCCCGCAAAACCATGGACATGAGCGTGAAGAAGACCAGCATCAACGCGGCGTGGCGGGGGCTGGCGAACTGCAGGGGGTGCGGCATCAGGGAATCGGCGCTTTTCGCCGATCTGACGGAATCCGATTTCAACCTGATCCATCTGCCCATCGACGAAATGACGGTGGCTCCGGGGGCGGCGCTCTACCATGTCGGCGACGAGCCGACTGCCCTCTACACCGTGCGCGGCGGACTGGTGAAGCTGGTGCAGTATCTGCCCAATGGCGGCCAGCGCATCGTCCGGCTTCTGCGCACCGGGGACACCGCCGGGCTCGAGGCGGCGCTGGGCGAACCCTACCGCCACACCGCCATCGCCATCCACCCGGTGCTGACCTGCCGGATTCCGCGCGCGGTGATCCAGCGCCTGTCGGAAGAGACGCAGCACCTGCACCAGCAGCTGATGCGGCGCTGGCATCAGGCGGTGGAGCGCGCCGACGCTTTCCTGGTCGAACTCGGCACCGGCAGCGCGCGGGCGCGGGTCGCCCGGCTGTTCCTGACCCTGGTGGACGATCACGGCGAATGCGACTTCTTCGGGCGGGAAGATGTCGGCGCCGTGCTGGGCATCACCACCGAGACCGCCAGCCGCGTCGTCGCCGAACTGAAGCGGCAGGGCCTGCTGAGCGAGATGCGGCCCAACCGCTTCAACTGCGACGTGGACGGCCTGCGGGATCTGGCGGACGGGCCGTAGCCCGCCCCCCGGCATCCGTAATCGGATCAGGCCGCCCGCATCTCTCCGACAAGCGCGTCGACCTGACCGGACAGGGTCCGCAACTGGTCCTGCACGGTGGAGGAGGCCGACAGAACGCGGTTGGCGGATTCCCCCGACTCCCGCGCGGCGTCGGCGACGGAATCGATATTGCCGCGGACATGCTGGGTGCTGTCCGCCGCCTCGCCCACATTGCGGGCGATCTCGCGGGTGGCGGCGCTCTGCTGCTCGACCGCGGCGGCGATGGTGGCGGCGATCTCGTTCACCTCCCGGATGGTGCCGGCGATGGAGCGGATGGCGTCCACCGCCTCCTGCGTCACCGACTGCATGGCGGCGATCTGGGCCGAGATGTCCTCCGTCGCCTTCGCGGTCTGGGTGGCGAGCCCCTTCACCTCGCTCGCCACGACGGCGAAGCCCTTGCCGGCCTCGCCTGCCCGCGCCGCTTCGATGGTGGCGTTCAAGGCCAGCAGGTTGGTTTGGCCGGCGATGGACTGGATCAGCCCGATCACCTCGCCGATGCGGCGGCCGGTCTGGGCCAGCCCTTCCACCGTGCGGTCGGTCCGTTCCGCCTCTTCCGCCGCCTTGCGGGCGATCTGGCTGGAGGCGTGGACCTGGGTCCCGATCTCCTGGATGGAGGCCGAGAGTTCCTCCGTAGCGGCGGCCACCGCCTTGACGTTGCCTTCGGCCTGCTGGGAGCTGCCGGCGGCGGTCGTCGCCTCCCCGGCTGTGAGGTCGGCGCTGCGGGTCATGCGTTCGGCCATGTCCTGCATCTCGCCGGCAGCCTGTGCCACGCGGTCGAGCACGCCGCGGACGCCGGTCTCGAAATTCTCCGCCATCTCGACCATGGCGCGGCGGCGCTCGCCGGCGGCACGGCCGCGTTCGGCCTCGGCGCGGGCGTTGGCCTCGCGGGCGGCGTTGGCGGTGTCGCGGAAGACCATCAGCGCGCGGGTCATGTCGCCGATCTCGTCGGAGCCGGCGGCGGGGATGGAAGCGTTGAGATCGCCGGCCGCGATGGCCCGCATGGCGTCCGACAGCGCGCTGAGCCGGGCGACGATGTGGCGCCCCACCACCAGCCAGGCCAGCGCCATCGCGCCGATCAGACTGCCGACGGCGAACAGGATCAGCATGTTGCGGCCGGCGGCGATGGTGCCGTGGGTGCCGGCGACGGCGGCCTTGGCCTCGTCCCGCATGGCGGCGATCTGGCGGTCGACGGTGGCGGCGAAGCTCTGGGAAAGCAGGCGGTTCTCCGCCAGGACCCGGCCGGTGTCGGCCACGGCCGCCAGTTCGGCCCGGCGCAGCGCGACGATGCCGTCCTCGCCCCGGCCGAAGGCGGCCAGCGCCTTGGCCAGGGCGGTGATCACCTCGTTGCCCGCGGCGTCCTCGCCACCCTCGCCATTGTCCGTGTCGGCCAGCTTGACGATGCGCTGGTCGAGCGCGATGGCTTCGGTGATGAAGCGCTTTTCCAGCAGTGCCAGCCGGGCGGGGTCGGCGGCCTGCGCCGCCTCGTTCAGCGCGCCGGCCAGGGCGGTGCCGTGGGTCGAGAGTTCCAGATGGGTGCGGAAGCGGTCCAGGCCGGGGCCCAGCAAATCCTGGGTCGACTCCTGGATGCGGGAGCGGACGTCGAAACTGGTGCGCTTGATGTCGCTCTGAACCTTGCGCAGCGGCGCCTTCAGCCCATCGAGCAAGCCGGCCGCCTGTGCCCGCGCGGCGCCCAGCCTTTCCGCCAGCCGCCGGTCGACCGCCCCGCCGCTGTTCTCGGTGCCGTCCAGCGCCGCCCGGCGCAGTTCGAAGACATTGTCCTTGCCGTATCCGAAGAGGAACAGCGTGTCGATCTTCCCGGCCATGTCGGCCGGCAGCCGGTCGCCGAGCGTGCCGAGCGTGCCCGTCACCTGGGAGGAGGCCTCCAGGTAGGCCTGCTGCAGTTCGCCGATGGCCTTGCCGTCCGGCGCGGTGCCGGACCGGTTCATGGCGTCGAGGGCAGAGGCGATGCCGCCGCGCAGGTCGTAGAGCGCGATCATCGACCGCACCGCATCGGACAGCGCCCCCATGTCGCGGTCGGTCCCGCCGTCCAGCGCCATGCCCTTGTCCTGCAGCGACTGTCCGGCGCCCTCCACCAGTGGCGCCAGGGTCTTGAGGAAGCCGTCATAGGCCTGGGTCAGGCGCGCCGACGCCGCCTCGCGCCGGTCGCGCAGGGACAGGCGGGCGGCCACCCCGTCATTCACCCGGTCCAGCGTCGCGATCAGGGCGTTCCCGGTGTCCCGCACCTCCGACAGCAGCGGGTCCTGCGGGCGGCGTCCGGCCAACTCGTCGACCAGCGCCAGGAAGGCGCGGGAGCGTTCGCGCGTGTCGGCCTGGATACGCTCGCGTTCCTCCTGGCTTTCGGCACCGTCCAGGGTCGGGGCGGCGGCGGCGATGCGGCTGCTTTCACCCGCCAGCCGGGTCGCC
This sequence comes from Alphaproteobacteria bacterium, assembly GCA_046570145.1. Classification (GTDB taxonomy): domain Bacteria; phylum Pseudomonadota; class Alphaproteobacteria; order Azospirillales; family Azospirillaceae; genus Azospirillum. The sequence goes on from JBKHVJ010000178.1 coordinate 3,852, forward strand.
AGTTCCATCTCCGGCAGGCTGGTGTCGGCGATATGCGCCATCGGCCGTTCGACGGCGGAAAAGGACATCAGCCCGACGGCGCTGGCCGCCACCGTCATCGCCGCCATGCCGGCGAAGGCCAGCAGCAGCTTCGCCCGAACGCCGAGACGGCGCCGGTTGCCCGGGACTGGAATGCTGCCGGATGGTCCGGTGGCGTGCTGCGGAAGCGCGGGAGCGGCGGTGGACATGGCGTCGGGTCCCCTCGGGGCGGGTGTGATCGCTGTCACCCGGAGGCGGCGGCTGCGCTCCACCCGGGCGCCGGCGGCTCCCATCGGCTGCAAGGCTGCATTGAATGCAATCTTGGTTCTGCAAGTACCGCGAGGTCCTTGCGGCGATCGGTCACACCGGCTCTTGCATGGTTTTCGACCGGGTGATTTCCCGTCAATCAAATTTCCACTGACAGAAAAAGAGATTACAGGCCATTCCAATATATGGAATTGCGACGTTCCAAGGGCGGAAAAATTTCGCATGCGAGAAAGTGTATCGCCCACGGGTCATATATCCGTTCGGACTCGACAGCCGCTGCCGGGGTGGTGTCGGCTGTGCAAAGTCCGCAACGGACAAGCCCAGGCCTAGGCCGGCGGGTCATGGTCCGAACGGGCAACACCAAAGGCATCGGGACCTTCGACCAACGCTATCCCTGTGCTTACCCCTACCGGAGAAAAAGCGATCACTTGGATAGCCCGACGGCCATACCGATGCCGAGTGGAAGCACCGGGGTGGCGTGGTTAGCTTGGGATCAGCAAGTTTCCGAGGGATTTCGAGAATGCCGCAGGACGCCAGCCCGCCTTTTCCCAACCCGTCGCTCCAGGCGGCCGGAAGTGCCGGGCTACCCCCCGCCGCCGGTGGTGGGGCCGATGACGGGATGATCGCCGGTATCCGTTCGGTCCTGGCCGAATGCGGCGGACTGGCGGTCGATGCCGGCCGGCTCGCCGTCGATGACGATCTCTATGCCGCCGGACTTACCTCTCATGGTTGTGTCGGCCTGATGCTGGGGCTGGAGGAGCAGTTCGACGTCGAGTTTCCCGAAAAGCTTCTGAACCGCCGCACCTTCGAGAGCATCGCCTCGATCCGCGACGCGGTGCGCGGCCTGATCGACGGGGGCGAGGCGTGAACGCCGCCCCGGCCGGCGCGGCTCCGAACCTATCGGCCCGCGCGCGCGCCATCGGGGCGGACATCGCCGCGCGCCACGCCGACGCTGTGGACCGTGAAAGCCGCTTTCCCACCGAGGCCTTAGACGCCCTGCGCCGGGACCGGCTGCTGGGCGCCATGGTGCCGGCGGAGCTCGGCGGCGGCGGCGCGTCGCTGTTCGAGGTGGCGGCGGCCTGCCATGCCCTGGCCCGCGGCTGTGCCGCCACCGGCATGATCTATGCCATGCACCAGATCCAGGTCGCCTGTCTGGTCAACCATGGCAGCAATGGCTGGCACCGCGAGCTGATGGCGCGCATGGCGGCCGAACAGCTGCTTCTCGGCTCCGCCACGACCGAGGCGGAGACCGGCGGCGATATCCGCAACAGCGTCTGCGCCGTCGAGGCGGATGCCTTCAAGGCGGATCGGGGGAGCGGGGACGGCCGTTTCACCCTGGCGAAGAACGCCTCGGTCATCTCCTATGGCGACCAGTCGGACGTGATCCTGGTCACCGCCCGCCGCCATCCCGACGCGCCCTCGTCGGATCAGGTGCTGGTGGTGCTGACCCGCGACGACTACCGTCTGGAAAAGACCACGCTGTGGGACGCGATGGGCATGCGCGGCACCTGCTCCGACGGCTACCGTCTGGAGGCGGCGGGCGTCACCGACCAGATCCTGCCGCTGCCCTATGCCGACCTGTCGGCCCGGACCATGCTGCCGGTGACCCATATCCTGTGGAGCAGCACCTGGCTCGGCATCGCCGCCGACGCGGTCAGCCGCGCCCGCGCCTTCGTCCGGTCGGAGGCCAGGCGCAAGCCCGGCACCACCCCGACCTGCGCGGTGCGGCTGGCGGAGGCGACGGCGAAGCTGCAGCAGATGAAGACGGTCATCCTGACCGCCATCCGCCAGTACGAGCTGGCCTGCGGCTCGCCGGAACTGCTGACCAGCCTGTCCTTCGCCACGGCGATGGCCACGCTGAAGGTCACCACGTCCGAACTGGTGCGCGAGGTGGTGGAGGCGGCGATCCGCACCTGCGGGCTGGCCGGCTACCGCAACGACACGCCCTACAGCCTGGGCCGCCACCTGCGCGATGCCCACTCCGCCGCCCTCATGATCGGCAACGACCGCATCATGTCGCACATCGCCACGCAGCTTCTCGTCCAGCGGGACGGATCGGGGCCATTCGAATGAACATGGTCGACATCGGGGCGGCCCAGGCGGCCTATCGCGACGAGCTGGTGGCGGCCGGCCTGCTGATTCCCACCGGCGTGGACGGCCTCTATGGCCGCAGCGGCCTGTTCGAGGAGGTGGTGGAACGCTTCGACGCGCTTGTCACCCGCTGGGGCGGCGCAGACGGGGCGGAGGCGATGCGCTTCCCGCCGGCCCTGAACCGCCGGTATTTCGAGGAAAGCGAGTATCTGAAGAGCTTCCCCCATCTGGCCGGCACCATCCACAGCTTCGGCGGCGACGAGAAGGCGCACCGCACCCTGCTGCGCCGGCTGGAGGAGGGGCAGGACTGGACCGAGGATCAGGTCGCGACCGACGTGGTGATGACGCCGGCGGCCTGCTATCCGGTCTATCCGACCATCGCCCGGCGCGGTGCGCTGCCCGGTGACGGAAAGCTGATCGACGTCTTCTCCTACTGCTTCCGGCACGAGCCGTCGATCGACCCGGCCCGCATGCAGATGTTCCGCATGCGCGAATACATCCGCATCGGCACGCCGGAGCAGGTGGTGGCGTTCCGCGAGACGTGGCTGGAGCGCGGGCGCGGGATGATGGCCTCGCTGGAGGTGCCGCTGGAGATCGACGTCGCCAACGATCCCTTCTTCGGCCGGGCCGGCGCCATGCTGTCGAGCAGCCAGCGCGAACAGAAGCTGAAGTTCGAACTGCTGATCCCCGTCACCAGCGCGGAGAAGCCGACGGCCTGCCTCAGCTTCAACTATCACCAGGACCATTTCGGCCATATCTGGGACATCCGCACCGCCGACGGCGGCGTCGCCCACACCGCCTGCGTCGGCTTCGGAATGGAGCGCGTGGCGCTGGCGCTGTTCCGCCACCATGGCTTCGACCCGGCCGGCTGGCCGGCGGCGGTCCGCAAGGTGCTGTGGGGCTGACGGGCGCCATGTGGACCCGGCACCAGCCCGACGGCCACGACCGCCATCCCCTGCACCGGGGCGAGCGGATCTGGCTGGAAACCAACTGCTACGTCGATCTGTGGATCGAGGCGCTGCACGCCCGCGGGCTCGACCCGCTGGCGATGCTGGGCTTCACCGTCACCCAGGATTTCGAGGGCGACCAGTTCACCTTCTTCAAGGTGCCGCTGGAGGATCTGGAGACGTTGTACGGCCTGCGCGTGCAGGAACTGGCGATCTACGACAGCGTCGAAGCCCATGTGGCGGAGCAGCTGGCGCGCAGCCCGGATGGCGGGCTGGTGCTGGTCGAGGTCGACGGCTTCCATTTGCCGGACACCCGAGGCACCTCCTATGGCACCACGCATGTCAAGACCACGGTCGGCATCGTCCGCATCGACCCGGCGGCGCGGACGATGGACTATTTCCACAATGCCGGCTTCCATCGGCTGGAGGGCGCCGATTACGCGGGCGTCACCGCGGCGGCGGCCGGGCCGCTGTTCCCCTATGTGGAATTCGTGAAGCCGGCGCTGCCGGCGCTGGAAGGCCGGGCGCTGATGGACGCCGCCCTGCTGCTTCTGCGCCGCCACCTTGCGCGCAGCCCGGCGGAGAACCCGATCGCTGCCTACCGCGGCGCCTTCCCGGAGCATCTGGACCGGCTGCTGTCGCGACCGATGGAGTATTTCCACCTCTACGCCTTCAACCTGCTGCGCCAGCTTGGCGCCAATTTCGAGCTGCTCGGCGCCCATATCCGCTGGCTCGACGGGGCGGCGGAGGCGGAGGAGGCTTGCCGGACCATCGCCGAGGGCGTCAAGGCGATGCAGTTCCAGCTGGCCCGCACCGTGGCCCGGCGCAAGGCGCCCGACCTGAGCGACGGCTTCGACCGGATGGAGCGGGCCTATGACACCGCACTGGGCGCGCTGGCCCGGCATTACGGGTGACCGGCGATGGCGCGCATCCGATCGGTCACGGGACGGCGGATCGCCGCGCTGACGGAGGGATGGGCTCTGACCCTGCTGCCGTCCGGCGGCGCGGAGGATTTGGGAGAGCCGGGGGAGGGCGTGCCTGCTCCGGTGCCCGGCACTGCAGCGCAGGGCCTGCAAGCGGCCGGCTTCTGGTCTCTGGACGATCCGCTGCCGCTGCATGACAAGGACGTCGTCTACCGCACCCGGCTGGCCGGCCACGGTCCCCGTATCCTGCGCTTCCACGGCCTCGCCACCATCGCGGAGGTGCGGCTGGACGGGGAACGCATCCTGACCTCCGACAGCATGTTCCTCGCCCATGAGGTGCCGGTGACGCTGAATGGGGAGGTGGAACTGTCCATCCGCTTCCACGCCCTGCACCCGGTGCTGGCGGCCTTGGCGGCGTCAAGGAAGGGGCGCGCCCGCTGGCGGCCGAAGCTCGCCGAACCGGCGGCGTTGCGCTTGGTCCGCACGACCCTGCTGGGCCATATGCCGGGATGGTGCCCGCCGGTCCACGCGGTCGGCCCATACCGCCCGGTGGAGATGGTCGAGGAGACAGGCCCCATCCGCGTGCTGGGCGCCGACCTGCGCAGCGGCTATGACGGGCGCGACGGGCGGCTGTCGCTGCGCCTGACGGTGGACGGCGCCCATCAGGCGGATGGGGCCGGCATGACCGGCTCGGTCGAGGTTGCCGGGCAGGTGGTTCCACTCCGGTTCGACGGCATCGACACCTTCCACGCCGACATGACCTTGCCGGGGGTGGAGCCCTGGTGGCCGCACACCCATGGCGAGCCGGTGCTGCATGGCGTGGTCGCCCGGATCGTCACGCCGGGGGGGAACGTAGAGGTCGATCTGGGGCGCATCGGCTTCCGCTCGCTGGCGGTGGACCGGGGGACCGACGGCGACGGCTTCGCCTTGCTGGTGAATGGTGAGCGGGTGTTCTGCCGCGGCGGCTGCTGGGTGCCGGTCGATCTGGTCGGACTGTCGGCTGAGCGTGCCGTCTATGAGCCCGAATTGCGGCGGATGCGCGATGCCGGGGCCAACATGGTCCGCGTCGGCGGCACCATGCTGTATGAGGGCGACGCATTCTTCGAGCTGTGCGACGAGCTGGGGATCCTGGTCTGGCAGGACGCCATGCTCGCCAATTTCGACTACCCCAGCGATCCGGTCTTTCTGGATGGGGTACGAGCGGAGATCGCACAGCTTCTCGACCGCACCCAGGCCTCCCCTTCCCTGGCGGTGCTGTGCGGCGGCAGCGAGATGGAGCAGCAGGCGGCCATGCTCGGCCTGCCCCGCGCCTCCTGGACGCAAGGGGCGCTGGCCGCGGCGATCACGGAGGAGGCGACGGCGCGGCGGCCCGACCTGATCCAGATCGCGAACTCCCCCAGCGGCGGGCCGTTGCCCTTCGTCGCCAATGCCGGGGTGACCCATTACTACGGCGTCGGCGCCTATATGAGGCCGCTGGAGGATGCCCGGCGGGCCGACGTGCGCTTTGCCAGCGAATGTCTCGCCTTCGCCAATCTGGCGGAGGACGACCTGCTCGGCGTTCCGGCGCTCCATCATCCCCGCTGGAAGGAGCGGGTTCCGCGCGATCCCGGCGCCTCCTGGGACTTCGAGGATGTGCGGGAGCATTACCTGGAGGCGCTCTACGGCGTCGATCCGAGACGGCTGCGCTACGAGGAGCCCGACCGCTACCGCCGCCTGTCCCGCGCGGTGACCGGGGAGGTGATGCAGGCGGTGTTCGACGAGTGGCGGCGCGGTGGTTCCGGCTGCGCCGGCGGGCTGGTCTGGCAATGGCGCGACCCCTGGCCGGGCGCCGGCTGGGGCGTGGTCGCCGCCGACGGCACGCCGAAGCCAGCCTGGCATGCGCTGAAACGCGCCTTCCGTCCGCTGCGCGTCATCCTGACCGACGAGGGGGTGAACGGTCTGGCCGTGCATCTGGTCAACGACACCTCCCGGCCGGTGGAGGCGCTGCTGCGGCTGACGGCCTGGCGCGACGGGACGGTTCCGGTGCTGAAGGCGGAGCGGCCGGTGACGCTGCCGGCGCGGGCGGCGGTCACCCTGCCGGCTGCCGGGATGACCGACCGCTTTTTTGACACGACCTACACTTACAGGTTTGGACCGATCCCACACGATGTGGTGTCGGCGCAATTGCTGCCGGCCGAAAGGGAAGCGGAACCAATTGATGAGTCTCATTATTTCCCGAAGGGTCGCTCGCTGCCGCGCGCGGATCTCGGCCTGACGGCGGTGGTGGAGCGGCAGGGGGACGACTGGGCATTGCGGCTTGCCACCCGGCAGCTTGCCTGTTCGGTGCATGTGGAGGACGGGCGGTTCCGGGCGGAGGATGCCTGGTTCCACCTGTCCCCCGGCGTCGAGCGGGTGGTCCGCCTGCAGCCGCGTACCGGCGCCGGAGGCGGGGTGCCGGATGGGGAGGTCCATGCGCTGAACGCGCTGGCGCCCGTCCGTTACAGGGGGGACGCATGAAGCCGACACCAATGGTGTTCGAAGGGTGTTTCGGATGGCTGCACCCGGCGCCGGGGAGGCGCGGGGTGGTGCTGTGCGGTCCCTACGGACATGAGGAACTCTGCGTACACCGCGCCTGGAAGACCTTCGCGGAGAAGCTGGCCGCCGCCGGGCTGCCGACCTTGCGGTTCGACTATCCTGGCTCCGGCGATTCCGCCGGGGACGACAGCGAGCCGGACCGGGTGCGCGCGTGGCTGGACGGCGTCAAGGCGGCGGTGCGCCGCCTGCGCGAGGACACCGGCGTCACCGAACTGGCCCTGGTCGGCTTCCGCCTGGGCTCGCTTCTCGCCACCGCGGCGGCGCTGGAACTGGCGGAGGAGGGGCAGGGGGTGGATGCGCTGGCGCTGCTGGCACCGATCACCTCCGGCCGCAAGGCGGTGCGGGAGCTGCAGACGCTGGCCACCATGGTGCTGCGCCCGGTCTGCAACCCGGAACCGCCGGGGCGCGCCTCCTGGCTGAACGTGATCGGCATGCCGCTGACGCCGGAGACCGCGCTGGCGCTGAGCGGCCTAGCCCCTTGCGACCAGCCGAAGCTGCCGGCTCCACGCATCCTGATCGCCGACCGGCCGGACGCGAAGACGCCGGTGAAGCTGGCGGCCCGCTGGCGCGCGATGGGCGCGGTGGCGGAGCCGATGGGCATCAGCGGCATGCTGGAGATGGTCCAGCAGCCGCAGCGTGCCCAGGCCGCCGCGGTGTTCGATCCGGTCCTGCGCTGGATCGCCGCCGGACCGATCGCTATGGGTGCGACCCCGCCGCCGGACCGCCCGGCCGGGCTGATGACCACGACCGCGGTGGAGCGGCCGGTCTTCTTCGGCAAGGATCCGGAACTGTTCGGCATCTATTGCACGCCGGTCCTGGCCGATCCCGCCGGCAGCCGGCCGGCCATCCTGTTCCTGAACAGCGGCGCCACCCACCATGTCGGTTCCGGACGCGCCACCGTGGTGCAGGCCCGCCGTCTGGCGGCGCGCGGCTACTGCTCGCTCAGGATCGATGCCGCGGGGATCGGCGACAGCCCCGGCCGGCCGGGCGTTGCCGACAACCTGCTCTACCACCGGGATGGGATCGGCGACGTGCGGGCGGCTCTGGACTGGCTCGAAGCCCAGGGGCACGCGCGGGTCGTCGTCATCGGCCTGTGTGCCGGCGGGACACCCGCGCTGCATGCCGGTTTGGGCGACAACCGGGTGGTCGGGCAGGTCGCGCTGAATCCCGGCCGCTTCGAGCTGGGCGACGGCACCGCCGTCTCGGAGCTGATGCGGACCGTCGCCTTCCGCTCCACCACCGAATATCTGCTGGAGGCGCTGAAGCCGGCCCGTCTGCGCGTCAGCTTCCGCAAACGCGCGCGGGTGATGGGGCTGGCCAAGCGTCTGGCCGGCCGCTTCGTCCGCAGGGTCCTGATCCGCACCGGCCTGACCCGCCACGCGCTGCGCATGTTCCGGCGCCTGTCCGCGGAAGGCCGGCGGGTTCTGCTGGTCTACAGCAGCGGCGACATGACCTTGGCCGAATTCTACCTGCATCTGGGCGAAGGCGGCCGGGCGCTGGACGGCCTGTCCGGCATCGAGATGGTCTATCTCGACCGAGCCGACCACAGTTTGACGGTGTGGGAGGCGCGCGACCGGCTGAACCTGCTGATCGACCGCCATCTGGCCGGGTTGGACACCGCCACCACCGATCCGGCCGCCTCCGGCTTGGCCGATTGGGACCTCGGGCTGCCGTCGGGGGAGCGGGTGGGGTAGGGGCGGTCCACCAGTGAGTGGTTTACCCCAGCAGTTCCGCCAGCGACCGCGCCACCACCTGGGTCGCCTTGCGCAGATCCTCCAGCACCAGCTTCTCGTCGGCGCGGTGGCCGTTGGCTTCCAGCAGGTCGCGCGGGCCGGCGCCATAGAGGATGGTGGGGATGCCGGCCTCCGAATAATGGCGGGCGTCGGTGTAGAGCGGGATGCCGTTCTGGCCGACCGGGACGCCCAACACTTCCTGCGCGTGGGCCGCGAACAGCGCGGCGAGGCGCGGCGCGTCGCCGACCGAGCGGAAGGGCCGGGCCAGCAGGATGCGGCGGATGGTGACGCGGATGCCCTCGCGGTCTGCGGCGGCCTGCTCGATCAGGGCGCGCAGTTCGGCTTCGACCTCCGCCGGGTTCTCTTCCGGGATCATGCGGCGGTCGAGGCGGAATGTGACGCGGTCGGGGACCACGTTGGTGTTGATGCCGCCCTGGATCAGCCCGACCGTCAGCGACGGATGAGTGATGCCGATCACACTCGAGCGGCGCGTCGCCAGTTCCGGCCGGTGGGAGTAGAGGGCGGCCAGGATGCCGGTCGCCGCCTCCAGCGCGTCATGGCCGGTGTCGGGGCGGGCCGCGTGGGCGGACTTGCCGTCGACCTGCACCTCCAGATGCAGGCAGCCATTGTGCCCGGTCACCACCGAATAGGCGAAGCTGGCCGACACCGCGTAATCCGGCTTGGAAATCCCCTGGTCGAGCAGCCATTTCGGCCCGATCTCGCCGCCGGCCTCCTCGTCGTAGGTCAGGTGCAGTTCGACCGTGCCCTTCAGCGGGGCCCGCGATGCCATCAGCGCCTGAAGCGCGAAGGCATAGGTGGCGAAATCCGACTTCGACACCGCCACGCCGCGGCCATACATCACGCCGTCGCGGATTTCCGCGCCGTAGGGATCGCTCGACCATCCCTCGCCGGGCGGCACCACGTCGCCATGGGCGTTCAGCGCCACGGTGGGGCCATCCCCGAAGCGATGGCGGATCACCAGATTGGTGGCGCTGATCATGCCGTTCGCCCGCACCAGATCGGCCGGCACAGGATGGCGTTCGACCGTGAAGCCCATCGCCTCCAGCAGCTCGGCGGCGCGGACGGCGTGGGGAGCGCAGTCGCCGGGCGGGTTGTCGGACGGCACCTTCACCAGCTCCGCCAGGAAACGGACCTCCTCGTCGAAGCGGGCATTCACCGCCTCATCCAGCTTGGTGGCCAAGGTGGCGGCGAGGGAGGGGGACAGGTCGGTCATGGCAGGCGGTCCGTCACGGAATGGAGGTTGCGGGCTGGAAAGTCTCGACGAAGCGGGCGAGCGCGCGGGCCCCCGCCTCGGCATCGGCGGCGGTGATCCGTTCGGCCGGGTTGTGCGAGATGCCGCGTTCGCAGCGCACGAACAGCATGGCGATGTCGGTCAGCGCCGCCACCGCCATCGCATCGTGGCCGGCGCCGCTCGGCAGCTCAGGCGCGTCCAGCCCTTCGGCGGCCGCCGCGGCGGCGAACTGCGCCATCAGCTCCGGGTGGCAGGCGACGGCGGGGCTTTCATGCAGGGTCTCGAAGCCGATGGCGACGCCGCGGGCGTCGGCAATGGCCTCCAGCCGGGCACGGACGGCGCCGACCCGCTCCAGCCGCAGGGGGTTGCGGTCGGCGCGCAGGTCGATGGTGAAGCGGACCTTGCCGGGAATGACGTTGGTCGCGCCGGGCGACGCCTCGATCCGGCCGACGGTGCCGACCAGCCGCTCCTGTCCCGAGCAGAGCTGCTCGACCGCCAGGATCATCTCGGCAGCCGCGGCCAGCGCATCGCGGCGCAGGGTCATCGGCACGGTGCCGGCGTGACCGGCCATGCCCTCCACCGTCACCGCCAGCCGGGTGGCACCGGCGATGGCGGAAACGACGCCGACCGGGCGTCCCAGAGCCTCCAGAACCGGCCCCTGCTCGATGTGCAGTTCCACATAGGCCAGGACGGCTTGCGGCTCGTAGGCGGCGGTAGCCCAGGCGGTGGGATCGAGCCCGAACGCCGTCATCGCATCGGCCAGCCGCGTGCCGGCGGCGTCGCGCGTCTCCAGCACCGCGGGATCGAAGGTGCCGGCGATGGCGCGGCTGCCGATCAGGGTGGACTGGAAGCGCGTGCCCTCCTCGTCGCCGAAGCCGATCACCTCGACGGCGAAGGGCAGGCGGCGGCCGCGGGCATTCAGGTCCGCCACCACGGCGATGCCGCTCAGCACGCCCAGCATGCCGTCATAGCGCCCGGCATCCCGCACGGTGTCGAGGTGGGAGCCGATCAGCAGCGCCGGCAGGCCCGGCCGGTCGCCCTCGTAGCGGCCGATGATGTTGCCGACGGCATCCTCCCGCACGGCCATCCCGGCGGCGCCCATCCACTGTGCGACGAGGCCGTTGGCGCGGCGGTGTTCCGGTGTCAGGTAGAGGCGCGACAGGCGTCCCTCCTCCGCGCTGATCGCCGCCAGCGCGTCGATGCGCTCGAGAAGGGCCGGCCCGGACAGCGGTGACTGGGAGGACGGAGAGACGGGCATCGGGGTTCCGGACTGCAGAGGGTTCGGGACGAGGATTGGGGACGATGGCACCGGTTATACGCCGAAGCCGCCACCCCGCCCTAGCCCCCGGCCCGCGAAGACAGTTTCAAAGAATCCCGGAAAGGCGACCCGTCGCAGCCATCCGATCATGCCGCAGCGCAAAAGACAGGGAAAAGAGCGTTGGTGGTGCCGAATACTGCCTACCTCCCTCTGGAAGTGATCGGCAGAATTCATAAATGAAGGGAAACAATATCCGCTGCAAAGCGGTGGGTCTTGCTGCGACTGCGAAAGAAACTGCTGAGGGGAGGTGCGTCCATGACGTCGTTCGATCCCGATATGCCTTTCGAAAACGCAACGCCGATTGGCCGCCCGGGCGGCGGCCTGTGGTTCAACGACCGGGCCGGGCTGGCCCAGGCCCGCACCCTGGCGGGATGGATCACGCTGCTGGCGGAAGACCGCGGGCTGGACGACCGGCAGCTGGCCGCCGTCACCGGGCTCGATCCGGAGGATGTGCGCGCGGTGCGCGACGGCGCGGTGGCGATGCTGCCGCCCCGGCTCCTGAACCGTGCATTGGCCCGCCTGGAGGGCCGGAACGACGAAGGGCGGCTGCAATAGCTGCAGGCCGCCCTTCCGGACCGACTGGCCGAAAAACTGGATTGCGTGGCGGCGCCTCAGGCGACGGCCAGCACGTCCACATACAGGTTTGCCGGCGCCGACAGATGGATGCGGTACAGCATGCCGGACTGGTCGACGATGATGTCGGCGACCGGGTTCTTGGTCGACAGGTCGGTCACCGCGGCGCGGACGTTGCGCGGCAGTTGGTCGAGGGCGACGTCGCGGTAACCGCCCTTGTCGGAAAGCTTGATGGTCTTGTTGCCCATGATGGCAGCTGCTCTGTTTCAAGAAGGCTTGAGAGGGGATACTCGATTTGCCGCGGGACAATGATCCCCGCCGGTTAACCGAGAGTTAAGCACCCTCCCAGGTCCTCCGGATGCCCGCGCAGGGCTGCAGCGCATCCGGTGCAGGGGGGCCGCAACAGCCCTCCCCGCGATCCGGTTGTGGTTCGGCTTGTGGCTCAGCGTCGGTCCCGCCCGGCGGTGCCGGCCATGGCGTCGTTGCGGCGCAGCGTGTCGTCCTCCGGCAGCGGCTGCTTGCCCAGCACCATGGAGCTGTTGTCGAGTGCCGCCACCATGGCGTCCCGCGCCGGGGCGCCGGGGCCGGTGACGCTGCCTTCGCCCTGCGGAGCGGCCGGTTCCACCCGTTCGCCGAGGCCGGTGGCCGCGTTCCGATCCGTCGCGGTCCTGCCGGCGACGCGCAGGTCGTTCTGCACATGGCCGACGCCCGAGACGCTTTCCGCGATGTCTTCCGCCCGGCGGCGGGCGGCACGGTCGGCAACGGTGCCGGACAAGACCACCTCGCCGCCCTCCACCTTCACCCCGATATCGGAGGCGTCGATGTGGTGGTCTTCGGTCAGGCGTTCGTTGATGTCTTCCAGGATGCGTTCGTCGGACCGGCGGTAATTGCGCGGGCCGACGCCGCGGTAACGCGCCTCCGGACTCATCTTGGCGAACTCCTCGCTCCAAGGATGGCGGTGCATGCGCATGGCGGCCTCCGTCTATCGGTTTCCAGGATCTTTCGCCGTTCAACAAAAACGGCGCGCTCCGCGTTCCGAAGCATCGGCGGATGGGCAGCGATGCGCGGCAAATAGCGTCCTTCGCTCAAACACGTCGCAACCAACTCCGCTCCCGTTCGTTGGGGTCGGAAAGGGTTTTGGTCGAGGACGTGCCATGAAGACCTCCGAGCGAAGCGTCGCCCTGTGGGCGATGACAATTCTGCTGGCAATATTGGGGCTCGGATCGCTGGGCGGCGGCCTTTGGCTGATCCTGCTGGGCGGATCCTGGTACTATGCCGTCGCGGGCATCCTGTTCCTGGTCACCGCCCTTCTGCTGGTGAAGCGGTCGCCTGCGGCGTTGACGGCTTATGCGCTGCTGGTGATCGGAACGCTGGTTTGGGCCTTGTGGGAAGCGGGGCTGGACTGGTGGCCGCTGGCGGCGCGCGGCGACGTGATCGCGGTGGTCGGGTTCCTGCTGCTGTTGCCCTGGATCACCCGCCGACTGGGCGAACGGCAACCGATGGCCGGCGTGCCGGCGCCCGGCGCCTATCCGGTGGGGGCCTTCCGCGGTGCCGGCATTCCGCTGACCGCCTCGCTGGCGATCGTGCTTCTGGTCGCCGTCGGGTCCTGGTTCACCGACCCGCACCGCATCGACGGAACCGTGCCGGCGCGGCAGCAGACCGCATCGGCCGGAACTCCTGGTGACGGCTCCGGCCCGGCGATTCCCGACGGCGAATGGCATGCCTATGGCCGCACCGGCTACGGCCAGCGCTATTCGCCGCTGACCGGCATCACGCCGGAAAATGCGGACAGGCTGCAGGTCGCCTGGACCTACAACACCGGCGACCTGCGCGGTCAGCCCGGCGATCCGAAGGAAACCACCTTCGAGGTGACGCCGCTGAAGATCGGCAATCGCCTGTTCCTGTGTTCCCCGCACCAGCATGTGATCGCGCTGGACGCCACCACCGGCAAGGAGGTGTGGCGCCGCAACCTGCAGATCGATCCCAAGCAGCTGGCCTTGCAGCACCTGACCTGCCGCGGCCTGTCCTACCGCCCGGCGCCGCCAGCCGCCGCCGCGTCGGCCGCTGCAACCGCAGCCGGGGGCGCCTGTGCCGCCAAGCTGTTCATGCCGACCGCCGACGGGCGACTGGTGGCGCTGAATCCGGAGGACGGGTCGATCTGCACCGGTTTCGGGCGGGACGGCGAGATCGACCTGTGGGCCAACATGCCGAATTTGCGGCCCGGCGCCTATTATTCGACTTCTCCGCCGGTGGTGACGGCCAATCTGATCGTTGTCGGCGGCACGGTGCTGGACAATGTCTCGACCAAGGAGCAGTCGGGCGTCATCCGTGCTTTCGACGTGGAAAGCGGGCGGCTGGTGTGGAACTGGGATTCGGCCAAGCCCGAGCAGACCGCCCCGATCGCAGAGGGCCAGACCTACACCGTCAACTCGCCCAACAGCTGGTCGATCTCCAGCGTGGACGAGGCGCTGGGCATGGTCTATGTGCCGCTCGGCAACCAGCCGCCCGACCAGTTCGGCGGCAACCGCAGTCCGGAGGTGGAGCGCTTCTCCTCCTCCGTCGTGGCGCTCGACCTGGCGACGGGACAGGTGCGCTGGGTCTTCCAGACCGTGCATCACGATCTGTGGGACTATGACGTGCCCGCCCAGCCCAGCCTGATCGACCTGACGATCGACGGACAGACCGTCCCGGCCCTGGTCCAGCCGACCAAGCAGGGCGAACTGTTCGTGCTGGACCGCCGCACCGGCCAGCCGGTGTTGCCGGTGACCGAGAAGCCGGCGCCGCAGGGTGCCGCGGAAGGCGACCGCACCGCCCCGACCCAGCCGGTGTCCGCCCTGTCCTTCGACCCGCCGCCGCTGACGGGTGCGGACATGTGGGGGGCGACGATGTTCGACCAGCTCGCCTGCCGCATCGCCTTGAAGCGGCTGCGCTACGAGGGGCGCTACACACCGCCGTCGCTGCAGGGGTCGCTGGTCCATCCCGGCAATTTCGGCGTCTTCAACTGGGGCGGCGTCGCAGTGGATCCGCAACGCCGGATCGCCTTCACCACGCCCGCCTATCTCGCCTTCGTCTCGCAGCTGGTGCCGCGCCAGAACGACAAGGACCTCTATGTCCAGGGCGGCGAGCGGCCGCAATTCAGCCTGCCGGCGCTGAACGAGAATTTCGGCGCTCCCTATGCGGTGAAGCTCGGCCCCTTCGTCTCGGTGCTGGGCCTGCCCTGTCAGGCGCCGCCCTGGGGCTATGTCGCCGCGGCCGACCTGACGACCGGCAAGATCGTGTGGAAGCACAAGAACGGCACGACCCGCGACGCCTCGCCGATCCCGCTGCCCTTCCGCATGGGCGTGCCCAACCTGGGCGGCCCGATCATGACGGCGGGCGGCGTGGCCTTCCTGTCCGGCACCATTGACTATTATGTGCGGGCCTACGACGTCTCCAGCGGCAGGCAGCTGTGGGAGAGCCGTCTGCCGGCCGGCGGTCAGGCGACGCCGATGACCTATCTGGGCGAGGACGGCCGGCAGTATGTGCTGGTGGTGGCCGGCGGGCACGGCTCTCTGGGGACCAAGGGGGGCGATTCGGTGATTGCCTATGCCTTGCCGAAGTGATCGTCCCTCGACCGCCGGTCCTGCAACTCAACCGATTCCGGGAGGACATTCCTTGACCATCGTCGTCCATCATCTCAACAACAGCCGGTCGCAGCGGATCCTGTGGCTGCTGGAGGAGCTGGAGCTTCCCTATGAAATCCGCTTCTATCAGCGCGACAAGACGACCAATCTGGCGCCGCCGGAACTGAAGGCGGTGCATCCGCTCGGGAAATCGCCGCTGCTGGACATCGATGGCCGGATCGTCATGGAGTCCGGCGCCATCGTCCAGCATCTGTGCGAGCGTACCGGCCGTTTCCTGCCGCCGGCCGGATCGGATGACGCGCTGCGCCATCTGCAGCTGATGCATTTCGCCGAAGGCTCGGTGATGACCCCCGTGCTGCTCGACCACTATGTCGGGCGGCTGGGGGAGGCGGGCGCGCCGCTGCATCCCCGCATCCAAGAGCAGCTGGCCAGCCATTTCGAGTATCTGGAGGCCGAGCTTCGCCCGTCCGGCCATTTCGTCGGCGACAGCCTGACCGGCGCCGACATCATGCTCAGCTTCCCGGTCGAGCTGGCGATGCTGAAGGGAAACCGCAGCCGCTGGCCGAAGCTCGCCGCCTTCGTCGACGCCATGCACGCCCGTCCGGCATGGCAGCGGGCCTTGGCCAAAGGCGGCGCCTATTTCAAGTGACCGCTCAACGTCTTTCCCAACGAAAAGGCCCGCCCCGGTTTCCCGGGGCGGGCCTTTTCATGACAGGCAGAAATCCTCAGCGCGTCGGCACCGGCGGCGTCTGCGAGTAGTCGTAGAATCCGCGGCCGTACTTCTTGCCGATCCAGCCGGCCTCGACATACTTCACCAGCAGCGGGCAGGGGCGGTACTTGCTGTCGGCGAGGCCTTCGTACAGCACCTGCATCACCGCCAGACAGGTGTCCAGGCCGATGAAGTCGGCCAATTCCAGCGGACCCATCGGGTGGTTGGCGCCCAGCTTCAGCGCGGTGTCGATGGCCTCGACGCCGCCGACGCCCTCATAGAGGGTGTAGACGGCCTCGTTGATCATCGGCAGCAGGATGCGGTTGACGATGAAGGCCGGGAAATCCTCGGCCACCGCGGCGGTCTTGCCGATGGCGAGCGTCAGTTCCTTGATGGCGTTGAAGGTCGGCTCGTCGGTCGCGATGCCGCGGATCAGCTCGACCAGCTGCATCACCGGCACCGGGTTCATGAAGTGCATGCCCATGAACTTGGCCGGACGGTCGGTCGCCGCGGCCAGACGGGTGATCGAGATCGACGAGGTGTTCGTCGCGATCAGCGCCTCCGGCTTCAGATGCGGAACCAGCTTCTTCAGCAGGTCGCGCTTCAGCGCCTCGTTTTCCGTTGCGGCCTCGATCACCAGATCGGACTCGCCGAACACCGACAGGTCGGTGCCGGTGACGATGCGGCCGAGGGCGGCGGTCTTCTCCGCCTCTTCCAGCTTGCCCTTCTGAATCTGGCGGTCGTAATTCCGGCCGATGTTGGCGAGCGCCTTTTCCAGGACCGCGTCGCTGATGTCGGACAGGACGACATCATAGCCGGCCTGGGCGCAGACCTGGGCGATACCGCTGCCCATCTGGCCGGCGCCGATGATGCCAATCTTCTTGATCGTGGTCATGGGGCTGTCCCGCGAAGGATGTGGGTAGAAGGACCGCCGTCGAGGGGGAACGCCGGTCCAGACCGACCCCCCTCGGCGGCGTCCCGGATCAGCGCGCCTTGTCCAGTTCGGCCGTCAGTTCCGGCACGGCCTTGAACAGGTCCGCGACGAGGCCGTAATCGGCGACCTGGAAGATGGGCGCTTCCTCATCCTTGTTGATCGCGACGATCACCTTGCTGTCCTTCATGCCGGCGAGGTGCTGGATCGCACCGGAGATGCCGACGGCGATGTACAGCTCGGGCGCCACGATCTTGCCGGTTTGCCCGACCTGATAATCGTTCGGCACGAAGCCCGCGTCCACGGCGGCGCGGCTGGCGCCCACCGCGGCGCCCAGCTTGTCGGCCAGAGCCTCCAGCATCGGGAAATTCTCGCCCGACTGCATGCCGCGGCCACCCGACACCACAATGCGGGCGGCGGTCAGTTCCGGACGCTCCGACTTGGTCAGCTCGGCCGAGACGAAGCTCGACAGGCCGGCGGCACCGGCGCCCGCGACCTTCTCGACCGAGGCCGAACCGCCTTCGGATGCTGCGGTCTCGAAGGCGGTGGTGCGGACGGTGATGACCTTCACCGCATCGGCCGACTGCACGGTGGCAATCGCGTTGCCGGCGTAGATCGGCCGTTCGAAGGTGTCGGCCGACACCACCGCGGTGATGTCGGAGATGGCGGCGACGTCCAGCAGCGCCGCGACGCGCGGCAGGAGGTTCTTGCCGACCGAGGTGGCGCCGGCCAGGACATGGCCGTAGCCGCCCTTGGCGGTGGCGACCACCAGCGGGGCGACGTCTTCCGGCAGCTGGTGCTCATAGGCCGCATCGTCGGCCAGCAGCACCTTGGCGACGCCAGCGACCTTGGATGCTGCCTCGGCGGCGGCCTGGGCGCCCTTGCCGGCGACCAGGACGTGGATGTCGCCACCGATTTTCGAAGCGGCGGTGACGGCGTTCAGGGTGGCGGGCTTCAGCGACGCGTTGTCGTGTTCCGCAATGACGAGAATGTTGGCCATGGTCAGATCATCCCCCTCAGATCACGCGCGCATCGTTCTTGAGCTTGTCGACCAGCGTGGCGACATCCGGCACCTTGATGCCGGCCTGACGCTTGGCAGGCTCGGTAACCTTCAGCGTGGTAAGGCGCGGAGCCACGTCGACGCCGAGGCTGTCCGGAGTGATGGTCTCCAGCGGCTTCTTCTTCGCCTTCATGATGTTGGGCAGCGAGGCGTAGCGCGGCTCATTGAGGCGCAGGTCGGCCGTCACCACCGCCGGCAGCTTCAGCTCGACCGTCTCCAGACCGCCGTCGATCTCGCGGGTGACCGCGACCGTGCCGTCGCCGGCGACGACCTTCGAGGCGAAGGTGCCCTGGCCCCAGCCCAGCAATGCGGCGAGCATCTGGCCGGTCTGGTTGCAGTCGTCGTCGATCGCCTGCTTGCCGAGGATGACGAGGCCGGGGGCCTCCTTCTCCACCAGGGCCTTGAGGACCTTGGCGACGGCCAGCGGTTCGGTGGTCACGTCGGTCTGCACCAGGATGGCGCGGTCGGCACCCATGGCGAGAGCGGTGCGCAGCGTCTCCTGCGCCTGGGTCGGGCCGACGGACACGACGACGATTTCGGTCGCCTTGCCGGCTTCCTTCAAGCGCACCGCCTCTTCGACGGCGATCTCGTCGAAGGGGTTCATGCTCATCTTCACGTTGGCGGTCTCGACGCCGCTGCCATCCGCTTTGACGCGGATCTTCACGTTGTAGTCGACCACTCGCTTAACGGGGACGAGGACTTTCATAACTCACCCTGGCTGCTGAGCGCGCGCCTTATTACGGCGAACACCGCGAAAATTGCTGTGGTTGCGAACGGACCATAGGATCTGGCATTACCACTGTCAATGACGCGCCCGACGCGCGGGCGGCGGCGCATACCGGATTCAGGGGCGAACTCCTACCGGTTGGCGCCGGGAACCCACAGCACGTCGTTCGCCCCGTTGCGGTTCACCGCCCGGCTCAGGACGAACAGGTGGTCCGACAGCCGGTTGACGTATTTCAGCGCCGCACGCGTCACCGGTTCGTGGCGCGCCAGATCGGTCATCAGCCGCTCCGCCCGGCGCACCACGGTGCGCGCCAGATGCAGGTGCGCGGCGGCCGCAGAGCCGCCGGGAAGGATGAAGGAGGTCAGCGGCGCCAGACCGGCGTTCATCGCGTCGATCTCAGCCTCCAACCGGTCGACCTGGGCCTGCACGATGCGCAGCGGCGGATACTTCGGCGCCTCCTCCTCCGGCGTGCAGAGGTCGGCGCCCAGGTCGAACAGGTCGTTCTGGATGCGGCCGAGCATCGCGTCGGCCTCCGGCCAGTCATGTGTGTGAAGGCGCGCCATGCCGATGACGGCGTTCGCCTCGTCCACCGTGCCGTAGGCGGCGACGCGGCGGTCGTGCTTCGGCACCCGGCTGCCGTCGCCGAGCGAGGTTTCGCCGGCGTCGCCGCCGCGCGTATAGATCTTGGTCAACTTTACCATGGGAACCGTCAGCCTTTGATCAGGATGGCGATGACGAACAGCAACAGTGCCGCTCCCTGCAGGATCACGCGCAGGCGCATCGCCTTGTTGGAACGGCGCGGGTCGCCCCTGCCGCCGCGGGCCATGAAGAAGAGGCCGACGAACAGCGAGCCGACCACGGCCAGCATCGCCAGGACCATCAGGATGGGGAAGAGATCGTGCATGGCGCCAATATAGACCGCGATTCTCCCTGCGCCTATGGCTGCCCTTGGATGCGATGCGATGAATGAGATGTCGGGGGCCGTGCCCCGGAAGAATCGCCGATGCGGGTAATCACCCGGTTGCCAAAGCCGTTGGACTGCATACAGTGCGCGGCGACGGACGGCCACAGCCCGGTTGGGCGGCGGATGCGGAGATGCGGGCGATGCGGCGGCGGAGTTTCCTGAAGACGGCCCTGAAGGTGACGGCGGCCGCGGCAGCCGGCGGCGGCGCGATGGCCGCACTGACCCGCGAGGGCGTGCAGGCGGCGCCCGACTCGGCAGCCCGGACGGTCGCCTTCCCCGAAGGGTTCCTGTGGGGCGTCTCCACCTCCAGCTACCAGATCGAGGGGGCGGTGGCGGAGGATGGGCGCGGCCCCAGCGTCTGGGACACCTACAGCCATTCCTTCGGGCGGATCGCCAACGGCGACACCGGCGACGTCGCCTGCGACCATTACCACCGCTATGCCGAGGATGTGGAGCTGATGGCGCGGGCCGGCATGAAGGCCTACCGCTTCTCCATCGCCTGGCCGCGGGTGATGCCGCAGGGCACGGGTGCGGTGAATGCCAAGGGGCTCGACTTCTACGACCGGCTGACCGATGCGCTGCTGACGAAGGGCATCCAGCCCTGGCCCTGCCTGTTCCACTGGGATTTGCCCCAGGCACTGCAGGACCGGGGCGGCTGGACCAACCGCGACATCGCCGGCTGGTTCACCGACTATGCGCTGGCGGTCACCGCCCGGCTGGGCGACCGCGCCAGGAACTGGGTGATGCTGAACGAGCCGTCGGTGGTCGCCATCTTCGGCCACGGCACCGGCGGGCATGCGCCGGGGATGACCGGCCGCGACAACTGCCTGAAAGCCATCCATCACCAGAACCTCGCCCAGGGCACGGCGCTGGCCGCTCTGCGGCAGGTGGGGGGTAAGAGCTGGCAGCTCGGCACCGTGCTGTCGCTGCAGCCGTCCTGGCCGGTGGGGGGACTCGATTCGAATTATCCGGCGTCGCTGATGTGGGACGCGGTTTGGAACCGCTCCTGCCTGGACCCGCTGTTCAAGGGCCGCTTTCCGGTGCAGCTGGAGGGCGATTTCACCCGCATCGCCAAGGCCGGCGATCTGGAGCTCATCAAGCAGCCGGTCGATTTTCTCGGCGTCAACTATTACAGCCGCATGCACCAGCAGCCCGATCCGCAGGGATTGTTCGGCACCGGTTACGGATCGGCGCCGGAGGGCACGCGCAAGACCGGCATGGACTGGCCGGTGGAAGCGGACGGGCTGACCGAGATCCTCGCCGAACTGCAGGAGATGTACGGCAATCCTCCCGTCTATGTGACGGAGAACGGCGCCGATTATCCCGATACGGTCGGTCCGGACGGCCGGGTGAACGACCGCGACCGCATCGGCTACCTGCGCGACCATCTGCTGGCCGCGGCCAAGGCGATCGACGAGGGCTGCAACCTCAAGGGCTACATGGCCTGGACGCTGCTGGACAATTTCGAATGGTCCGAGGGTTATCGCCGCAAGTTCGGACTGGTCCAGGTCGACCGCAAGACGATGGCCCGCAAGCCGAAGGCCAGCTACGACTGGTACGCCTCGGTCATCCGCAACAACGCCGTTCCGCTGCGCTGAGTGTGGCGATAGACTGCCGCCCATGCCGACCCCGCGCCCGCCCCAGCCGACCCGATTCGCCATTCAGAAGGCGCGCGGCAAGGGATGGAAGACGCTGGAGGTGGGGGAGGAGCTTGCCCATGCGAAGGCACGCTTCGACCGGATGGTGGGCATCAACCCGCGGGCCTATTTCCGGTTGATCCAGCTCGATTACAACGCCGACTCCGGCTATGAGGGCATGGAGTTCAACTGGACGCTGATCGAGCTGTACGACCCCACCAAAGGTCCGGGCCAGGGCGGGCGCGTCCGTCCGGCTCCGAAGGCCGTTCCGGCCGCTCGGGCGGGGCGCAAGCGCAAGTCGGCGGAACCGGTGGCTTTGCCATTGCGGGTCTATCTGGCCGTGATCCTGATCGGCACCTTTGCCGGCGCCCTGGCCTACCTGCATTTCGCCGGTGGGAGATGAAGGGGCGGACGGCAGAGGATCACTCCGTCGCGTAACCCTTGCGGCGCATGCACAGTGCGAAGATTTCCTTGCGGTAGCCGTACTGCGGCGTTTCCGGCAGCGGGCGCAGCGGGTAACCGCGCAGGCGCATGGTGTGGTCGACCTGCTCGGTGCATTCGTCGTAGGCGATGGTCGGCACGTCGGGGCTGGCCGTCCACTCGCGGTAGGCCGGCGGACTGCTGCAGCCCGACAGCAAGAGGACGGCGGACAGGACGGTGGCCGCCGCAGCCGGCCCGCTCCCCAGTCCGATCCACGGAGATGCGTTCTCGAACCCGATCATGGCGCCCCAGCATTCCACATGATGCCCCCGAATTGACGCTACCACGTCCGGGCTTTTCCGATCCATTTTCCCACACCATTTTCGGGAACGCGCCTTTTCGGCAACGTTGCGCGGCGGACAACGCAGACGCACAAAAATCGCCGCCGGAAAAGCGGCGCAATCTGGTAACACGATCCATGTCCCCGATTCGCGGGGGAGTGTCGTGGCTCTGAAATCGGTCTGGCGTCACGGACGGAGGGATAAGGCGATGTCTGGGATTTCGCGGCGGGTGCGTGGTGGCGCCGCGGTGGCGGCTGTTGCAGTGGTGGTGTCGGGTCTTGCGCTCGGAACGCCGGGTTCCGCATGGGCGGAGGCATCGACGGCCGATATCCAGTGGGCGCAGACTTTCCTGAAGGACAAGGGCTACAACATCGGCGGCCGCGCCAAGGGCCAGATGACGCCGGAGACCCGCTCCGCCCTCAGCGCCTATCAGAAGTCGGTCGGGCTGCCCACCAGCGGCAACCTCGATCAGGCCACCATCAACAAGATGATGGGCGAGCGCGAGAAGAAGGCCGCTCCCACCATGGGCAGCCTGTCCAAGAGCCAGGTCGGCCAGACCCGCCAGGACAGGGAGGTGGCGCCGCGCGCCGCCCCCACCGGCCGGGTCGAATCCGGCAACGAGAGCGTCGGCGGCATGGCCCAGTTCGGCGGCGCGCCGGTGTCGTCCTCGTCCTCGCCTGCCTCTTCCTCTTCCGGCCACAGCGCTCCGGCGGCGGCTCCGCGTTCCTCGGCACCGGCTGCTTCCAGTGCGGTCATGTCCAGTGCGGCGCCTCAGAGCGCGGCGCGTCCGTCGGCCGGTGCCGCCGAAGGGCCGGCTCCGCAGGCGGCACCCCGCGGGGCGGTGTCGGCAACGACCCCGGACGGCAAGCCGGCCCCGGTGGAGGAGCCGGTGGCGGTCGGCGGCGGCACGTCGGTGTGGCAGTCGAACGCCGCGCGCGCCGGTGTGGCCGGTCTGATCGCCGCGACGCTGGGCGGAATCGGCTTCGCCTGGTGGCGCAGCGGTCGCGGTGTCGATCCGCTGAGCCGGGCGCCGGCCGGTGACGACCGGCCGCGTGAGTCGCGAGTCGAGCCGAGCTTCGGCTCTCCCCGCCGCAGGGAGGAACTGACCATCGAGCCGCGGTTGACGGCAGAGGCGCGGCGGCGCTGAGCTTTTCCCCCTCCCTCACATCATCATCGGACAGCCGCCCCCGCCGCAGCCGCCGGGTGCGCAGGCGGGGGCCGGGGCCGGCTGCGACTTGCCGACGCGCGGGGCCATGATGGCCTTGGCGACCTCGATGCCGCCGCAAGACGGGCAGGGAATTCCGACGGCCTTCTTGGCGTCGTAATCGGCCATATTGTCGAACCACTGGTCGAAATCATGGCCGCAGGCGCAGTGCAGGGCGTAGACGATCATCGCGGAGCCTCGAAAAGCGGAATCCAAGAAGCGAAACCTGGGCCGCTGTTCTAGCCAAGCGCCCGCCGCCCGGCCAGGATCTGCATCAATCGCCGGGTCTCAGCGCGACTCAATGACGCCCACCCGGGCGCACATCGTCAGGAGCGGACAGGTGGAGCAGCGCGGCCGGTCGCCGGTGCAGATCCATTTGCCGAAAGGCACCAGCCGCTCGTTGATCTCCACCCAATAACGCTTGGGCAGCACGGCCAGCAGTGCCGCCATGGTCTTTTCCGGCGTGCGCGCCGACACATAGCCCCAGCGGTTGGTGACGCGGTGGACATGGATGTCGACCGCCAGCGCCGGGATGCCGAAGCCGACCGCCAGCGTCAGCGCCGCGATCTTCGGCCCGACCCCGCGGAAACGCATCAGCGCGTCGGGCGTGTCCGGCACCTCGCCGCCATGCTCCTCGACGATGCGGCGGGAGAGATCGCGGATGTCTCGCGCCTTGGGCTCTGGGAAGGTGGCGCCGTGCAGCAGTTCCACCAGCCGCTCCTCCGGCAGGGCGGCCATGGCGGCGGGGGTGTCCGCCTCGGCGAACAGCCGCTCGGCGACCATCAGGCTGGTTTCGTCCCGTGTGCGGGCGGAAATCAGGCTGGCGACCAGCTGCTGGAAGGGGGTGGCATAGCCGCGGTCGCGCAGGTCGAACATCGCCGCCTTGGGGTAGGGGGCGACCGCGATCCTCAGGCGGCGGAAGGCGTCGTCGATGTCGAATGCCTGGGACGTCGCGGGCTGCAAACTCACGGGAGGCCACCTCCGGGGAACGGGCTGCAACTGCTCCCCGTTCGACAACCGTCAAGTCCCCGTGAATGTTCCGGCCAGACAGTTCCGGTCAGAGTGCCTTGATCTGCATCTTGATCGGTCCCTCCGCCCGGCCATGGACGAACTGGTCGACATAGGCGTTGCCGGAATTGTCGATGTCGCGGGCGTGGCCGGTCCAGATGATGCGGCCCTGATAGATCATGGCGATGCGGTCGGCGATCTTGCGGGCAGATGCCATGTCGTGGGTGATGGTGACCGCGGTGGCGCCGAGGTCCTTCACGCACTGCACGATCAGCTCGTTGATGACGTCGGCCATGATCGGGTCGAGGCCGGTCGTCGGCTCGTCGAAGAAGATGATTTCCGGCTCGTCGGCGATGGCACGGGCAAGTCCGACGCGCTTCTGCATGCCGCCCGACAGCTCCGACGGCGACAGTTCCGCCACGTCCGGGGTGAGGCCGACCGCGCCCAGCTTGGCGATGGCGATCTCCTTGGCCTGGGCACGCGGCATATGCTCGCCCTGGATCAGGCCGAAGGCGACGTTCTCCCAAACCGGCAGGCTGTCGAACAGGGCGGCGCCCTGGAACAGCATGCCGAACTTGTGCAGCATCTTCTCCCGCTCGCGCGAGCGCAGGCGGGTCGTCTCCATGCCGTCGACCTTGATCGAACCGGAATCCGGCGTCAGCAGGCCGAGAATGCTCTTGAGCATCACCGATTTTCCGGTTCCCGATCCGCCGATGACGACCAGCGATTCACCCTTCGCCACCTCCAGATCGATGCCGTTCAGCACCTTCTTCGGGCCGAAATGCTTGGTGACGCCTTTGAGCGCGATCTTGGGAGTACTCATGGGGCTGGCGCTCACTTGGTCGAGAAGAAGAGGCCGGTGATCAGGTAGTTCCACACCAGGATCAGGATGGAGGCCGACACCACCGCGTTGGTGGTGGCCGCGCCGACGCCCTGGGCGCCGCCCTTGGAATGGTAACCGTGGTAGCAGCCCATCAGCGCGATCAGGAAGCCGAAGATCGCCGCCTTGACGAGGCCGGAGATGACGTCCAGCGGTTCCAGGAATTCCCAGGTGCGGTTGATGTAGCTGGCGGCGTTGAAGTCCAGCCGGTAGACGCCGACCAGGAAGCCGCCGAACACGCCGATGATGTCGGCGACCACCACCAGCAGCGGCAGCATGGTCAGGCCGGCGATCAGGCGCGGGGCCACCAGATACTTGAACGGGTTGGTCGACAGGGTGGACAGCGCGTCGATCTGCTCGGTCACCCGCATGGTGCCGATCTCCGCCGCCATGGCGGCGCCGATGCGGCCCGCGACCATCAGGCCGGCCAGCACCGGCCCCAACTCGCGCGTTACCGACAGCACCACCACGGTGGCGATGGCGCCCTCGGCCTGGAAGCGGGAGAAGCCGCTGTAGCTCTGCAGGGCCAGCACCATGCCGGTGAACAGCGCCGTCAGCCCGACCACCGGCAGCGAATAATAGCCGATGTCGATCATCTGGCGGAGAATCTGCCGCGGGTAGAGCGGCGGACGCACGCAGTGCGACAGGGCGGACCCGGTGAACAGGGCAAGGCGTCCGGTCGCTTCCAGGAAGATCAGGAAGGCCCGGCCGGTGGCGGCGAGGAAACCCATCAGTCGGCCCGCATCCTTGGTTAGAGACTCGTTTGGGCGATGCGGTCATAGCACCGATGAGCGCCTAGGTCATCCTTGGACTTTGCATTGGTGGGAAGCTGCGCAGTTCGGTTTCCCGGTCCAGCCGATCCGCGATCTCCAAGCCTTACCGGCATGTCGGAGGCGGACTCGGTGCTGTGAGTGAAGCGAAAATTTAAAGTTGATTTTTGCTAGCAAAAGAATATTTTTGGACGAAAAATGAATCAGGTGATTGTGCGATGAGCATTGCTGGATTCGACGCTCGCAGCTATTTGGCGGCAAACCAAGATTTATTGCGTGTCGGCATGACGCTTGCCGAGGCCGGTTCGCACTACACGACTTTCGGAATTCGAGAAGGCCGCATGACGACCTTCGATGGTGCGGCCTACCTGGCATCCTATGGCGATTTGCGACATGCATTCGGTCAGGATTCCGATGCGGCTTTGCAGCATTACATCGATTACGGATGGCACGAGGGGCGGACGATCACCTTCGATTCAAAAGAATATCTGGCGTCTAACCTTGATCTGTTGAGCGCGAATATTGCGGAATCCGAAGCGGCGTGGCATTATATTAGATTTGGTATCAATGAAGGAAGAAGCATAAACTCTTTCGATGCAACAAAATATCTATCGGCTAATGCAGATATAAAAAAGACGTTTGGCGATGCGTCCCAAGCGCTTCAGCACTACATTGCTTTCGGTTGGAAAGAAAATCGGCCTCTTGAGCCATCCGTGAATGTTCCGCCGACAACGGTGGTCTCGCCCCCAATTGTGGTTTCTCCGCCGGTGACCCCATTCGTCGAATTGCATGGACACGCTGGGGGGTCCGCAAGTTCTCAAGGATGGTCCGCATCCAGCTTTCCATTACAAAAGGGCCAGAGCTACCAAGCCGATGTCGTGGTCACCGGTAGCAGTCCAAGCCGTCCATTCAATCCACTTCTGCAAGTCGGCTACTGGCATCAGACAGGCCCGACCACCGGGTATCTTGAGACATTGGCGTCCGATGATGACAGTGGTGGTGCGTTGCAGCCGAAGCTTATCTTTACGGCGCCGGCCACAGGGTTGTTCATGTTCCAAGTCACCTCTTCCGATGGTTCGGAAGGCGTGTATACAATGACGGTCAATTCTATCTGAAAATTGCGCGTGCTTTTTGTCAGGATTCTGGCTCCTGGAAAGCGGTCGCTATTACCGGATACAAGATCGGAGCCTCGTGCGATTGTTATGGAAACGCACGAGGCCTTTATTCACTCACTCTGATAGACCCGGTGATAGCGTCGGCCGAGCGAGGTCAGGATCTCGTAGCCGATGGTCCCGCCTTCCGTCGCCACGGTGTCGACCGGGCGGTTCG
Organism: Alphaproteobacteria bacterium; assembly: GCA_046570145.1. Lineage (GTDB taxonomy): Bacteria > Pseudomonadota > Alphaproteobacteria > Azospirillales > Azospirillaceae > Azospirillum. Next base: position 31,151 of record JBKHVJ010000178.1, read on the forward strand.
GGCCGATCAGCTCGACCATGCGGCCGGCATGGGCCACCGATTCCGGCAGGCCGGTGACGTCGATGGTGATGAGGTCCATGGAGATGCGGCCGACGATGGGGGCGGCGACGCCGTCGACGAAGATGTGACCCTTGCCGCTGAGGGAGCGCAGATAGCCGTCGGCATAACCGACGCCGATGGTGGCGATCCGCGCCGGACCGGTGACCTTGTGGGCGGCACCATAGCCGACCGTCATCGGCACCGTGCAGTTGCGCACCTGCAGCAGCCGCGCATCCAGCCGCACCGTATCCCGCATCGGATTCGGCAGGTGCGGCGTCGGGTTGACGCCATAGAGCGCGCAGCCCGGCCGGGCGAGGTCGAAATGATGGTCCTTGCCGTGGAAGATGCCGGACGAGTTGGCGAAGCTGGCCTTCGCCTTCGGCAGCCGGGCCAGCGCCGCCCGGAAGCGGTCGAGCTGCTCCCCGGTCATCGGGCTGTCGAACTCGTCGGCGCAGGCGAGGTGGGTCATCCAATAGCGGACGTCGATGCCCTCCAGCCACTGCGGATGACCGGCAAGCTCGTCCAGCTCGTCGGGGCCGAGGCCCAGGCGGTTCATGCCGGTGTCGATGTGGATCACCGCCGGCAGAACCTCGCCGCGTGACGCGGCGAAGGCCCGCCACGCCGCGATCTCGCCCAGATGGTTCAGCACCGGCAGGATGCGGTTGGCGATGAACTCCCCCTCGCAACCGGCCGGCAGGCCGCCCAGCGAGAAGACCTGCGCCTCCGCGGCGACCGGCTCCAGCGCGCGGCGGACGGCCAGCGCCTCCTCGAACTGGGCGACGACAAAGGTCCGGCAGCCGGCGGCGGCCAGCGCCGGCACGACGCGCGCCACGCCCAGCCCATAGGCGTCGGCCTTGACCACGGCGGAGCATTCCGCCGGCGCCACGCGGTCGCGCAGCCGGGTCCAGTTGGCGACGACGGCACCGAGATCCACGGTGAGGATGGCGCCGGCGCGCGGGTTCAGGTCGCTCGTCACTCTGGTCACTCGTCGCTCTGGTGGTGCTGGTCGAGATCGCCGAACTTGGTGAACTGGCCGTCGAAGTAGAGACGGACGGTGCCGATCGGACCGTGACGCTGCTTGGCGATGATCACCTCGGCGGTGTTGTGCACCTCGCCCAGGCGCTGCTGCCAGCGCTGGTAACGGTCGTTGAACTTGTCGTCGCTCTCGTCGGGCCGGCGCGAGGGCTCGGCGCGTTCAAGGTAATACTGTTCGCGGAAGACGAACATCACGACGTCGGCGTCCTGCTCGATCGAGCCCGACTCGCGAAGGTCGGCCAGCTGCGGACGCTTGTCCTCGCGAAGCTCCACCGCGCGGCTCAGCTGCGACAGTGCCACCACCGGCACGTCCAGCTCCTTGGCGATGGCCTTCAGGCCGCGGGTGATCTCCGAGATTTCCTGCACCCGGTTCTCCGACCCGCGCGACGACGACCCGCGCAGCAGCTGGAGATAGTCGACCACCACCATGCTGAGGCCCGAGGTCCGCTTCAGCCGGCGGCAGCGGGTGCGCACCGCGGCGACCGACAGGGCCGGCGTGTCGTCGACATAGAAGGGGCAGCGGGCGAGGTCCTGGCTGGCTTGGACGAATTTCGGGAAGTCGGTGTCGCGGATCTCGCCGCGGCGGATCTTGTCGCCCGGCACCTGCACCTCGTCGGCGAGGATACGGGTGGCGAGCTGTTCCGCCGACATTTCGAGAGAGAAGAAGCCGACGACGCCGCCTTCCTGGCCGGAGGAGCGCATGTGCGCCTTGGCGGCGTTGAAGGCGATGTTGGTGGCGAGCGCCGTTTTGCCCATGGACGGGCGCCCGGCGAGGATGATCAGGTCCGACGGGTGCAGGCCGCCCAGCTTGCGGTCGATGTCGATCAGGCCGGTGGTGACGCCGGTGACGTGGCTGGAGCGGCGGAAGGCCACCTCCGCCGTCGTGATGGCGTGCTTGACCGACTCGCCGAAGGCGACGAAGCCGCCCTGCACGTCGCCGGTCGAGGCGAGGTCGAACAGCTGCTTTTCCGCCTCGCCGATCTGGTCCAGCGCGGTGATGTCGAGGTCGTGGCGGTACGCCTCGTTCACCATGTCGGTGCCGACCTCGATCAGCTGCCGGCGGATGAACAGGTCGTGGATGGTCTTGCCGTAGTCGCCGGCGTTGACCACGGTGACGACGTTGGCCGCCAGTTCCGCCAGATAGGCGCTGCCGCCTTCCACCGCCAGTTCGGGATCGTTGTCGAACAGGGACTTCAGGGTGACCGGGTTCGCGATCTGGCCGCGGTCGATCATCTTGGTGATGGCGGCGAAGATGCGCTGGTGGGCCGGGTCGTAGAAATGCTCCGGCCGCAGGAACTCGCCGACCTTCTCATAGGCCTTGTTGTTGACCAGGATCGCGCCCAGCAGCGCCTGCTCCGCCTCCTCGTTGTTGGGGGGCGTGCGGTATTCCGCCGTCGGCTTGACCGCGGCGGAGGGGCGGGGATCGAACAGCGATGAGGTCTGGTTGCTCATGAAGGACACAATATCAGAAACAGAACGGGAACGCCCTGCGAAGGGTGGGGAACCCTCCACAAAAGCTGTGCACAGAAGTTATCCACAGGCTGGGAAGTTTGGGGATAACCTCGTGAAGGGCTGAGCTGTCCTCAGAACTTCTTGGGCTGGGCCGGGTGGGCCGCATCCGGCATCGCCTCCAGCGCCTCGAACACCGCATCGACGTGGTCGGCGACGCTGTAGAGGGCGGCGCGGTCGATGCGGGCGAAGCCCTGGGCGACCATATGGTCGATCAGCCCCAGCAGCGGGCGCCAGTAGCCGTCGACGTCGGCGATGACGATCGGCTTGTCGTGCAGCTGAAGCTGCTTCCAGGTCAGGATCTCGAAGGCCTCGTCCAGCGTGCCGAGCCCGCCCGGCAGGATGACGAACGCGTCGGCGCGCTCCACCATCATGCGCTTGCGGGTATGCATGCTGTCGACGACATGCAGCTCGGTCAGGCCGGTGTGCTCGATCTCCGCCGACTGGATGTGTTCGGGGATGATGCCGACCACCTCGCCGCCGGCGGCGATCGCGGCGTCGGCGGCAATGCCCATCAGCCCGACCCGGCCGCCGCCATAGACCATGCGGATGCCGCGGCGGGCCAGCCCGTCGCCCAGCGCATGGGCGGCTTCCTTGTAGACATCGGCGACGCGGCTGGATGCACCGCAATAGACGCAGACGGACGACAGGCTCTTCATCGCGGGTCAACCTTTCTCGCCACCGCCGCCCACCCGGGGCGGGGCGTAAACAATCCGGTGAAAGCCATGGAATATCGGGAGAGGGCGGCGCGTCAACAGCGGCACAGGCACCGTTACTCCAGGGCATCATCGGGAGGGACCACATGAGCAACCGCGTCGTCAATGTCCTTGCGGCGGCGTCCGTCGCCGGTCTGATGTTCGCGCTGTTCGGCATGTCGGCGGGCACCGCCGGCGCAGCCGCTCCGGCCGAACAGGTGAAGGACCGGCAGCAAACGATGAAGAAGCTCGGAGGCGGCATGGGCGCCGTCGCCAAGTTCGTGAAGAACGAGGGCGCCACCCTCGAAGATGCGGCCAAGGGGGCGGCGGCGGTGCTGGCGGTTTCCAGGATGGAACCGAAGGCGATCTTCCCCGAAGGCACCGCGGTGGGCGTGACCGACAGCGCCGCCAAGCCGGAGCTGTGGAAGAACTGGGCCGAGGCGCAGCGCTACTGGAGCGGCCTGCAGCCGGCGGCCGAGAAGCTGGACGCCGCGGTGAAGAGCGGCGACCGCACCCAGATCGCCCAGGCGCTGGGCGCGACCTCCAAGGCCTGCGGAAGCTGCCACGAGGACTTCCGCGTCAAGAAGAACTGACCGATGCGGCGCGTCCCGGCCGCCGCCGCGATTCTCTTGCCGCTCGCCTTCGCGGGGGGCGGTGCGCTGGCTGCGGACGCGGCGTCGGCGGACGACGCGGCCGCCGGCGATCCGGTGACCCGCGGAGCCTACATCTTCCATGCCGCCGGCTGCCTCGGCTGCCACAGCAACGAGAAGGAGGGCGGGGCGCCGCTGGCCGGCGGGCGGGCGCTGACGACCCCCTTCGGCACCTTCCACACCCCCAACATCACGCCGGACCCGGAGACCGGCATCGGCCGCTGGAGCGACGCCGACTTCATCCGCGCCTTCCGCGAGGGCGTGCGGCCCGACGGCGCCGCGCTGTTCCCCGCCTTTCCCTATGCCAGCTATACGCGGATGACCGAGCGCGACCTGCTGGACCTGAAGGCCTATCTGTTCAGCCGGCCGGCGGTCGCGGCGCAGAACAAGCCGCACGACCTGACGCCGCCCTTCTCCTGGCGCTTCCTGCTGCCGGTCTGGCAGTGGATGTACCTGACCCCCGGCCCGGTGCCCGACGATCCGGCGAGGCCGCCGGCCTGGAACCGAGGGCGCTATCTGGTCGATGCGCTCGGTCATTGCGGCGAATGCCACAGCCCGCGCACCCTGATGGGCGGCATGGACGCCGACCGCTATCTGGCCGGCAATCCGGACGGCCCGGACGGCGACAAGGTGCCGGGGATCACCAGCGCCCAGGGCAAGGGGATCGGCGACTGGTCCGACGGCGACCTGACCCTGCTGTTGGAGACCGGATTGACACCGGAAGGCGACGTCGTCGGCGGCGCCATGGGCGAGGTGGTGCGCAACAGCACCTCCAAACTGACGGCCGTCGACCGCGCCGCCATCGCCGCCTATCTGAAGATGGTGCCGGCGAAGGAGTGAAACCCGCCGGGTCTTGCCGAATCGTGATCTTACGGGGCAATCGATGCCGATTGGCCGATGGAAATGCTCCAACGGCGCCATTCTTTTGGCACCTGTCCTTCTGCTATGGTTGCTCATCCTGCCGTGGTGGCGGGCCGCCGGATGGGTGCTCAGTGAAACGAAACGCGTTGTTTGCAGCTTTGGGCGTGGCTCTTGCGGGTGGGGCGGCGGCGATTGCCCTGTGGCCGGCCGGAAGCCCTGTGCAGGCACCAATTCCGACGGCGTCGGCTCCCGCTGCTCCTGCCGCCGCCTCGCCGGCGACGACCCAGCCGGCGGCACCTGCGAAAGCTGCAGCGGCACCGGCTCCCGCAGCGCCCGCGGCGCCCAGCTTCGACGTGGTGCGGGTGGCGCCCGACGGGGCGACGGTGATGGCCGGCCGCGCGGCGCCGGGATCGCAGGTGACGGTCACCGACGGCGGCACGCCGGTTGCCACCGCCAAGGCCGACCAGCGGGGCGAATGGGTGATGCTGCCCGAAAAGCCGCTGGCCCCCGGCACGCGCGAACTGAACCTGACGGAGGCCCGCCCCGGGTCCGACGCAACTGTGCCCGCCGACAAGGTGGTGGTGGTGATGGTGCCCGATCAGGCCGGCACGACCCAGGCCGGCACGACCCAGGCTGCTGCGACCGACTCGGCGTCACAGGGCACCGCGGTGGCCGTGGCGGTTCCGCGCGACGGGCTGGCCGGTGCGCCCGCCGTCATGGGCGGCAGCTCGGTTCTGCAGGCTCCCCCCGTTCCCGCCAACGGCGCGCCTCCGCCGCCGGGCGGCGTTTCGGTGGAGACGATGGACTATGATCCCGCCGGCCGTGTGGCGCTGGGCGGGCGGGCGGCGCCCAACAGCGCGGTGCAGCTCTATCTCGACAACATCCTGGTCGGCCGCGCCCACACCGATCCCAAGGGCGGCTGGCGCCTGATCCCGGAAAAACTGATCGATCCCGGCATCTACACCCTGCGCGCCGATCAGGTCACCCAGTCCGGCAAGGTGGTGGCGCGGGCCGAGCTGCCGGTCCAGGTCTCCGCCATGCCCGCCGGGGGGACCGACGGGCGCAGCATCGTCGTCCAGCCCGGCAACAGCCTGTGGCGGCTGGCCCGCCGCACCTACGGCGACGGCATGCTCTACACCACCATCTACACCGCCAACCGCGAGCAGATCCGCGACCCGGACCTGATCTATCCCGGCCAGATCTTCGCGTTGCCGCAGGTGAACTGACTGGTGAAGTGGTCGCGGATTGCCGGCTCAGTCAGGCGGCAGACGGCCGATGGCGGCCCAGCCCAGCGGGGTCAGGCGCAGCATTTCCGGCCCTTCGCCGGCCGGGTTGGTTTCCAGCGCAACCAGTTCCCGATTCTCGAACCAGGCCCAGCGCGCCACCTCGGCGGTGGTGCCGGGCCACCCGTCGGCGATGCGCTTCAGCACCTCCAGGTCGGCCGAGGCGATGGGGAATCGCGGCTTGGACACCGCCGGCTTAGGCGCCGACGGGGGAGCGGCCGCCGGCTGGGGCTGGGCGTCGGCCCCGGAATGGGCGCGGATCCAGTCGGTCTGGTAGCTGCGGAGCGCCTGTTCCAGGTCGCTCCGCGCCGCGTCCACCGGGCAGCGCAGATAGGCGTCCAACAGGGCGTGCAGCGTGTTCTTTGCGTCGCTCATGGTCCATTCCTAAAGGGCGCCTTGGCCGGGACGTCACCCGGCCGTGGCAGCGTCAAAGCCAGCCCGTCCGCCGGAAGCGGATATACAGGCCGGCGCAGACGGCGGCGATCACGGCAAGCACCGCCGGGTAGCCGTACCGCCAGTGAAGCTCCGGCATATGCTCGAAGTTCATGCCGTACAGGCCGGCGATGGCCGTCGGCACGGCGAGGATGGCGGCCCAGGCGGCCAGCTTGCGCGTCACGTCGTTCTGCCGTGCGGCGGCCAGGATCATACTGGTTTCGAAGGCGAAGGACAGCACCTCGCGCAGCGATCCGATCTGTTCGTTGACGCGGATCACATGGTCCTGCACGTCGCGGTAATAGGGGCGGATCGCCGGGTCGATCATCGGCAGGTCGAAGCGCTCCAGCCGCGAGCAGACCTCCAGCAGGGGCGAGGCGTTGCGGCGCAGCCGCTCCAGGTCGCGGCGCAACTGGTGGATGCGCTCGATCTCCGCGGTGCCGGGCGGGCGGGCGATCAGCTGGGCGTCCAGCTCCTCCACCATCGCGGCCATCTGGTCGAGGACCGGGGCGTAGCAGTCCACCACATAGTCCATCACCGTGTAGACGACGAAGTCCTCGCCGTGCTTCAGCAGATGCGGGGCGCTTTCGGCCCGCGCCCGCACCGGCGAATAGCTGCTCGATGCGCCGTGTCGAACGGTGACGACATAGCCGCGCCCGGCGAAGACATGGGTTTCACCCAGCACCAGCTCCCCCTGCTCCAGCCGGGCGGTGCGCAGGACCATGAACAGGCTGTCTCCATAGACCTCCACCTTCGGGCGCTGGTGGGCGTGCAGCGCGTCCTCCACCGCCAGCTCGTGCAGGCTGAACTGGCGCTTCACCTCCATCAGCAGCGCCTCGTCCGGTTCCCACAGGCCGATCCAGACGAAATGCCCGTCCTTCGCGGCCCAGGCCCCCGCCTCCGCGACCGGCACGTCGGCGATGCGCCGGCCGTCGCAATAGGCGGCGCTGGCCATGACGGGGTTGTGGGTGGGAAGGGGAGAGGGCGGAAGGGTCATGGTTCGGAAAACCGGACTGCAGGCGGCGGAGTGGCGGCACTCTAAAGAGGTTCTCCGGCAGCGTCGACGAATCCGATGGCGCCAGCGGGGCGGACCGGGCGTCCCGCGCGTTGTCATTGCCAAGGACCAGTTTGCGAAGAACCAGCTTGGATCGGGAAGGGGAAGGACGATGTTCCAATCGGCGGCGCGTGGCATGTATCTGCTGGCGGCGGCGACGCTCAGCCTGTTCTCCCTGCTGTTCATCGGCTTGTCGGCCCTGACCGTCGTGGAGGGGATGGTGGCGCTGGACAGCCACGCGCTGACCTCGGCCATGCTGGAGGGGGTCGGGATGATCGTGCTGGCCATCGCCGTCTTCGAGATCGCCAAATACCTCTACGAGGAGGAGATCGTCCGCGAACGCGAGCTGCGACGGGCCGACGAGGCCCGCCGCACACTGACCAAGTTCCTGACCACCATCATCATCGCCGCCAGCCTGGAAGGCCTTGTCCTGGTGTTCGAGGCGCGCACCAGCGAGATCTCCGCCATCGTCTATCCGGTGATGCTGCTGGGGGTGGTCGTGCTTCTGGTGGTCGGGCTGGGCGCCTTCCAATGGCTGGCGCGCAAAGCGGAGAGCATCCATGTCGATCCCGCCGCTTCGGAAGCGGACGAGGCGGAGGACGACAAGTAGGAGGAAGAGAACAACCGCCAAGGCATAGACCGACAAGATGGGGCAAGGGGCCGCAGCGTCCGCCTTTTGCCATCATTGACCCGCCCCTGCCGCCTGCGCCAAGCTTGCCCGCATCCAAGGTGGTAAAGGGAGATGGGGCATGCCCCGCAATACGGGCAACTACACGGCCGTCTACGGGTTCCCCGATTCGGCGGACGCGGCGCGTCGGCTTGCCCAGGCGCTGGACATTCCCTGCCACATCGCCGAGTTGCACCGCTTTCCCGACGGCGAGAGCCTCGTCCGCCTGCCCGAACCGGTCGAGCGCGCCATCGTCTACCGCTCGCTGGACCGCCCGAACGACAAGCTGGTGGAACTGACGCTCGCCTCCTCCGTGCTGCGGCGCCAGGGGGCGACCGACCTCTGCCTGGTGGCGCCGTACATGGCCTACATGCGCCAGGATGCCATCTTCAAGCCGGGCGAGCCGGTCAGCCAGACGGTGGTCGGGGAGTGGCTCGGCCGCTGCTTCGACCGGTTCGTCTGCGTCGAGCCGCACCTGCACCGCACCCACACGCTGGACGAGGTGTTCGTCGGCCGTCCCTCCATCGCGCTGAGCGGGGCGGCGCCGATCGCCGACCACCTGCGCGCCGCCGGCGTGGCGCCCGGTACGGTGATCGTCGGCCCCGACGAGGAGTCCGCCCCGCTGGTGGAGGCGGTGGCCGGCCCGCTCGGACTGACCGGCGTGGTGGGGCGCAAGGAACGGCGCGGCGATCGCGACGTGACGGTGGCGCTGCCGCCCGACGCGCCGGTCCACGGACGCCCGGTGGTGATCGTCGACGACGTCATCAGCTCCGGCGAGACGATCTTCTCCTGCGCGCGGGCGGCGCGGGTGCTGGGGGCCGACACGGTGCGGGTGTACGGCGTCCATGCCCTGTTCAACGACACCGTCGCCGGGCGTTTCGCGGCGGAAGGTCTCGGCCGCCCGCTGTCCTGCGATGGCGTGCCGCACCCGTCCAACGCCCTGCCCCTCAGCGGCCTGATCGCAGAGGCCGTCAAATCATTTGGGAACAAATGACTGCTCCCGAAGCGTGACGTCTGTAGACGGTCCTGCTTCGCAAAGAGGCCCGATAAGGAGGCAGCTGCGACCATTGTGCGCAGCCCCTTGCCGATTCTTCGGTTGGTAAGCGACCGCCCTGGGTTGCCATTTGCGATAATTGCAATATAAATGTCGCCGATTACATCGCGGCTTTGCGCTGATCGTGCATGTGCCGCATCAATGGCGTGGATGGGCGACATGGCGGCTGATGTGCGGGCTCCTGGGGCGGACGCGGGATTCTTCGGGCTGGAGGCGGAGGAACGCGGTCTGCTTGCCAGCATGGGCCGGCTGGTCGACCGCAGCCTGCCGGACCTGTCCGAGCGCTTCTACGCCCATCTGTCGCACTGGCCGGAGACCCGCAAGCTGCTGGACGCCCACGGCGACCTGCCCCGGCTGAAGCGGCAGCAGGCCGACCATTGGCGCCTGATGTTGCAGGAGGCCGGTTCGCCTGCGCACGAGGCCCGTTGCCGGGCGGCCGGGGAGGCGCATCGGCGCGTCGGGCTGGAGCCGTCCTGGTACATCGGCGCCTATGGCGTGGTGTTGAGCGACCTGCTGGCCCTGGTGCAGGGGGCGTTGCGCTGGCGCCCGGCCACGGCGCGGCGGGCGGTGGCGGCGGTTGCCCGCGCCGTGGCCTTCGACATGGACCGGACCCTGGCAGGTTACGGGCTGTCGGCGGCCGGTAACGCCGGTGGCGCCGGAGGCGGGCAGTCGCCGGGTGGCTTTGCCGCGGCGCTGATGGACCGCACCATCGACGTGGCGATGGCCATCAACGACGCGGCGGTCGCCAATGCCGAGATGGTCGGGCAACTGCGCGCGGTCGATCAGGAATCCCAGGGCATCGCCGCCGCGACCGAGGAGACGGTGACCGGCATCCAGGAGATCTGGGCGCGCAGCCGCGACGTCGCGGCGCTGGCCGGGCAAGCGCAGTCGGTGACCGCCGACGGCAGCCACACCGTGCAGCAGGCGGTCGCACGCATGGAGCGGATCGCCACCGCGGTGGAAGGTGCGGCGACGCGGGTCGGCGAACTGTCGGTCGCCTCCGAACGCATCGCGGAGATCGTCTCCACCATCGAGGCGATCGCCAAGCAGACCAACCTTCTGGCGCTGAACGCCACCATCGAGGCGGCGCGGGCGGGGGAGGCCGGCAAGGGCTTCGCCGTCGTGGCGAGCGAGGTGAAGAACCTGTCCAACCAGACCGCCCGCGCGACCGAGGACATCCGCCTGCGCATCGACGCGCTGAAGGCGGAAATGGGCGCCATCGTCGCATCGATGGAGGACGGCACCCGCGCCGTCGCCGCCGGCCAGCAGGCGATCCGCGAGGTCAGCGAGCGCATGGCCGACATCGGCGACCATATCGGCCGCACCGAACAGCGCATGTCCGACATCGCCAGCATCCTGACCCAGCAGTCCGCCGCGGCCAACCAGGTGGCCGCCGGCACCGCCCGCATCGCCGAAAGCAGCGCGGCCAACAGCGCCGCCATCCTGCGCAGCGTCCAGGCGACGCGCGGCGTGGAGACCCTGCTGGGCAACCAGCTGACCCAGCTGATGGAACAGGACATCCCCGGCAAGATCGTGAAGATCGCCAAGGTCGACCACGTCATCTGGAAGAAGCGCCTGGCCGACATGCTGGTCGGGCTGGAGACCCTGCGTCCCGACGAATTGGCGAGTCACGAGGCCTGCCGCCTGGGCAAGTGGTATTACGGCCCGTCGTCGATGGCCTACCGTGCCCATTCCGCCTTCGTCCGGCTGGAGGCTCCGCACGGGATGGTCCACGACCACGGCAAGGCGGCCGCCCGTGCCTTCCTGGCCGGCGACATCGACCGGGCACTGGCCGAGGTGGCGGAGGTGGAGCGCGCGTCCAAGGACGTCATCGCCCTGCTCGACACGCTCGACAAGGCCGGGCTGGAGAACGGCCCGACGCCGGCCGCCGCGGTCGGGTTCTGAAGGCGGCTTCCGACCAGCCGGTAACACTAACGATCGGGGCAGGTTCTGGTGTAGGCTGGGCGACATAGGCGGGGCGGGCCGAGGCGGCCCGGCAAGAATGCGCGAGGGCGGGCCGTTGAGCGGAGGGGTGTGATGTCGAAGGTGACGGACGTCGTGCTTCGGATGTCCCGGAAACTGACGGAAGACATCGCCGCCCTGGGCCGGCTGCGCGCCGCCGGAAAGCCGAAGACCTTTCCGCGCTTCCGCGAGATCCGCGCGGCCTATCTGGACATCCAGGGGCTGGTCTTTTCAATTCAGGAAAGGCTGGAGGCTGCCGGGAAGGAGCTGCCGCCGAATTTCCCCCAATGGGTTCTCCGGCAGAAGCTGAGCGCCATCGCCATCTTCACCGACATCAGCCATTCCTTCGTCAGCGATCCGCCGCTGGCGCTGACCTCCTCGCTGGGCGCCTTCGACGTGCTGGTGGCGGAGCAGAAGGCCTTCAACGAGACCCTGCACACCTTCGACACGATGCTGATGGAAGCGGGCATCGACGACAAGACCGCCGACGAACTCGACGCGACCCGCACCAAGATCGAGCAGATCCTGGGCATGATCGAAACGCTGCTGCTGACCAGCCCCAAGATCCTAGAGGAGTTCTGATGGCGGAACCGGCAGCCGATCCCGCAGTCGACCGACTTGCGGACCGCCCGCCGGCCCTTCCTCCGGATCCCTCCTTCCGTCGCTTCCTGCGCAATCTTCCATTGCCGGCTTCCATACCCGTACTGGCTTTGATTGCCGGCTGCGGCCTGTCCGTGCTGGCGATGCTCCAATCCGACCGCCTGCTGACCCGCGAGGAGGAGCACCGCTTCGCAACGCGGGTCGAGGAGATTCACGGCCAGTTGGCCGACCGACTGCAGGTCTACCAGCAGGTCACCCGCAGTGCGGCGTCGCTGGTGATGACCTTCCCCGACCTGCATTGGACGCAGTGGA
>JBKHVJ010000179.1:0-3425 GCA_046570145.1 Alphaproteobacteria bacterium
TGGACAAGGCCGCATCGGCAAGTCCAGCCGCCTTCATCTTCGCGGATTACCTGGGAGACAAAGTCTGGACCCGGCAGCAGTATCTCTATGGACGATTCGTCGAGGACGTGCGGAAAAGGGCCGCTACAGCCGGGCCGGGCCGGGGGCCGTCCGTCGAGCGGCAAGACACCACGGTGCGGAACTCCGTGACCGAAAACGTCCGGCCGCAGGCCCCGCCCGAAGTCCGGTTGAGCGCATCGTGGATGCCCGATGCCGGGGCGATGGGCACGGTGATCCTGTTCGTCTCCTGTGCGGGAATCGTCGCTTTCCTGGTGCGCCGCCGCAGGCGTCGGCCGCCGGCCGGGACGCAGAAACAATCTCTTGTTGCGTGGGAGGAGCCCCTGCAAAAGGTGCGAGCCGAATTTTCGAGCGCGGTCGGTTCATTGCGCACCAGAATCGATGCTTTTGAGCGGCACATCCAGCATGCCGCCGAGCGGGAGAACGCGGTCGTCGAACAACTGACCAAGCGCGTCGGGGCGTTGGAGATGAACCTGGAAACGCGCGAGCGGGCGCTGCAGGAAACATGGCGAACAGCCTCCCTGAGGCAAGCCGCGCTTGAGGAACGGTTGGCCGCCGCCGAGCGGCGCCCGGCCGAGCCGTCCCAACCGGAACCGGCGCCCGCACCGGCGATGGAGATCCTGCCGGCCCTGACGGCCGAGGTGGAGTTGAGCGAGGAGGCGCGCTTCCGTCTGGAGACGGCGCCGTCCTGGGAGGAGTTCGCCCGCCGCCTCGTGGCGGAGGCGCTTCCGCTGCGCACCGCGCCCGAGGTCCTCGCCAGGATCGATGCGCGGTTGGCGGAACTGTCGGGACAATCCATCCGACTGATGATCGCCGGGCCGGGTGCCCGGCCGAACCCGGAGGAAGTGGAAAGGGTTACCGAAACCCGGATCGAACGGGGTCTCCCCGGCCAGGTCATCGTCCTGCTGAGGCCCGGGCTGCGGGTGAATGGGCGGGTCGTGCGGCGTGCCGAGGTTGAGGTCGGTGTCTGAACCGGCCGGCCGACGCGCGATGGCAATCAAATTCCCTCTGATCGGACGTCTGGGCCGGGCCGCGGTGTGTATCGGCGCCTTCGTCACCGCTCTGCTGGTCGGCTGGACGCCGGACATGACGAGCGCAACGACCGACGGCAAGACCACTTACATCGTCGGGCTGCATTACACGGCACGCCCTTCGGCGATCTGGCCTGTCGAATGCCGGGGCGATGCGTTCGACGGCACCTATTCGGCGTGGATCATGCGCTCGGAAATCCGCCGCGGCATGCCCGAACCGATGCGCCACGATCTGCTTGTCGAATGGCAATGGGTCAATGGCCGGCTGGACAGCGTTACGGTCAACCCATTGTCCAACCAGGTATCCGCCGACCAGACATCCGGCGGGCAAAGGCGCTTCCCCGATTGGGCGACGCCTCTGCTGCGCTCCTGGAGCACCGCCACGCGAGCGCCAGGGCAGCCGGATCGGAGCAGCGAGGAAGCCATTTTTCTGTATCTCTGTGGCATGGTCGAAGCGAAGCAGGAGAGATCCTTCGTTCACACGGAACTCTTTGCCGTTGACGGCCTGCTGTCACAAATCTCTTCGCCGGCTGCGGTGCGCCGCCTCGCGGAATTTGTGGACACAGGGAGGAATGCCGCACGCACCGCGACAACGACCGGCGATATGCTTGAGGCTGCGCGGTGTTCCGTCGCCGAGCGAATGAGTACCGCGGACGGACCGTTCCGTAGTCGGCATCAGTTCCGGATCCTCGAGAACATCCAGAACACCATTGGCCGGCCTTTGCAGTCATGCGCTGCCGGGACGGTCGCCGAGCCCACGTGGCAGACGGCACTTGCGCTGATTGCGGCCGCACTCCTTTACAGCCTGGCCCGCCGTGCGGGAAGCTTGCAGACCTATATCGAAAGGTGGCACACCGCTGTCCGCGGAGCCGCAGATACTTCCCGGTCCCACCTGCCGGAAAGGCCTGGAGAAGGCACGGCCGTCATGATGTCCGGATCAGGTCGCCCTTCGCTGGGAAGACCCGCGCCTCGTCTCCTGAAAGGCCCGTCGCACGCGGGGGCCGGTGGGACACTGCCGGCTGCCGAAATTCTGGAGCCCTTGATAGCGGAGCTGGAATCGTTCGCCGGTTCAGGCGGAGGAAGGCCACGCTTTGCAGGAGGTCGGGCATGCACGGACGTCGATGGGTTTGTGGATGCCCTGGTGATTTGCTTTTCCGAAGGGCTGTCTGGACCGCTGGACCCGGACCGGCTGGGGCGGCTGGACGCCATGTTCGCCCAGGCATTCGGCGATCAGCTCCGGCTCGTGCTGGCGAGGTCCGGCGATGTCTTTGACATGAACCGTCACCATTGCATCCACTTCCAACGCGTCGACCGCGGGCTGGTGGGCCGGGTGGTCGACATCCTGCGCCCCGGCGTGATGCGCAACGGTCAGGTGGTGCACAAGGCGAGCGTGACCATCGCCATATGAAGGGTGGTCCGCGCCGCCGGGAGCCCAAGCGGTCGCGGACCGAACAGCGTCATTGTCGCCGGGCGTCCAACCGGTCGCCAAGATAGCCCAAGGGCCAGGCGAATTGAGAATCGCGCATGAAGAACACGTGCTTGCCGTTCGCCCCCATGTCCATTTCCTGGAACAGACCGGCCAGGATCTGGGTGCCTGCGATCAGGTTGTTCATCGAAAAGATGTCGCACACCCGCTCGACATCGCTGCCAGGTTTGCGGTGGCGGTTGCCGGTGCACAGGCGGGCGCTGCCGTCAGCGGCGGATGCATCATTGTAAAGACGCTCGACGTCCGCTTTGCGGATCCGCGGGAATCTCAGCTTGCTTTCCGGCCGGGTGAGTGTCGACAGAGCCCAGGGCGTGCCGCCGATCAGGTAGTAACGTTTGCGATTGGTAACGCCTTGCCGGTTCTGGAGCACCGTGCGCAGCCGGGAAACGAACTGCTCCTGTCTCCACATTGTGGCGGTGGTTGCGAAATCCTTGTCGCCGCGGCTTTTCTGAATGTCTTCGGTGGCGGAGTTGGTCCCCCACGGCACGCTGAACGTGCTGACCTTCGGAGTTCCCGACGCCAAATCCAGGTACGCTCCCTTGGTGTTTCCACCACCGACGTCGACGAGCACCGCCTGCCTCCGCCGCTGCTCGCGAAATGCCCGGGGGATGAGGTTCAGAACACCTTCAAATCCGTAGGTTGCTTCTTCTTCAGCGGTTACGAACGAGACGCCGTTGATCGGCTTCAGCCCGTTCTGGATTTCCAAAGCCAGAAGGTCGCGCATCGTGATTGCTCACCCGGCTGGCGGCAGCTGAGCCGTTAAGCGACGGCGAAGGTTCCACCGACGAGCGCCTGGATTGCGGTCCAGGCGGACTGGCCTTGGCGGCGCGCGGTTCCGGTGACGGAGCGAT
>JBKHVJ010000180.1:0-3787 GCA_046570145.1 Alphaproteobacteria bacterium
ATTTCCACCGCACCACCCTGTTGCTCCGTCCCGATCCGCTGACCGCGGTGGAGATGGCGGTCGACGATGGGCGGGTCTATGCCGGCGGCAACTCGCTGCCGATCAGCGAGGTGGAACTCGAACTGAAGGCCGGAAAGGTCGCCAGCCTGTTCGATCTGGCGCTGACCCTGCAGGCCGCCATCCCCATGCGGATCGGCAATGAGAGCAAGGCGGAGGCCGGACTTCGGCTGGTCACGGGCAAGGCGCCCGGACCGGTGGAGGCCGAGCCGCTGGGCCTGTCGCCACTGACCACGGTCGCCGAGGCCTATCGCCACATCCTGCGCCAGGCCCTGCGCCAGTTTCTCGCCAACGAGGCCTGCGCGCTCGGCGGAAGCGATGTGGAAGGGCTGCACCGGATGCGCATCGCGCTGCGCCGGCTGCGCATCGCCCACCGCCTCTTCGCGCCTCTGATCGCCTCCCCCGATGCCGACCGGCTGGTGGAGGAAAGCCGGGCACTGGCGAAGCGGCTTGGTCCGGCGCGGGGCTGGGACGTGCTGATGTCCGGCGTCATCGACCCGCTGCTCACCGACTCCACCGCGCTGCCGGCCATCGACCGCGCGGCTCTGGACCGGCTGGCCGCCCTCGCCCGCTCCGCCGGGGCCGGTCCGGCGCGGGAAGCCATGGCGGCCATCCTGGCGCCCGGCTGCACCACCATGGTCCTGGCGCTGGGGGCGTGGCTGGAGCATGGCCGCTGGATGTCGGAGGCCGAGGGCGACCGCCGTGCCATGCTGTCGGCGCCGGTCGCCACGCTGGCCGGCGGTTGGCTGTCCGCCCGCATGGCGAAGCTCGGCAAGACGAGCAAGCCGCCGGAGGACGCCAAGGGCCGCGACAAGCTGCGCCGCCGGCTGCGCAGCCTGCGCTATACCGCCGATTTCTTCCGCGGTCTTTATCCGGAGGCTGCCGCCCTGCCCTTCTTCGCGGCGCTGGAACCGCTGCAGGCGGCGCTGGACGCCGAACAGGACGCCGTCACCGGCGCCCGCATGCTGGGCGAACTGAAAGGTGCGGACCCGAAGACCGCCGCCGTCGTCGCAGCCTGGATCGAGCGCCAGTCGGACAAGCGGCGCAAGGCGCTGCCCGAGTTGTGGAAGCGCTTCCGCGCCGTCCCGCCCTTCTGGTCATGACCGACCCGCGCCGGGCGCCGGTGGCAATAGCGCCCCCGGCGCATATATCGTCAGCCGGCCGGCGGGCAGCGATTCCGCATCGGTCAGCGCATGGGCCGCCGCGAGGCGGTCCGTTTTTCGTCATGCGGCGCTGCTGCTTGCCACTTTCCATCCGGATGGGCTTCGGGTAAAAGAACACTCCATGAACAAATACATCAGCGTCCGCGGCGCGCGGGAACATAACCTGAAGAACGTCGATGTGGATCTGCCGCGCGACGAGCTGATCGTCATCACCGGCCTGTCGGGATCGGGCAAGTCGTCGCTCGCCTTCGACACGATCTATGCCGAGGGGCAGCGGCGCTATGTGGAAAGCCTGTCGGCCTACGCGCGCCAGTTCCTGGAGCTGATGCAGAAGCCGGACGTCGATTCGATCGAGGGGTTGTCGCCGGCCATCTCCATCGAACAGAAGACGACGTCGAAGAACCCGCGCTCCACCGTCGGCACGGTGACGGAGATCTACGACTACATGCGTCTGTTGTGGGCGCGCGTCGGCATCCCCTATTCCCCGGCCACCGGCCTGCCGATCGAAAGCCAGACGGTCAGCCAGATGGTCGACCGCATCATGGCGATGCCGGAGGGCACGCGCCTGCTTCTCCTGGCGCCCTTCGTCCGCGGCCGCAAGGGTGAGTACAAGAAGGAAATCCAGGACCTGCGCAAGCGCGGCTTCCAGCGCGTGCGGGTCGACGGCACCATGTACGAGATCGACGAGGTGCCGGCGCTCAACAAGAAGCTGAAGCACGACATCGAGGTGGTGGTCGACCGCATCGTGGTGCGCGAGGGGCTGGGCAACCGTCTGGCCGATTCGCTCGAAACCGCGCTGGGGCTGGCCGAAGGCATCGTCTGGGTCGAGAATGCCGAGACCAACGAGCAGACCGTCTTCTCGCAGAAATTCGCCTGCCCGGTCAGCGGCTTCACCATCCCCGAGATCGAACCGCGGCTGTTCTCCTTCAACAACCCGTTCGGCGCCTGCCCGGCCTGCGACGGGCTGGGCAGCAAGATCTACTTCGACCCGATGCTGGTGGTGCCGGACGAGCGGCTGTCGCTGTCGAAGGGAGCCGTCGCGCCGTGGGCCGGTTCGACCTCCAAATATTACGACCAGACGCTGGAGAGCATCTGCCAGCATTTCGGCGCATCGATGACAACGCCCTGGCAGGATCTGCCGGAGAAGGTGCGGCAGACCATCCTGTTCGGCTCGGGCGGGTCGGCCATCACCATGACCTACGACGACGGCCTGCGCAGTTACCAGACCAACAAGCCGTTCGAGGGCATCGTCAACAACCTGGAGCGGCGCTACCGCGAGACCGACAGCGCCTGGACCCGCGACGAACTGTCCAAGTACCAATCCTCCCAGCCCTGCGAGGTCTGCAAGGGCGCCCGCCTGAAGCCGGAAGCGCTGGCGGTCAAGATCCGCGGCCGCAACATCTCGGAAGCGGCGGAGCTGTCCATCGCCGGCGCCGGCGCCTGGTTCAGCGAGCTGAACGAGCATCTGCGCCCGAAGGACCGCGAGATCGCCTACCGCATCCTGAAGGAGATCAACGAGCGGCTGGGCTTCCTCAACGCCGTCGGCCTCGAATATCTGACGCTCAGCCGCGGGTCCGGCACGCTGTCCGGCGGCGAGAGCCAGCGGATCCGGCTGGCCTCGCAGATCGGCTCCGGCCTGACCGGTGTGCTGTATGTGCTGGACGAGCCGTCCATCGGCCTGCACCAGCGCGACAACGACCGGCTGCTGGAGACGTTGAAGCGCCTGCGCGACATCGGCAACACCGTCATCGTCGTCGAGCATGACGAGGACGCCATCCGCAGCGCCGACTATCTGGTCGACATGGGTCCCGGCGCCGGCCAGCATGGCGGCACCGTCATCGCCCAGGGCCGGCCGGAGGAGGTTCAGAAGAACCCCGACAGCATCACCGCCCAATACCTGAACGGCACCCGCTTCGTCCCGGTCCCCGACACCCGCCGGCCCGGCCATCCCGGCCAGTTCCTGGAGGTGCGGGGTGCGCGCGCCAACAACCTGCAGAACGTCTCGACCAAGATTCCGCTCGGCACCTTCACCTGCGTGACCGGCGTGTCGGGCGGCGGCAAGTCGACGCTCATCATCGAGACGCTCTACAAGGCGGTGGCGCGGAAGCTGATGGGCGCGCGCGAGCATCCGGCCGACCATGATGCGGTGCTGGGGCTGGAGCATCTGGACAAGGTCATCGATATCGACCAGTCGCCGATCGGCCGTACCCCGCGCTCCAACCCCGCCACCTACACCGGCGCCTTCACCCCGATCCGCGACTGGTTCGCCGGCCTACCGGAATCGAAGGCGCGCGGCTACGGACCCGGGCGATTCTCATTCAACGTCAAGGGCGGGCGCTGCGAGGCCTGCCAGGGCGACGGCGTCATCAAGATCGAGATGCATTTCCTGCCCGACGTCTACGTCACCTGCGACGTCTGCCACGGCAAGCGCTACAACCGCGAGACGCTGGAGGTCACCTACCGCGACAAGACCATCGCCGACGTGCTGGACATGACGGTCGAGGAGGGCAAGGAGTTCTTCAAGGCCGTCCCCGGCATCCGCGACAAGATGGACATGCTGGAACGGG
>JBKHVJ010000181.1:0-42410 GCA_046570145.1 Alphaproteobacteria bacterium
CATGGCGAGGTGTCAAACACCCGATCCCATCCCGAACTCGGCCGTGAAAAGCCTCCGCGCCAATGGTACTGCGTCTTAAGACGTGGGAGAGTAGGTCGCCGCCAGGTCACTCAGGCTCAAGAGACGCTTAAAACGAAGCATAAACGCTGGCATCTTCGCACACCCCATCAGAAACGCCCCGGTTCATATGAGCCGGGGCGTTTCGGTGTCTGCGGGCCGGGCATACGCCGCCACGCATTTTTCAATCGCTTCACCGGCTATTAATTTGTTTTTGGTGGATTGGTCGCAGTGGTCCGCCGGACGGCGGTGGCGTGGGGACGGCGATGGGCGATCCGGACGATCTTTTCGATATCTACCGCAAGGACCACGCCGCCGCGGCCCTGACCGGCCCAACGCTTGCGGCCGCACTCAGCGATACGGTGCGGCGTAGCCTGACGTTGATCGAGGAACTGTGTGCCGACGTGACGCGGGCGCTTGCCCAGGCGCGCTATACCACCCGGTTGGCATCGGCCGTCACCGACCGCTCCAGCTATGTGCGGCTCGACCGCCAGTCGGAAGGATTCCGCGACTATCTGCGGAGTTGGAGCCACCAGCGGGCCGATAGGGGCACCGGCGGCATGCATTGGGAGGCTCAGATCCTCGTCACCGACCATCGGCGAACGACGAAGGAGATCGGCATCGGGATCGCCTTCGAGTGGCCGGGGCAGACGGGAGAGGGCCAGAACGCGGAAGGGGAGGGCAGCCTCGCCTTCGTCGAGTTCTGGCCGACGGGCGCCGGGGTGGCGCTGCCGTCGGATGCCCGTGGTTTTCAGCGTGCGCTGGTCGCCTGCATCATCAAGCTGGAGCAGGCCGGCGAATTGGCGAGTGTGAAGAGCCGCGGTTAACGTTACAAGGTCGCGTTCAGGCCGGACGCCGACAGTTCCACCGGCCGGCGCGCCTGCCCGTCGCGGGCATAGGTGCCGTCGCTGGCCGCCTTTTCCAGCGCGACCAGCAGATTGCGGTTGATGGTCAGCACCGCCTTGCGCAAGGCGACCAGGCCGGAAGCGTTGGTGGACACCGCCCGTTCCAGCCGGTCGATCCGCTCCAGGGTCATTGCGCGCAGGTCGTCGGGCAGCCGGATGCCCTCGTCGCGGGCCCGCAGGACAGCACCCTCCAGCTGTTCGGCCATCGCCGCCTTGCGGTGGGCAAAGGCCTCCAGCCGGTCGAGCATGCCGGCGGCGATGCAGGCGGACTCCTCCTCCAGGACGGCGGATAGAGCCTCCACAGCGTCGAGGAAGTCGCGCACCAGCAGGGCGGTGGCACCGTCATAGCCGGGATCGGGAGCGGCCGGTCCCTCAACCGGCGCCTGTTCGGCGCAGCGGTCGGGGGCAAATTCGTGGATCAGATCCTTGAGGGTGACGCTCATGACGGCTGCTCCGCTTGGGATGCATAAAGGCGGGCGATCTCGTCATGCGTCATCCTGCCGATTCCGAGCGTGCCGGACTCGGCGATGGCCTTGCCGTACTCCTGCAACATCATGCTGCGCCACGGCTTTTCCGCCGGGCCGCCGCCGCCGAACAGCGGGCTTTCGCGCATGCCCGCGAACATGCTTTCCATCAGCTGGCCGACCAGCATCGCCTCGAACTCCTTGGCGACCTTTTCGGCGGCTGCTGCGTTGGGGATGGCCGGGGCCGACGTTGCGGGTGGAGCCGCGGGCGGAGTGCGAAGGTTGGCTGCGGCGATGTCCATCGTCGTTTCTCGCGGTCAGATGATTTCCAGATCGGCGTGCAGGGCGCCGGCAGCCTTGATCGCCTGGAGGATGGCCACCATGTCGCGCGGCCCGACGCCGAGAGCGTTCAGGCCGTTGACCAGCTGCTGCAGGCTGACATTGCCGCCGACGGTGACGAACTGGCGGCCGTTGCCCTCCTGCACCTGCACGTCGGTGCGCGGCACCACAACGGTGGAGCCGTTGCTGAAGGGCTGAGGCTGCGACACCTGCGGCGTCTCCACCACGCGGACGGTCAGGTTGCCCTGGGTGATGGCGACGCGGCTGACCCGCACATCGTCGCCGATGACGATGGTGCCGCTGCGCTCGTCCACCACCACGCGGGCGATGGCGTCGGGGCGGACCGGCAGCTGTTCGATCTCGCCGATCAGGCGGGGAACGTTGCCGACATACGCGCCGGTGATCCGGACATCGACCGTGGTCAGGTCGACCACCCGGGCGTTGCCGGCGCCGAGCCGGCCGTTCACCGCATCGGCGATGCGGATCGCCGTGGTGAAGTCGGGATTGCGCAGGGCCATGCGCACCGCGCCGACATCGTTCAGCGCGAATTTCAGCTCGCGCTCCACCGTGGCGCCGTTGGCGATGCGGGCGGTTGTGGGTACGCCCTTGGTCACCGTCGCCGCCGCGCCGCCGGCGCTGAAGCCGCCGACTGACAGCGGACCCTGGGCGACGGCATAGGCCTCGCCATCGGCACCCAGCAGCGGCGTCACCACCAGCGTGCCGCCCAGCAGGCTGGTGGCGTCGCCGAGCGCGGAAACCGTGACATCCACGGTGGTGCCCTGGCGCGGGAAGGGCGGCAGGCTGGCCGTCACCATCACCGCAGCGGCGTTGCGGGTGCGCAGCGTCTCGCCGCGGGTGTTGATGCCCAGCCGCTCCATCATCCCCTTCAGGCTCTGCTCGGTGAAGGGGGTGTTGATCAGCCGATCGCCGGTGCCGTTCAGCCCGACCACCAACCCATAGCCGACCAGCTGGTTGCGGCGGACCCCGTCGAAGGTGACCAGATCCTTCACCCGCGTCTGGGCTGCCGCCGTGGCGGGCAGGGCCGACAGCATACCGAGCGCCAGCAGCAGCCCGCCGGCCAACGTGACTGCATGGCGGAAGGCGGGCCGGAGCCGGCGCGGAACGGGGGCCTGGATGCCGGGGCTCATGGCTTTGGGACCTAGAGGTAGTTGGTCAGGCGGAGCTTGGCGATGCGCGCGGTGGCGTTGGAGGTGGCGTCGATCTGCGCCTCCAGCTGGCTGATCCGCGTGCTCGCCTCATAGGGATCGACGCCTTCCAGATTGTCGATCTGCAGGCTGAGGATCGACTTCTGCGTCTTGTGCTGTTCGGCCAGGGTGGCGACCTGGGCGCGCTGGACGCCGAGCTGCGCCGTCGCCTCCCGCAACTTGCCGAGGCCGCCGGACAGCTTGTCGACCGCCGTCCTGATATAGTCGGGGTAGGCGTCGACATCCATTTTTGAGGTATCGACCGCCGCCAGCATGTAGATGCCCTCCAACAGTTCCCGCATCATCGGGTCGTTGGCCTGCACGCCATAGGCGATGGTGCTGGAATCGGCCGGACGGCCGGCGACGCGCGGGGACGCGGCGCCGCCGGGCCGGACCGAGGTGGTGCCGGTGTAGAGCCCGCCCTCGAAGGTGTCGGTCAGCGGGGCGGGGGCCGGCGTGGCCGGGTCGCGCACGGCGAACAGATCGTCCAGCCGGGCAATGACCGCGGCGGTCTCCGCCGCCGTCTTCGGCATCTCGGCGCCGCCGGTGGCGGACTGGATGGCGTCGCGGACGATCTGCATCGGCGAGCGCAGGCCCGACTTGTCGCCATCGACATTGCGCATCGGCGGCTGGTCGAGTGCCGTCCCGGCGAAGAGATAGGCGTTGCCCGACGAGGCGTTCAGCAGCCCGACCACCTGATCCAGCACGCCGCGCGCCCGCACCTGCAGCGAGCTGCCGGTCGGCGACTGCTGCCCCAGCCCGGTGGCGGCGGCGGCCAGCAGGTCGGTGCCCGACGCGATGATGCTGGTCATCGCGCTGTCCATCATCTTCATCCGGCCGTCGAGCAGGTCGGTGGTCTTCACATACTCGTCGGTGCGGTCGAACAGGTTGCGCAGCGCGATGTCGCGGCCGGTGCTGGCGCCGATGGTGGCGGCGACGTCGGCATGGAGGCCGGTCGCCACCTCCTCGTTGGCGCGGACCAGTTCCATCTGCTGCCGGGTCATGGTGCTTTGCAGCTTCCGGCTCATCCCCAGCGTGGACAGGGCATTGTACAGCATCGGACTTACCCCTTGATCTGCAGCAGGATGTCGATCATGCGGCCGGCGACCTGCACCACCTGGGCGCTGGCGCCGTAGCTCTGCTCGATCAGCAGCAGCTTCTGCATCTCGTCGTCGATGTTGACGCCGTCGCGGTTGATCCGGGCGGTTTCCAGTGTGTCGGCGCTGATCTTGCGCGCGTTCATCTCCGATTCCGCCCCGGTGCGGTAGCCCTGCTGGGCCGACACCATGGCGGTGGCGTAGCTGCCGAGCGTCGCGGTGGCCGGCATGTCGGTGGCGGCGAAGCTGCGCGCGGTGGTGAAGACGGTCAGGAACCTGTCGATCTGCGTCTGGTCGCCGGGCTGAAGCGGGGCCGCCGCCTGGACGCCGCTGCGCACCCGCCAGCTTTCCGTCCGCACGGCGTCGTTGACGGCAATGCGCGAAGCCAGCCCGGCGGTGGCGCCGTAGGCCGCACCGGCGTCGGTGAACAGTCCCGGCTGGGTCGGGTCGGCCTCGGCCCCTTGGAAGGCCTGGACGAGGCCGGCGGCCAGCTCGTCGAGCTGGGCCAGCGCGCGGGGCATGTCCTGCTTGATCGTCTGGACATAGCCCATGATCCGGCCGCTCTGGATCTCGCTGTCCGGTTTGGCGGACAGGGCGACGCCGTTGGCCATCACCTCGTCGCCCAGCAGCGTCAGCGGCTGTTCGCCGGGCGCCAGCGGGTGGTCGAGCAGGGTCTGGCCGTTGCGGGTCATCACCACCACCTGGCCGTCCTCGCGGCTGTAGGTGCGGATGCCGATCTCCTGCGACACCTGATCGAGCAGGCGGTCGCGCTCGTCGCGCAGGTCGCCGGCGTCGCCGCCGCGCGCGTCCAGATCGGCGATCCGGCCGTTCAGGTCGCTGATCCGATGCAGCGAGCCGTTCACCGTGTCGACGGAAACCTGCAGGCGGTCGCGGGTGTCGGACTGGACGGTCTGCGCCGCCTCCGCCGCCCGCTTCAGCGAATCGGTCAGCGTGACCGCCTGCGACACCACGGCGTTCTGGGCGGCTTCGTCCTGCGGCATGCCGTGCAGGCGGGAAAAGGCCTGCTGCAGCTTCGACAGCTGGGTGGAGACCGATTTCTCGTCCTGCGGCTGTCCCAGAACCAGGGCGTAGTCGGCGAGCGCCGATGCCCGCGCCTCCTGCCCGGTGTAGCGGCTGGTCTCGAACCGGGCATCGCGGATCAGCAGCTCGTCCACCTTGCGGGCGACGGCCTCCACCTGCACCCCGGAGCCGCGGCCGGCGGTGTTGACCGACGACAGGGCGAGGTCGCGGCGCACATAGCCGGCCGTGGTGGCGTTGGCGAGATTGTGGGAGGTCATCGCCGCCTGCTGCTGCGTCGTGCGCAGGCCGGACAGGGCGGCGGTGAGGGCGAGTTGGACGCTCATGGCCGGGGCTCCGTCGGGACTGGGCTCAACGCTTCAGGCGGGTGGTTTCTTCCACCAGCTCGTCGGTGGTCCGCACCAGGGTGGCGTTCGACGAATAGGCGCGCTGGGTTTCGATCAGCGACACCAGTTCGGTGGCAATGTCGACGTTCGACTGCTCCAGCGCCCCGCCGACGACGGTGCCGGCGCCGCCCTGCTTGCCGGCGCCCAGCGTCAGCGTGCCGGTGTCGGACCCCAGGACGTAGGTGTTGCCGTCCTGGGCGACCAGACCGTCGGGATTGGTCACGGTGGCGACTGGAATCTGGTAGAGCGCCTGGCGGGCGCCGTTGTCGTACAGCACCCACAGCTTGCCGCCGTCGTCGATGTCGACCGAGGTGACCTGACCGACCTTGGCGCCATCGCGCGTCACCGTCGGCACATAGTCGCCGTTCAACTGGGTGAGGTTGCCGAGGGCCATGGTGAAGCTGTCGGAGGCCGGGGTGGCCGGCGACGTGACGGTGAGGCCGGGCATCGGGTCGAGCGGCAGGCCGGCGCCGTCCACCGGCATTCCGGCGTTTGGACCGGTCGCGGCGAAGGTCAGCGTCAGCGGAGCGCCGCCAACGGTGTAGCCGGCCGGTCCGGTGGCGGTCAGCGTCCATTCGTTGGGCGTGGCGCCCTTGGTCCAGGTCAGCGACAGGTCCAGCGCGTTGCCGAGCGCGTCGTAGAAGGTCGGGCTGGTGGTGAAGCTGTCGCCCGCCGCCGCCTGGGCCGGCAGGTTGCCGGAGAAGTTCATCGTCGTCGTCTTGGATCCGCCATAGACGAGGTTGCCGATGTTGACCGACTGCAGGTCGTCGAAGCGGGCGGTGCTGACGTTGGGCAGCGTGCCGTCGGGGTTCAGCTTCCAGGCTTCCAGATACTGGCCGGCGTTGTTGCGCAGGAAGCCGCTTTCGTCGGGCAGGAAGCTGCCGGCGCGGGTCAGCGAATATTCCGGCGTGCCGGACGCCTTGTTGCCGACGACGAAGAAGCCGTCGCCGCTGATCGCCATGTCGGTCGTCGAGCCGGTGCCGAGGATGGTGCCGTCCTGCTGCACCTGATAGTGCGTGGTCGACTGCACGCCGCTGGCCGTGTAGATGCTGCGGGCGCCGGGCGAGGTGACCAGGGTGGAGAAATCCACGGTGGCGCGCTTGTAGCCGACCGTCTGGGAGTTGCTGATGTTGTCCGAGATGGCGGCGAGGCGCGAGCTTTGCGCCGCCATGCCGCTGACACCGGAACGCATAGCGCTGTACAGGCTCATCCTTGGGATCCTCTGGTCAACCGTTGAACAGGCCGTCGAACGGGCCGTCGCAGTGACGACGAACGGAATGGGCGAACGGAATGGGCGAACGGTAGGGGAGTGGCGTGTCCCGGGATTCTCCGCGAAGGACTGATGGGGTTAACGGTAGCGAAAGGGTTTTAAAGGCGCTTTAAAAGAAAAAGCGGGTGCTTTTGTTAAAATGCTTGGGGCTTTTTCTTTTGAGAGCGTTGGCTTCGATTTCCCCCACCTCACCCTGGCCGGCGCAGCAGGGTGATGCTGATCCGCCGGTTGCTGGGGTCGAGCGGGTCGCTGCTGCCGAAATGGTCGAGGTCGGCGCGGCCTTCGACGCGGACGATACGGGTGCCGGGGATGCCGCTGGCGAGCAGTTCGCGGCGGGCGGCGTTGGCGCGGTCGCTCGACAGTTCCCAGTTGCCGTATTTGGCGTCCGCGGCGTAGCCGAGCCCGTCGGTGTGGCCGGTGATGCCGATGGGATTGGGCACGGAGGCCAGCGCCGAGGCCACCATCCGCATCAGGCGGCGACCCTGCTCGTTCATCTGGGCCGAGCCGACCTTGAACATCGAGAAGCGGGCCTGGTCGGTCAGTTGGACGCGCAGCCCCTCCGGCACCTGCTGGATCACCAGGCTGCCCTGCAGGGCGTTGAGGTCCGGCGCGGCGGCGATGCGCTGGCGCAGGTCGCGCTCCAATGTTTCCAGCGCCACCCGCTCGGTCAGCTCGGCGGACTGGCGGTCGAGCAGGGCCTCAAGCTCCGCGCGGGTGGCGCTGACACTGGGAGGCTGCGGCTCGGCGGCCGCCGCTTGCGCCGGTTCGGCGGCGGGGCGCAACAGGTCCACCGGCGGCACCGGGTTGCCGGCCGGGTGGGGCATCGGGTCCTTGCGGCCGGCTGGCTGGCGGTCGCTGTCGCCGACGGAGGCCACCACGGGCGGCGAGGCGACGGGGCTGGCCTGATCGCCGGCGGCGTTGGGGGTGGTCAGCGAACCCGTTTTGTCGACCGAGCGGCCGGCCAGCATGCCGTCGGCGCCGGAATTGCTCTGCGACACCGCCACCGGATTGAAATAGTCGGCGATGCCCTTGCGCTGCTCGGTGGTGGTGATGTTCATCAGCCACATCACCAGGAAGAAGGTCATCATCGCGGTCACGAAGTCGGCATAGGCCAGCTTCCAGGTGCCGTTGTGCTCCTCTTCCTCATGGCCGCCGAGATGGCGCTTGACGATGATCGGGGGGAGAGCGGTCTTGCGCGGCATGGCCGGTCACGCCGGCTGGCGGGCGTCGCGGGACTTGGCCTGCGACGACAGGGTGGTGGCGACCTCGACCTCGGCCAGGCTGGGCTGGATGTCGGTATACAGCACCTTGCGGGCGTATTCGGCGCAGACCTGCGGCGGGCTGCCGCGCAGATAGGCGCAGAGCGCCGCCTTGATGCAGAAATACATGTTCAGTTCCGATTCGCGGCGCTGGCGGGCGGCGCTGGCGATCGGGCCGACCATCCCGTAGGACAGCAGCACGCCCAGGAAGGTGCCGGTCAGCGCGCCGCCGATCATGCGGCCCAGCACCTCCGGCGCCTCGCTGATGGCGCCCATGGCGTTGATGACGCCCAGCACCGCTGCGACGATGCCCAGCGCCGGCAGGGCGTCGGCAAGATTCTGCAACGCCTTGGGCACTTGGTTCAGCTCGCGGCCGAGCGTGTCCAGCTCCTCCGTCATCAGCGATTCCAGGTCGTGCGGGTTGTCCTGCCCCAGGGCGATCAGGCGCAGATAGTCGCACAGGAAGGTCATGCAGCGCTCGTAGCGCAGCACATTGGGATACTGGGTGAACAGCGGGCTTTCCGCCGGCTTGTCGATGTCGGCTTCGATCTGCGACATGCCCTTGGACTTGGCGACGCGCAGCAGGCCGTAGACCAGCGCGATCATGTCGAGATAGTCGTTTTTGGGCGTGGCCCGCCCGCGGGCGATGGCGCCGACGGCACGCAGCGTGTCGCGCAGGACCGACGGACTGTTGGCGATGGCGAAGCCGCCGATGCCGGCACCGATGATGATGACGATCTCGACCGGCTGCCACAGCACGGCCATCCGCCCGCCCATCGCATAGAATCCGCCCAGCACGCTGGCGAACACCGCGATCAACCCGAACATCAAGCGCATGTTTCTCTTCTCCGGATGTGCACAGGCCGTCGCGACCGGGGGCAACGCGCCAACGACGCTACAGGCCGCCGTTTAAAGCGGCTTTACGGATCGCGGCCTGAAGGTCAGGGCTTGCCGCGCCAGTCGCGCGACAGCCGGTCGAGCGCCGCGGCGGCGGCGAGGTCGCGTTCCACCGATTCCGCGCGGAGCGGACCGTCGGCGGATGGCGGGGCCAGCGCGTCGAGCAGTCCGGCCCAGCGGGTGCCGGCCAGCCGGCCGCGCTGCTGGTCGCCGAGGCCGCGCAGCGCCTCGCCGTCGCCGGCCAGATAGGCGGACAGGCCCTGCAGGGCGACATCCTCCGCCGTCGGCTCGACGCCGATGGCTGCCAGCTCGGCGAAGGCCTTGCGGGCGGCCGGCCACTCGCCGGCGGCGAACAGTCCCTGGGCGCGCAGCCGCGCCGCCTCCGGCCCGGTCAGTCCGCGCAACGTGTCGAGCGCCCGCATCGTGTCGCCGTCGCCGAGCAGGGCATCGGCGCGCAGCAGGGCGCGGCGTTCGGCCAGGGCGGGCTCCAGCGTCGGACTGCCGGTGCCGGTCAGCACGTCCAGCGCCTCGGCCTCCCGCCCGCTGTCGATCAGGGCGCGGGCGAGGGTGGCGCCCAGTTCCGCCCGTTGGGATCCGGTCGCGGTCTCGGTCAGGGCATGCAGGATGCGGGTTGCCTCCAGCGCGTAGCCGTCGCGCAGGAGTAGGGTGGCGAGCCGCCGGCGCAGCTCCCCGTCCGGCCGGTCGGCCAGGGCGACCAGCCGGCCGTGCCGGGCCTGCAGCGCCAGCGCGTAGAGCCCGCCCGGCGGTGAGCGGTCGAGGCGGTCGAGCACGGCGGCCAGCAGGTCGCGCCCGGCCGCCAGGGCGTCGCGCCCGCGCGCCGTGGCGCCGAAGCGGCGGCCGAGCAGGCCGAAGATGTCGAGGGCCGCGTCGGTTCTGCCGCTGCGGGCATAGGCGCCGCCGAGGGCGGCCAGCGCGTCGGTTTCGATCTCGTCGCCGCGCCAGGCGAAGCGCAGGGCCTCCAGGGCGGCGATGGCGCCCTCCTCGTCCAGCCGGCCCAGGCTGCGTCGCAGTTCGATGGCGCGCACCTCGGCCCGACGGGCGAAGGGGCCGCGGCGCAAGGATGCGGCGGCGTCGTACCGTTCCAGCGCGGCGTCGGGCGTCGCCTTCAGCTCGGCCAGCCGGCCGCGGAAGTAATCGAGCCGTCCGTCGGCCATGCCCTTGGAGTCGACGGTGATCATCTCCAGCACGATCAGGTTCAGGGCTGCGCTGTCCCCGGCCACGTCCGACGCGGCGGCCAGCGTGGTCAGCAGCCGGCTGCGCAGGTCGGCCGGATAGTCGAGCAGGCGGCGCAGCGCGATTGGCAGTCCCTCCTTCGCCACCGACCAGCGGCTGGGGGCGAGGGCGACGCTGCGCCAGACGGTATGGTCGGGCATGACGCCGGCCGGCAGCTGGACGAACAGGTTGTCGTCCGGCACGTCCTCGCGGTCGAGCGCGCGGAAGGCATCGCCGAGGATACGCAGGGTATAGCGCTGGTCGGGTGCCGGCGACAGGCTGGCCGCCGCTTCCAGCGCCGCCCGTCCCTCCTCGTCCATGGCGCGGGCGAGCAGGAAGCGGATCAGCGCGATCTGCGCATCGACCCGCGCACGGCCCTGCGCCGTGCCGGTCGCGCGCTGCAACGCCTCGCGCGTGCGGTTGAAGTCGTCGCCGGCCCAGCCGGCGAGGTCCATCGCTCCGATGGGCGGCGGTGCGGGGGGCTTCGGCGGTTCGGCAGCTTGCGGAGCGGGTTTCGATGTGCGGTCCGGCATGCGGTCGAGCTGGCGCAGCGTTTCCTCGATGCTGGAGCGGACCTCGCCTTCCAGGCTGGCGACGAGGGGGCGGGGCGGGGATATGCCCTCTCCTGCCCCGGGTTGAATCCCCCTCTCCCCGGGGGGGAGAGGGGATTCTTCCGGGAGAGGGAGATTGGCGGGTGCCGCGTTGGCGACTCCGATAGGGTTCAACGCTTCAACGACTTGGGCGACCCCGATAGCGCCGCGCTGCGGCACCGGCTCGGGCTGCACGGCGGCAACCACCGCCTCCGGCTGCACCTCCACCGGCCCGCCCTCCGGCGCACCGGGCTTGAAACCGGGAACCGGCGGGCCGCCGACATCGACGATCAGCATCCGGCGCTCGATGATGCTGGCGACCCGCGCGCCGCAGGGGATCGCCGCGGTCAGGCTGCGCCCGTCATCCGCGGTCACGAAATCCGACAGGCGGCGGGAAAAGGTGTCGCGCAGGCTGGCGAGCGGCCAGCGCACCGGATCGGGCGTGCCGATGCGCAGGACGCAGCCGTCGACCACCGCCACCGGCTCCAGCCCCTTGGGCAGCGACAGCACCAGCCGCGAATAGTCGCCATGGTCGCCCAGCTGTGCGCGGACCGACGCCGCCTGTGCCGGACCGGGCACCGCCAGCAGGGCGAGGAGCAGCGTCGAACCAAGGACCGATGCGGTATCCGGGCGCCGTTTCATCACAGTCGTCTCGCATTTTATCGAAATGATCGCCAAACCCTGCCCAAGACCGGAAAAGTGCCGATTGGGACGGTCCAGGTTGAAACCCGGCTTTAAACTGCATCGTCCAGATTAAGGCGGAGTTCAAAACCGGAGTGTTCGGCGATGGAGAACCAGCTTTACATCGGACTGTCGCGCCAGATGGCGCTGCGGCGGCAGCTGGACGTCGTGGCGAACAACGTCGCCAACATGAATACCGCCGGCTTCCGCGGCGAGCGCACCCTGTTCGAGGCGGCGCTGGAGGCCGGCGGGCGCAAGCCGACCGACCGCATCGCCTTCACCATCGACCGGTCCACCTACACCGACCTGCGCGCCGGCGCCTTCACC
Organism: Alphaproteobacteria bacterium; assembly: GCA_046570145.1. Taxonomy (GTDB): domain Bacteria; phylum Pseudomonadota; class Alphaproteobacteria; order Azospirillales; family Azospirillaceae; genus Azospirillum. Next base: position 11,749 of record JBKHVJ010000181.1, read on the forward strand.
GAGACCGGCAACCCCTATGACGTGGCGCTGGACGGCGATGGCTTCCTGTCGGTCCAGGCGCCGGACGGCGTGCGCTACACCCGCGACGGCCGGCTGCGCCGCGACGCCGACGGCACGCTCGTCGGCACCAACGGCTATCCCGTGTTGGACGATGGCCGCCGGCCCATCGTCATCCCGTCGGACAGCAGCGTCATCAGCATCGGCTCGGACGGGCTGCTGTCGGCCGACGGCAACGTGATCGCCCGCATCGCCGTGTCGCGCTTCGACAATCCGCAGATGCTGAAGCAGACCGGCGACCTGCTGTTCGAGCCGGGCGAGGGCATGGAGGCGCGCCCCGCCCCCGACACCCGTCTGGTGGAGGGCAAGGTCGAGCGGTCCAACGTGCAGGGCATCGTCGAGATCGGCCGCATGATGGACCTGACCCGCGATTATCAGGCGGTGACCAAGATGGTGGACGACGGGCAGGACCTGCTGCGCTCCGCGATCAACCGCCTCGGCAAATCCTCTTAATCTCCGAAGGAGAGTCCGTCCATGCGCGTGCTCAGCATCGCGTCCACCGGCATGATGGCCCAGCAGATGAACGTCGAGGTCATCTCCAACAACATCGCCAACATCAACACCACGGCCTTCAAGCGCTCGCGCGCCGAATTCCAGGACCTGATGTATCAGGCGGAGCGGCGGCAGGGCAGCCAGTCGACCGATTCGGGCACCATCGTGCCGACAGGCGTCGAGGTGGGACTGGGCGTGCGGCCGACCTCGGTCAACCGCATCAACACCACCGGCAACCTGACCTCCACCGGCAACGAGCTGGATCTGGCGATCGAGGGGCGCGGTTATTTCAACGTGACGCAGCCCGGCGGCGATACGGTCTACACCCGCGCCGGCAGCTTCAAGCTGTCGCCGGAGGGCAGCATCGTCACCGCCGACGGCTTCACCGTCGCCCCCGGCATCACCGTGCCGCAGGGCACGCGCGAGGTGGTGATCAACCGCTCCGGCGAGGTGCTGGCCTATGTCGACGGCCAGAACCAGCCGGTCAACCAGGGCCAGCTGGCGATGACGGTGTTCGTCAACGATTCCGGCTTGGAAGCCCTGGGCGACAACCTGTTCCGCGCCACCCCGGCGTCGGGCGAACCGCAGGACGGGCTGGCGGGACAGGCCGGATTCGGCACCATCCGTCAGAAGTACCTGGAATCCTCCAACGTCAACGTGGTGCAGGAGATCACCGAGCTGATCTCGGCCCAGCGCGCCTACGAGATGAACGCCAAGGTGATCGAGGCCGGCGACCAGATGGCCTCCACCATGACCAACATGCGGTGAAGACGGTGCTGCAATCCCTCCGCCGGCCCCTGGCCGTTCTGCTGCCGACCGTTCTGCTGCTCGGGGCCACCCTGGCGCTGCCGCTGCATGCCGCCGCCGGTCCGGTCGAGTCCCGGTTGGCGGAGGAGATTCTGGCCTCCCTCGGCCCCACGGTGCCGGCCGACGCACAGGTGGCGGTCACCCTCGGCCGGCCGTTCGACGGCCAGTTGGACGCCGTGCGCGACGTCACCCTCGATCCCCGCACGGGCACCTTCCAGGCCCGCATCCTCAGCGACGGCCAGATCGTGGAGTTGAACGGGAGGGCCGAGGTCGAGGTGGCGATGCCGGTGCCGGTCCGCCGCATCCGTCCGGGCGAAATCATCGAAGCGGCCGACCTGACCACCGTGCGCCTGTCGCTGGACCGCGCCGGGTCGGGATTCATCTCCTCGGCCGACGCACTGATCGGTCTGTCGCCGCGCCGCCAGATGCCGGCCGGGCGTCTGATCCAGGTCGGATCGGTGGGCGCGCCCATCGTCGTCCAGCGCAACCGGCCGGTGACGCTGGTCTACGAGGACGGCGCGCTGGTTCTGGCGGCACGCGGCCGTGCCCTGCAGGAGGGCGGCGTCGGCGACGTCGTCCGCGTCATGAACATCGCCAGCAGCACCATCGTCACCGGGACCGTCACCGGCGCGGAAACCGTTTCGGTGAACGGCCCGCGCATTCCGCAACGACCGTGAATAGTGGCCGCGCGGCCCCGATAGACGAATAATAGGGAGCTTCCGTCATGCGCACCGCGCTCGTTCCCATCCTGCTGCTCTCGGTTGCGACCGGCGGCTGCGCGCGGCTGTCCGATATCGGCAGCGCACCCACCCTGTCGGAGATCTCCAATCCGGCGATGCAGCCGGAAGCGCGGGTGATCTCGCTACCGATGCCGCAGCCGACAATGGCCGAGCAGATCCCCAGTTCCCTGTGGCGCACCGGATCGCGCGACTTCTTCCGCGACCCGCGCGCCAAGGCGGTGGGCGACCTGCTGACGGTGGTCATCGACATTTCCGATCAGGCGCAGCTGCGCAACAGCACCCAGCGCGGCCGCATCAACAACGAGAAGGCCGGCCTGCCCAACTTCTTCGGGCTGGAAAGCCGCCTGCCCGCCATCCTGCCCGATGCGGTCGATCCGTCGAGCCTGGTCGATCTGGACAGTTCCAGCACGTCGAGCGGCAACGGCACCATCCAGCGCAACGAGCGGATCGCCATGCGCGTCGCCGCCGTGGTGACCCAGGTGCTGCCCAACGGCAATTTCGTGATCGCCGGCCGGCAGGAGGTGCGGGTGAACTACGAGCTGCGCGAGATGCGCATCGCCGGCGTCATCCGTCCCGAGGACATCAGCAACGCCAACACCATCGAATACGACAAGATCGCCGAGGCGCGCATCACCTATGGCGGCCGCGGCCAGATCACCGACGTGCAGCAGCCGCGCTACGGCCAGCAGGTGCTGGACGTGATCCTGCCCTTCTGACATCCGGCTTCACCGGGGAATCCGCAACATGAAAGCCGTCCTGCTGTTCGCCGTGGCCGCCGCGCTCGCCTTTGCCGGCGGCTACGGCGCCGGCCGTTTCGAGGCCCCGCAAGACACTGCGGCCAGCGGCCAGCCCGATGCCGGGGCCGCCGTTGCCGGGGGCCCCTACTATGTGGAGGCCGGGCAGCTGGTCGTGCCGATGCTGGAACGGGGACGTACCGTCGCCTTCATCCTGACCCAGGTGACGCTGGAGGCGTCCAGCGCCGAGGACGCGCTGCTGGTGCGCCGCCGCCTGCCTCACGCGCGCAACGCCATGCTGGAGGCCCTGTTCGACCTCGTCGGCCATGGCCGTTTCAATGGCCCGTCGGTCGATCCGCAAGGCGTTTCAATCGCCCTGCTGGCCGGCGCCAACGGCACACTGGCCAGCCATGAAAGCGCCCAGCCGGTCCGGGCCGTGCTGATCGACCGCCTGCTGCGCCAGGACAACACGCGGCTGTGATGGATGCCCTCTCCCGCCTGGAAGAGGGCATTTTTTCACCTCACGACGCCGACAGCACCGCATCCGACGAGACGGTGGCGCCGTTCTTCAGCACGAACTTCGTGGCGCCGTCGACGCTGCGCACCTCGGCCACCGTGTCGGTGACGACGGTGGCGGTGTTCAGCGTCTTGCCGTCCTTGTCCTTCGCCGTCACCCGCAGGGTGTAGAGGCCATCGGGGGCGGTGCCGCCGCTGGGTGTCTTGCCGGTCCAGCTGAAGACCTGACGGCCGGTCTGCAGGGCGCCGGGCGTGCTGTAGACCACGTTGCCGGCGGCGTTCAGCACGTCCAGTTTCACCGCAGCCGGCTGGCCGTCCACCGTGTAGGCGGCCTCGGCCTTGCCGCCGGTCAGCGACAGCTGGTTCGATTCCACCTCCACCTTGCGGCCGAGCAGGGCCATGTCCATGCGCATGCCGCTGCTCTTCAGCGTGTCGAGCACCTTGCCGAGCGTGTCGTTGGAGCGCATCGACTGCTCCACCGTGGACAGCTGCGCCAGCTGGGTCATGAATTGCGAGGCGTCCATCGGCGCCAGCGGATCCTGGTTGCGCAGCTGGGCGGTCAGCAGCTTGAGGAAGGATTCGTAATCGACCGTCGCCTTCTTGGACTCGTCGGCGGATGCCGCGGCGGTTTTCGCGGTGGCGGCCGTGATGCCGGTGCTGGGGGTGGTGGTCATGGCGGGATGGTCTTTCCTGTTCAGACGGTGACGTCGACCAACCCGTCGATCGGGCGCATCGGTCTGTCCGCGACGGGTTCGGGACTGGTTTCGGCCTGTGCCTGGGCGCGCCAGCCGGCGGCGCGGCCCTGGTCGGGAGCGGCGAAGCCGCGCGACTGCCCATCGTCCTGCAGCGAGAACTGGAGGCTGGCATTGTCGAGCGACAGGCCGGCGTCGCCGAGCGCGCGTTCGAGCTGCTGCAGGTCGCGCCGCAGCAGGGCCAGCGTGTCGGCCTGCTCGGCCTGGACGGTCAGCGAAACCTTGCCGTCGCTTACGTCGGCGACGACGCGGATGCGACCGAGCTCCTCCGGGGCGAGGTCGATGTGGAACTCGCCGCCCCCGGCTTCGAGCACGCGGACCAATGGAGCGGCGAGCTGCGCCATCGCCGGACTGTGCGCCGTGGCCGCCCGGCCGGATGCGGCGGCGGCTGCATACTGTGTGGCGGCCTGGGCGGGCAGCGTGGGCAGGGCTTCGAAGCCGGTCGCGGCGGTGCCGCCGCCGGGGCTGGCGGCGGGCGGTGCGCCGAAGGCGGGAGCCGGTTCGGGAGTGGCGGGGGTGGCGGTCGCGTCGGCGGCGGGCTGTGCCGTCCGGGGAGTCGCCGCGGCGCCGACGGGCCGGTCCGTCTTGTCGGCGGCAGTCGGCCGGCCGCTTCCGCGGGTGGAGCGGACCGCGGTTCGGGGATCGCTGCTCTCGTCGCGGCGGCTGGCGCGCCCATCGGGGGCCGCGTCGGCGGCGACGGTGGGGGCAGCCATGGCCGCGGTCGAGGCGGTCGCCTCTGTGGGAACAGGCGTGGATTGCGGGAATGCGGGTTCCGCCGCGCTCTCGCCCATGGCGTCCTGAGGGGCGCCCGGAGCGGCACCCTCGGCGGCGCTTGCGCTCTGTGTCGTGCCCGCAGGCGTGGGGGCAGCGGTTGCCGATGGTTCGACCGGCTGTTGCGGAGCGGCTGCGTTCCCCGTGGTCCGGTTGCCGGTCCCGGCAGCGGAAAGGGCCTGCTGCCCCGGCAGCGCAGCAGCCTCGCCCGGATCCGGAGCCTGTGCCGCGGACATGGCCGGCGGCGGCGCAGGCGGGATGGCGGCGATCATCCAGGGCATCAGCGGAGCATCGGTGCCGCCGCCGGGTTGAACCGCCGGCTGGACGACCGCCTGGGTGATCGCGGCCTGTGCGGCGGCGGGGATGTCGGGCCTCGGCTCATAGCGTCTGCGCAGACGGTCGGGGCGCGTCGCGGCCTCGTCGGGTTCCTCCTCCGCGGCGTCGTCCACCAGGCTGGAGAAGTCGCCGTCGCGGGCATCGTCGCCGGTGGAGCCGCCGCGCTGCGAGGGGGCGGGGCGGGGCGGTGCCGCGACGGCATCGGGCATGCTGGTCATGGCGCTCAATTGGTCAGGGTGGGGCGCGGCACGGCGGTGGCGGCGGTGACGGGGATCGTGGCCCCGACCGCAACCGGAGCCGCCTTGCGGTCGCCGGGCAGGGCGCGGCGCTGCAGGATCAGCCGCGTCACCTCGCGCGCCTTGGCGTCGGCCATCTCGGCCAGGATCGGGGCGGCGCGCCGTTCGGCGATGCGGTCCAGAACGTCGACGACCATGTCGGTTTCCATGTCCGTCAGGATGCGGGCGGCGTCGCGCGGCTTCATCGCCTCGTAAATCGCCACCATGCGCTTCAGGTCTTCCTGCTGCAGGGTGGAGCGCTGGGTCATCAGCGCCTCGACCTCGCGCTTCACGCCGTTCAGCCGCTGGATCTGGGTGCCGACGCGCGCTTCGGTGGCGGCGAGCACCGCTTCGGCCTCGCGCAGGCGGTTCTGTCGGCCGGCACTGTCGGCCTTCTGTTCGTCGATGGCGGCGCGCAGAAGCGGGTCGGTGCAGCTGGGCGGCGCCAGTGCCACCGGCGGTGGAGCTTCCGCCACCGGCGTGGAGACCGGCAGGGGAGCGGGGACCGGTGCCGGTGCGACAGCCGTTTCGGCGGCCTTGGGATCGGCGGCCTTCAGGTCGGTCGCCCACGGGCGCTCATGGGCGCCGAATTCGCGGTCGAACTGCTGGGCGATCACCGGGAAGCCGTCGACCAGGGCGCCGAGCTTCAGCGGCAGGACCATCAGGACGGCGACCAGCGTGATGGGGAGGATGCGCGGGATCATGCCGAGGCCTCCGACCCCACGGTGCGCAGCCGCGCGTAGAAGGCGCTGGCGGCGGCCTTGGCCGGGGCAGTGGGGGCCGGGGCAGTGGGGGCCGGTCCGGTGGGGGCCGGGCCGGCAGGAGAGGGGGCGGGAGCTTCGGCGGTCTGTCCGGCCACGGCGCGCAGAGCCGATTCGAGCGCCCGGAACTCGCCCTTGTCGACCTCCGCCGCCGTCAAGGCCGACAGCAGCGGAGCGGCGGCCCTGGCCCCGGCCCCGGTTTCGGTCTCGTCCGATTTCGCGGCGGCAGTGTCGGCAGCGTCGGCCCCCTCCGGGCGCGCCCGGTTGCGGCCGACGCGCATGGCGCCCTCGTCCAGGCGGCGCAGCAGGGCGCGGGCATGCTGGACCGACTCCTCCATGCGCGCGGTGGTGCGCTCGCAGGATCCCAGGATCAGCGCCATATCCTCCTTCATGCCCTTGGCGCGGTCGAGGTCGTCGGACAGGCGGGCGGCGATCTCGGTCGCCGACGCCACCATGCGCTTCATCGAGGCGTCGGTGTCGTCGATCGACTTGGAGAAGGTCGACACCAGGGCGTTGATCTCGGACTGGCCGGTGCGCAGCAGCTTCAGCCGCTTGTTGACGATGACCAGATAGGCGGTCGCCGTGACCAGCATCACCGCCAGGGCCGCGTCAATGAGAAAGGAGACCATCGATCAGCTCCTGCTTGGTATCGAGATCGGTGTCGATCTTCACCGCGATGTTGTCGTTGCGCTGTCCCATGTGGCCTGCGAACAGCGGGATGGTCTTGCTGAAGACCAGGACGGTGGACTCGGGACTGATGCGCAGCTTCAGCGACTGGCCCTTCTGCCAGGCCAGAACTTCGCCCAGCGGCACCTTGGTCTCCGCCAGCACGGCGACCAGCTCCAGCTTGGAGCGCATCAGCTCGTTCTTCAGGTGGCTTTCCCACACGGTGTCATGGCCGAACTTCTCGCCCATGAACATCTGCACCAGCTTGCCGCGGACCGGCTCCAGCGTGGCGTAGGGGATGACGATGTCGATGTGGCCGGTCCGCCGCTCCACCTCCACGGCGATGCGCACGCGGATGATGGCGTTGGTGGCGCGGGTGATGGTGGCGAACTGCGGGTTCACCTCCAGCCGGTCGAAGACGAAATCGACCTGGGCCAGCGGGTCGAAGGACTGCCCCAGATCCTGGAGCACCACCTTCATCATCCGCTCGGTCATCTTGCGTTCGATGGAGGTGTAGGCGCGCCCGTCGATCCGCCCGGGCCGCGACCGCCGTCCGCCCAGCAGCACGTCCATCATGCAATAGATCAGTGCGCTGTCGATGGTCACCAGCATCTGGTTGTCCCACGGCTCGGCTCGGGCGACGCCGATCAGGGCCGGCAGCTCTATGGCGTCCTGGAAGTCGGTGTAGCGCAGCCATTCGATCTTCGACAGCGACGCTTCCACGTTGGTCGAGGCGAACTGGCGCAGCGAGGTGTTCAGCATCCGCACCATGCGGTCGAACACCACGTCCAGCATCGGCAGCCGGTCCTTGTTGACCGTGGTCGAGCTGACCAGCCGCTGGATTGCGCTCATCTCCGGCCCGCCGCCTTCCGGCGCGCCGAAATTCAGCAGCCGGTCGATCTCCTCCTGGCTCAGCGTCTTGGTCTCGCCGGGCATGCCGGCCATCGCTTCGGCCTCGGGGGCGACCATCGGGGCAGCGGGCGGCGCGGGCGGATCGGTCTGCTGTGCGGCGGCCAGTTCCCACGCGGCGTCGGACCAATCCGTGGCCTCATCGGGAATGGGCTGGGGAGCGGCCATGGATGGGGAGGTCGGGGCGGGGGTGTCGGTCATCCGGTGCCTCTGGAGGTCGCTATTGCGTGAGCAGGCTGCGCAGCAGGACGTCGGTGACGACCTCCTGCCGGCCGGCGGGATCGGACAGGATCAGGTTGAAGCGGCGCTTGATCTCGCTGCGCAGCCGGTGGAGTCCGGCCGAACCCTCCAGGTCGTCCTGGTCCAGGTTGCGCAGGAACTCCTGCAGGCTGTCGGTGAGCTGCGGCATCGCGCGCTCCAGCTTTTCGCGGTCGCGATGGGCCGCGGTCAGCGACAGGCCGATCTTCAGGAAGCGGGACGGCGTGTCGCGCCGCAGGTTCACGACCAGCTCCGGCATGTCGACCACGCCGTCTGCCGGCAGCGATTCCGTCGCCGCGGGCCACAGCCGGTCCAGCGCCTGCGGGCCGGCGGCCATCCAGTATCCGGTTATCCCGGCGGCCACCACGGCCCCCACCGCGACGAGGCCCACGGCAAGACGGGCGAGCGGCAGGGCGATCACTAGGATGCGCCCCGATCCGCGCAGGCGGTTCAGGACTTCGTCCCGGACCGTTCCCGTCCCCGCCATGCCAAATCGTGTAATCATCGATCCATCCCGCCGGCGATTGCCGAAAATTTTAGTAAAGCTGGCATTCGGTAAGATTTGAGGCGCTTTGTCTTGGAAGGCTGCGCCGTTTTTTACTCCGCTTAAAAGTCGCCCCGTTAGCGTGAGGGGGTGCGCAGGGCGAAGACTAGGCCCGCCGATTTTCAGAAACTTTAAAGGTGCGGGGAACCGTGGACAGTCTGATCGACACGTTGCGGTCGTTGGGGCGCGGTCGGCTGCTCGTGCTGGCGGGGACCGGGCTCGGCATCGTCCTGGCCGTCGCCGGCATGGCGCTTCTGCTGTCGCAGCCGCACATGACGCCGCTCTACAGCGGCCTGGAACCGGTGGAGGCCGGCCGCATCGCCAAGGCGGTGCAGGAAATGGGCGTGCCGGTGAGCGCCGGCTTCGACGGCACGACGATCAGCGTGCCGCAGTCCGAGGTCTCCCGTGTCCGCATGGCGCTGGCGGAAAAGGGCCTGCCCGCCCAGGGCGGCGTCGGCTACGAGCTGTTCGACACCGACAAGCCGCTCGGCATCACCAGCTTCATGCAGCGCATCAACCGTCTGCGCGCCATGGAAGGCGAGCTTGGCCGCACCATCGAGACGTTGGCCGGCGTCGAGGCCGCGCGCGTCCACATCGTCCTGCCCGAGCGCGAGGAATTCTCGCGCAGCGCGCCCAAGCCGACCGCGTCGGTGGTGGTGCGCATGCGCGGCCGGGCTGCGATGGACCGCAAGCAAGCTTTGTCCATCCGCCACCTCGTCTCCGCCGCGGTGCCGAACCTGAAGCCCAGCGCGGTGACGGTGATGGATTCCTCCGGGGAGCTTCTGCTGACCGAGGATGACGGGCCGGGGCTGGCGTCGGCGCGCACCGACGGCATGCGCGTGGCGGCCGAGACCCGCGTCGCCCGTGCGGTGGAGCAGATGCTGACTGCCCGGCTCGGCGCCGGCAACGTCCGCGTCCAGGTCGCCGCCGAGGTGGAGACCAAGCGCGAGGTGGTGCGCAGCCAGACCTTCGATCCCAACAGCCAGGTCGTCCGCTCCACCCAGACGGTGCAGGAGCAGGACCGCAGCCAGGACAGCAACGGCGAACCGCCGGTCACCGCCGAACAGAATTTGCCCCAGCGCGACGTGCGCGCCCAGGCGCAGGGGCCGCAATCCTCCAACGACAGCAAGCGGCAGGAGGAGACCGTGAATTACGAGATCTCCAACATCAGCCGCGAGACTGTGATCGAGCCGGGCGACGTCCGCCGCCTCAGCGTCGCCGTGCTGGTCAACGGCACCTGGAAGACCGCCGCCGACGGCAGCCGCCAGTACGAGCCGCGCAGCGCGGAAGAACTTCAGCGCCTGACCGAGCTGGTCCGTTCCGCCATGGGCTTCAGCGAGGCGCGCGGCGACCGGGTGACGGTGGACAATCTGGAATTCGTCGATCTGGCCCCCGACCTGGCGCCGCGCCCGCTGGGCGACGAGATCGCCGAGACGCTGAGCCGCAACGTCATGACGCTGATCCAGTGGGTGATCCTGCTGGTGCTGTCGGCCCTGGTCATCCTGGTCGGCCTGCGTCCGCTGATCCGCCGCGTCTTCCCGGCGCCGGAACCGGTGGTGGCGGAAACCCCGGCGCTGGCCGCGCCCGCAGCCGGCGCCATGCCGCAGCTGACCGGCCCGGCCATGGCCTCGGCCGCCGCAGCGGGTGGTGGCGCGGCGTTGGCCGACGGCGGGGAGGGTCAGGATGCCGCCCTTGCCGCCGCATCGATGGCGCCGCAACTGGGCATCGAGGAAACCATGGACCAGCTGATCGAGCTGCGCACGGTGGAGGGCCGCGTCCGTGCCTCCTCGATCCGGCGGCTGGGCGAACTGGTCGACCAGTATCCCGACGAGGCCATCGATATCCTGCGCTCCTGGCTCTATGAGGAGGTGGCGTGATGGCCGCCTACCCGCGCTACCACTTCGACCACGGCTTCGGCGTCCCCGCCCCGGCGGCGGAGCCGGAAGTGGTGGAGGCGGCCGATCCGCTCGACCTTCCCACCCTGTCGGAGCGCGAGCATCGGGCCGCCCTGGCCGAGGCCAGGGCGAGCGCGCTGGCCGAGGGGCTCGCCCAGGGCCGGGCCGAAGGCGAGCGCACCGCCTGCGGACGGATCGAGGCGCAGCTTGCCGCCACCCTCGACCGATTGGGGCAACGGATGGCGACGCTCGACGCCGACCAAGCCGCCCTGATGGAACGGCTGGAGGCCCAGGGCGCCTTCGTGCTGGTGGCGCTGGTTCGCCGGATGGTGCCGGAACTGCTCGATCATGTGGCGCGGGAGGAGGTGGAGCGGCTTGCCGCCGACGCCCTGCGCGCCGCCGGCCAGTCCCCGGCCCTCACCCTGCGTCTGCACCCGTCGCTCTGCCGCCCGCTGGAAGAGAGGCTGGCCGGACAGACCCTATTCCGCGGCCGTATCGACATACGGGGCGACCCGTCGCTCGCCGTCGGTGCGCTGGAGGCGAGCTGGGGCGCCGGCTCCGTCCGCCGCGATCCCGCCGCCTTCGAGGCCGCCGTCGCCGTACTCGCCGACCGTGCCGTCGCCGCGCTGATGCCGGCGCTGTCCCCCGACATGACCTGAACGATCCGAAGCGAGAACCCTCATGCCTCCTTTGAACCTCGACATGCTCGACGACGATCCCAAGCAGGCCGAGAAGGCCGCCGAGAAGTTCGGCGAGAAGCCTTACGACGGCCCGATGAACGCCATCTACAACGTGCCGGTCGATGTCCAGGTCGTTCTGGGCCGCACCAGCATGCTGGTGGCGCAGCTGTTGAAGCTCGGCCGCGGCGCCGTGCTGGAGCTGGAGCGCAAGGTCGACGAGCCGGTGGAAGTGCTGGTGAACCATCGCCTCGTCGCGCGCGGCGAGGTGGTGATCGTCGAGGACCAGCGCCTCGGCGTTACGCTGACCGAGATCGTGCGCACCGAGCTGGAGATCGACTGAGTGGCGTTAGGCCCCCACCTATCCTCCTCCGCTGGGCGGGGGAGGGACTGCCGCTGAACGTCGACAAAGCTCCTGTCTCCCTCCCCCGCACAGCGGGGGAGGGGTGGGGTGGGGGCATGCGAAGCCGATACCTCCACTCCCCCGAAAGCCCCCGCATGCGTCTCCTCACCCTCCTCCTCCTCGCCCCGATCCTCGCCGCCGGCCCGGCGGCGGCGGCGCCGCTCGACCTCGATCTCGGTGCGCTGGGATCGATGGCGGACGGGGCGAGCCTGTCGGGGCGGATCGTCCAGGGCATCGTGCTGCTGACGGTGCTCAGCGTGGCGCCGGGGCTGCTGATCATGGTGACCTGCTTCACCCGGATCATCGTCGTGCTGTCGCTGCTGCGCTCGGCGCTCGGCCTTCAGCAGTCGCCGCCGAACATGGTTCTGGTCAGCCTCGCCATGTTCCTGACCTTCCACATCATGGGTCCGACGATCGACAGCGCCTGGCAGGAGGGGCTGCGTCCGCTGCTGAACGAGCAGGTGACGCAGGAGCAGGGGCTGGAGCGGATGATCGAGCCGTTCCGCGGTTTCATGGCCTCCCATGTCCGCGAACGCGACCTTGCCGCCTTCGCCGCCTTCACCGCCAAGCCGAAGCCGGCGGGAGAGGACGGCGCTGCGAAAGATGAGCGGCCGGTGACGGCGGAGAACGTCGATCTTCGGCTGCTGATGCCGGCCTTCCTGCTGTCGGAACTGCGCCGCGCCTTCGAGATCGGTTTCCTGCTGTTCCTGCCCTTCCTGGTGATCGACATGGTGGTCGCGGCGATCCTGATGGCGATGGGTATGATGATGCTGCCGCCGGTGATGATCGCGCTGCCCTTCAAGATCATCTTCTTCGTGCTGACCGATGGCTGGTTCCTGATCGCCGGCAGCCTGATCCGCTCCTACGGTGTGTGAGGCGATGGAAGATCCCGCCGCTCCTGCATCGCCGCCGGCCAGTCTCGCCGACAGCCTGTTGGCGCTGGCCCGCCGCCGCGGCGCCACGGTGCCGGAGGACGGCTCCATCGCCGGGCTCCTCGCCGCCATCGAGCCCAACCCGCTGATCCCGCATCCGCTGCTGCTGGTGGCTGGGGCCGTGATGGCGGTCGCGTTCCGCCACGACCGCGCGCTGGCCCTGCCGCCCGCCGACGGACCCGACGCGCCGCCGTCATCCGCACCGTCCGCCGATTTCTCCTTCTGAGGTGCCGCCATGGGAACGCCGATCAAGATTCGTGAGAATTACAAGAGCCTGAGCGGCGTCGAGAAGAGCGCCGTCATCTTCCTGGCGCTGGGCGAGGAGCGCGGCTCGCGGTTGATGGAACGGCTGGACGAGGACGAGATCCGCCTCGTCAGCCGGGCGATGGCCACGCTCGGCAACGTCACCTCCAATCTGGTGGAGACGCTGATGCGCATCTTCACCGAACGGTTCGCCAATGCCGGATCGGTCGTCGGCTCCTACGACAGCACGGAGCGGATGCTGAACCGCTTCCTGCCGGCCGACCGCGTGACCGAGATCATGGGCGAGATCCGCGGTCCGGCCGGCCGCACCATGTGGGAGAAGATGTCAAACGTGAACGAGGGGGTGCTCGCCAGCTACCTTGCCGGCGAATATCCCCAGACGGCCGCGGTCATCCTGTCCAAGATGCGTCCCGACCATGCCGCCAAGGTGCTGGTCCTGCTGCCGCCGGCCATCCGCACCGAGGTGATCGAACGCATGATCCAGATCGAATCGGTCCAGCGCGAGGTGCTGCTGGACATCGAGTCGATCCTCCACAACGAGTTCATGGCGAATTACGCCCGCACCCACGGCAACGATTCGCTGGAGCGGATGGCCGACATCTTCAACCGCATCGACCGCGAGACGCTGACCGAGATCTTCGACGACCTGGAAACGGTGATGCCGGAGCCGACCCAGCGCATCAAGCAGCTGATGTTCACCTTCGAGGACCTGATGCGGCTGGACCGCGTCTCCCTGCAGGCGGTGATCCGCCGCTGCGACACCGGACAGCTCGCCATCGCGCTGAAGGGCGCGCCCGTGGCGCAGCGCGACCATTTCCTGTCGGTCCTGTCGGAACGCGCGCGCATGATCCTGCTGGACGAGATCGAGAACATGGGGCCCTTGCGCATGCGCGACGTCAACGACGCCCAAGCCGAGATCGTCCGCACCGCCAAGGCGATGGCCGACGACGGCACCATCATCATCCCGCAATCCGACGACGTCGACACGGTCGTCTATTGAGCGGAGCGCGCCGAATGTGGAGCCACCGCATGGGGAGCCGCTGATGGCCGGGCGCGACCTCGTTCCCCGGCATGTTCCACCGCCCGACCAGCTGGCGGCGCGCTTCGCCGCGATGCCGGTGGCCATGCCGGTTGCGGAGGAGGAGGCCGGAGACGGAACCGAGGCCGGGCCGCTGGTGCGGCGGCTGCTCGACCTGCTCGACACGCTGGCGCCGGTCGACGCGGCATTGGCGCGGGGATGCCTCCCGCGGTGCGACTCGACCTTCGGCGCCGGGCTCGCCCTGTTCCTGGCGGCGACGGCCGGGGGCTGCCGCGGCTGGATCGGCGCGGACGCCGCGGCGGAATTGACCGGCCTCGACGGCGGGTTGTTGATCGACGAGTGCGAGCGGGCGCTGGCCCCCCGCTTCCAACCCGTCGAGGGGCGGGTGTGGCGGTTGTCGCGCGTGCCGCTGCCGGACGGCGACGACGGGCTGCTGTGCGCGGTCGGGATCGAGGACGGGCCGTCCGACCGCGTCACCCTGGTGCTTCAGGCCCGGCCGCCGCGGCTGGGGCCGGTACAGCTGATGGCGACGCTCGCCGGGCGCCGGCTGGACGTGACCCTGCGGCTGGCGGCCGGCCTGCCGTCGTCGGCGCTCGCCGATCTGCATGAGACCTTCCGCGCCGCCCTGGCCGATTGCCGGATCGACGGCGCGCTGACCGTCGGGCCGCTGGCCGACGCCTGGCTGGGGTTGGACCGGCCGCTGTCCTCCGACATCGCCCTTTGATCGAATCCCCTCTCTCCACTCTCAGATTTCGGCGGGCGGCCTGACCAGAGTCGGTCCGGCCGGGACTGCCGGCGCCTGAGTCGTCCCCGGCGCGGGCGGCGGCAGGGCTTGCAGCGATGCGCGGGCGGCCTCGCGCAGCGGGGCGAAACCGTCCTCCGGAAAGCGGCGAATCAGTGTCCTGTAGGACGCGCGCGCGACCTCCGGACAGCCCAGAATGCGGAATTGGTCGCCCTGGCGCAGCAGGGCCGCGGCCTCGTCGGTCTTCGGATGGCCGGCGATGGAGGAGGCCACCGCATACCACCGGCCGTAGGCCGACCACAGGTCCCGCACGGAATCGCCGTCGCACCTGCCGGCGGTGATCGCTTTTTCAAGGGCTTGCCGGTAATCGCTGTCGGGGGACTGCGACACTTGTGCACAACCGCCAAGGGCGAGCAGACAAGCAGCGGCTGCGGTCGCCGGAATGACGGACGCCTTCGTTCCGGACATGGAACCTCCTCAAACACGGATGCCCGGCGACCGTAGGGCAACAGGGTTAAACCAGCGTTCATGTTTGTAAGCGCCGGCTTTCGGCTTCTTCACTGTCGTTAACCATAGATGTCGAACGAATTAATGATTGCTTGTGGTGATCACTGCAGAATCAGCTCCGATTTAAAAGTAAAACGGCAGATGAATAAAAATTTATCCGGTATTTAGTCGTATGAAACCCTTAAAACGGCGTAAAACTCCCTACTCGGCTATGTCTATGTGGGTAGCTCATTCTGTTGACACATAGCCTTTCGATGGGTTCTTTTGGGGCTGTGATAAGCATGTGACATGCACGCAATTGCGTAAAAAACAATGCTTTATCTGCGCTTGCTCGACCATGGAGAATCCAATGCAGGCTTTGCTGATTGAGCCAGCCGATCTGATTGCCGACGCAATCGGTAAACAACTTGCCCTGTGCAAGGTTAACCATGACCGCGTGGACCTGAATGGTCTGCGCGAACTGGTGGGCGGGCATGGCTCCATCGAGATCGGACATGACGCCATCATCATCGGCGATGTCGGCGACACCGAAGCCTGCGTGGCGATGCTCCGCGCCCGCAACGTCACCGCCGCGATCATCTGCCTGATCGAACGCCGTTGCGCCAACACCACCGCCGGCATCCTGCGGGCCGGTGCGGACGACGTGCTGGTGAAGCCGGTGGTCAGCACCGAGATCCGTGCCCGGCTGGAGGCGATCCGCCGCCGGTCCTACGGGCTGACCAGCAACGCGGTGTCGGTCGGCCGGCTGACCGTCTTCCTCGACGGCCGGGACCCGGAAGTCGACGGCGAACGGCTGCGCCTCAGCCAGCGGGAACACGCGATTCTTTCGGTGCTCGCCCTCAACCACCGCCGCGTGGTGTCGAAGGAGCACATCTACGAGGAGGTCTACGGCCTGTCCGGCTCCGACCCGCTCGACAAGGTGATCGACGTCTATATCTGCAAGCTGCGCAAGAAGATCGACATGGCGACCGGCGGCGGCCGCTACATCGAGACGGTCTATGGCCGCGGCTACAAGTTCGAGGCGCCGCCCGACCATGTGGCTCCCGACCGGGCCAAGCTGATGCTGGACCGCTGGTCGAGTGCCGGCGGGCTGGCCGGCCCCCGCGTCCCCTTCATTCCGCCGGTTGCGCCGCGCGCCGCGGCCCGCGCGGTCGGGCGTTGATCCGGCCGCCCGTCGCGCTTCTTTCGCTTCCGCTGTTCCGTCCGTTCCAAAGCGTCCGATTTTTTACCCCGGCTTAAACCGGCTCCGTCATCCTGATTTTGCCGCTCGCGCCCCCGCACACAGATCGGGAAGGCCGGCGCGAATGGCCCCGGCGTCAGAAAGGCGCCATGCATCTCGCGAATGGAGATACCCATGGCCTCGATTATGACGAACACCTCCGCCATGACCGCGCTGCAGACCCTGCGTCGCGTGACCGGGGATCTGGAGACCACGCAGGACCGCATCTCGACCGGTCTGAAGGTCAACAACGCCAAGGACAACGCCGCCTACTGGTCGATCGCCACGACCATGAAGGCCGACGTCGCCGGCTTCAAGGCGGTCAAGGAGTCGCTGGAACTGGGCTCCGGCACCACCAACACCGCGTCGGTGGCCTCCAAGAACATCGTCGAGAACCTGCAGACGCTGAAGGCCCGCGTCATCGCCGGCCAGACCAACGGCGTCGACAAGACCCTGATCCAGAACGACGTCGACCAGCTGGTGAAGCTGATCAAGGGCGCCGCCGCCGATGCCTCCTTCAACGGCGACAACCTGCTGCGCGTCACCTACTCCAACGACGGCACGGCCAAGGACAAGAACGTCTCGATCCTGGCCTCGCTGAGCCGCAGCGACAGCACGGTCGACCCGAGCTACATCGAATTCCAGCGCCAGGACATGCGCGTGGAATCGATCGTCGGCAAGGCCACCATCGAACAGCAGGTCGATTCGACCAATGACCTGAAGGCGTCGGTCGGCATCAAGCTGGGCGCGCCGGACACCACCTTCATCGACGGCCAGAATCTGGGCCTCGGCGCCCTGACGCTGACGGTCACCAAGGAAGACGGCAGCAAGGTCGACGTGTCGGTCGACCTGTCGGCGCAGACCTACGACACCGACCTGGCCACCACCCAGGGCAACATCGCCACCGCCGTCAACGCCGCCCTGACCACGGCCGGCGCCGACTTCCAGGTCGCCTTCAACGGCGACACGCTGGAATTCACCGACCAGGACGTGAACACCGACGGCAACTTCACCGCCCAGATCTCCGGTCTGTGGGTCGGCTCCAAGGAAAGCGATGCCTTCGGCGGCCTCGCCGATCTGACCCAGATCGACGTGGTCAACAACTCCAAGAAGTCGCTTGAAGTCATCAACTCGCTGCTCGACAGCGCCATCGGCAAGGCGTCGGTGATCGGCTCGATCGAGAACCGCGTGTCGGTGCAGAACGACTTCGTGTCGAAGCTGACCGACTCGATGAACAAGGGCATCGGCGCGCTGGTCGACGCCGACATGAACGAGGAATCGAGCCGTCTGCAGGCCCTCCAGGTCCAGCAGCAGCTCGCCATCCAGGCTCTGTCGATCGCCAACCAGGGCCCGCAGAACATCCTGTCGCTGTTCCGCTAAGTCCCCTCGCGGGCGGTGCCGTCGTCCAAACCCCTGGACGATGGCGCCGCCCCGTCGGCCATGCCCGTTCTCGCCCCCGCCGCGGCAGCGGAGCGGGCATCGCCGACGGCTCCCCGCCCGTCATCAAAGACCCACCGCAACCGGTCCGGCTTCCCGCCGCCAAGGACCCCACCGCAGGGGTGCGCCCATGAGCATCGCCGCCTACCACCAGACCATCGCCGAGTGCGACGATCCACGAAAGATCGAGTACCGGGTGTTCCTGCGGATCACCCTGGCGCTGGAGAACAACCGCCAAGCCGACTGGCGCTGCGCCGATCTGAAGGACGCGCTGTGGCGGAACCTGGAGCTGTGGAACACGCTGCGCGCCGACCTGCTGGAAGACGGCAACGCCCTGCCGGAAGCGTTGCGCGCCGGGCTGGTCTCGCTGTCCTTCGCGGTGAACCGCAACACCCAGCGCGTTCTGCGCGGCGAGGGCGGAATCGACCTGCTGATCCACATCAACCGGTCGGTCATGCAGGGCCTGCAGGGCGCCGCCCAGCAGCCGGCGCGGGAACTGGCGACGGAGGAACTGTCCTATGGCACTTAAGCTCCGCCTCAAACCGTGCGAGCGGGTGGTCATCAACGGCTGCGTCGTGCAGAACGAGAATCGCCGCTACACCCTGACGATCTCCAACTTCGCGCAGATCATCCGCGGCAGCGACATCCTGCAGGAAGAGGATGCGGTGACCCCGGTGCGCCGCGCCTATTTCCTGATCCAGAGCATGCTGCTGGACCCGGCCACAGCCGCCGCCGGCAGCGGTGCGGTGGCGGAGATGATGGCGCAGCTCTATACCACCTTCACCCGCCCCGACATCCAGGACCGCATCGCCGGCGCCATGGGACATGTGGGCGAGCGCGACTACTACAAGGCGCTCTCCGCCCTGCGGCCGGTGATGGAGTATGAGGGAACCTTGCTGTCGGCGGCCAACGCGGCCCCGGCGGTGCCGCTCCAGGCGGCCCCGGCGGTGCAGATCGACCGTCACGCCGGAGGATGAGGCCATGACCACCCCCGTCGCCGGCGTGACCGGCCCGAGCGGCGAACGCTCTCCCGCCAGCGCCGACATCATCGCCGAGGCGCGCCAGCGGCAGGCCGACCGCCTCCGCGCCGCCCAGGCCGAGACGACCAAGCCGGCGGAGGTGGTGGAGCGCAGCGCGAAGACAGACGCCGCGGAGGCGGAGCCGAAGCATGCGGCCCGGCCCTACCGGGTCAACCTCGATCCCGACACAAGGCGCCTCTACACCGAAGTGCTCGACACCGCGACGGGGGACGTGATCATGCGCATCCCCGCAAGCTATGGCGCGGAAACCGACGCCGACGACGAGCATCCGGCCGTTCAGCGCGACGGCA
The DNA here is from genome assembly GCA_046570145.1 of Alphaproteobacteria bacterium. GTDB lineage: Bacteria > Pseudomonadota > Alphaproteobacteria > Azospirillales > Azospirillaceae > Azospirillum. Next base: position 30,812 of record JBKHVJ010000181.1, read on the forward strand.
CCGGCACCAGGATCGGGGAGGTGAAGGCATGACCACCCTCGTCGACCTCCGCGTCGTCAGCCGCAACCACGACCGTTACGAACAGGCGGTGCGCAGCCGCCCTGCGGTGCAGCGGGCCATCTCCTATTTCCAGGAGAACATCGGCAAGGTCTCCAGCACCGAAGAGTTCATGAAGGACGATAAGCTCTACCGCTTCGTCCTGGAGGCGTTCGACCTGGGCAGCCAGGCGAAGTCGCGCGGCCTGATCCGCAAGGTGCTGGAGGAGGGGGTCAGCGACCAGTACTCCACCGCCAACCGGATGAGCGATACCAAGTTCCGGGAGATGGCGACCATCCTCGGCTTCGCCGAGAATGACGGCGCCAACCTGAAGCAGCCGGCGGTCGTCCAGGCGATCGTCGACCGCTACGTCAACGTGACGCTGGAGGTCGAGTCCGAGAACACGAACCCGGCGGTCCGGCTGGGCCTCTATTTCCAGCGGCGGTCTGCGAACATCTCCAACTGGTACCAGGTGATGGCCGACAACGCCCTGCGCAAGGTGGTCTACACCGCCCTGGGGCTGCCGGAGCAGACTGCGCTGCTGGACGTGGACAAGCAGAAGGCGCTTCTGGAAAAGCGGATGGACATCGCGGACCTGAAGAGTCCGGAGAAGGTCGCCAAGTTCCTCGACCGCTTCGCCGCGATGTACGACATGCAGAACGGCGGCGCCACCGCCATGGCGGCCATGCCGTCGATCGGACCGATCTCCCGCAGCGGGCGCGCCTCGGTCATCTCCATCGATCCGTCCATCACCATGACGCTGATGAGATTCCCGCGCTTCTGACAAGCCCGCGGGGCTCGGCAGAGGGGAGAACCCAGCCTTGCCGCCAGCCGGCATCCCACAGGACCGACCGGGGCGGGACCGCATCCGGCCGCCGGCCACCACCGGAGCGGCGGCGGTGCGGCTGATGCCGCCGGCCTCGTCGGAGGAGGATGAAGCGCGCGATGCGCTGCATATCCTGCCGCTGTCGATCCTGCCGCTGGAAACGCCGGGCCTGCGCCGGGCGCGGCTGATCAAGAACGTCCGTCTGGAGACGGTGGCGGAGCTGTTCAACGACGCCCAGTCCGGCAGCGGCCAGATCGCCATCAACCAGCTGCCCAAATGCTTCGGCATCGACGATCCGCAATTCCGCCGCGACCTGCGCAAGATCGCGCAGATCGCCGAAGCCGCCAGCTTCGACGTCTACAGCCTGCGGCTGGAACTGCGCCGGCTGAACATCGACGTCGACGATTCCGACGCCCTGCGGCTGTCGCAGGCCAAGCGGTCGGAGCTGACCAGCTACATGCGCGTCTTCACCCGGCCGCTGATCGAGCATGTCTATGGCATCCAATGCTCGGAAATCGCCAGCATGGACGAGCTGATCCGCCTGTTTGCCCAACCCGACGTGGAGGAGGCGCGGCGCCGGCTGCAGATGACCGCCGATCGGCTCGATATCCCGCTGCAGGAGATACCGGCCTTCCTGGAGGAGTATGCCGACATCTTCCTGTCGCTGGCCTATTTCAAGCGCTGCCTCGACGAGATCGTGCCGGACGTGCAGGGCTTCCTCGGCTGGATGGCGGAGCTCTATCAGGTCAGCGAGGTGCGCCGCGACATCCGCCAGGGCCGCATGCTGGACGAGATCGGCCGCGACCTGACCGACATCTCCACCTCCATCACCGGCCGGTTCGAGAGCTTCGACAACCGCTCCCGCGATTTCTGGCGCGACATCAACCCGCAGAGCTTCCGCAGCATCCGCGACCTGATCGTCACCCACCATTTGACCATCGGCGGGGTGCTGTGCGGTCTGGCGGTGAAGATGAACCTGTGGAAGCACCGCTTCGCCCGTGGCGGCGGCCCGGTCCGCCGGCTGGAATTCATCCGCTCGGAAATCCTGCCGGGTCTCGCCCACATCAAGACAATCGAACAGGCTTCGCGCAACAATCTCGGCAGGTGAGGGATCGCCTCAGGTCTTGTCGTCGGCGGAGGGGGCCGGCCGCGAGACCACGTAGGTGCCGGCAGCCACCATGACCGTCCCGACGCCGGCCAGCACCAGATAGCCCGGCGACGACAGGGTGAGCACGGTGAAGCCGGAGGTCATGCCGGCGACGGCGAAGACCTTCGCCTTGACCGGGATGGCGCCGCGGTCCTGCCAGTTCCGCACGGCGGGACCGAAGCGCGGATCGTTGCGCAGCCGCTCGCGCAGGGCGGGGTTGCCGCGGGCATAGGCCCAGCCGGCCACCAGCAGGAAGGGTACGGTGGGCAGCACCGGCAGGAAGGCGCCGGCCGTCGCGAGGCCGACCGCGGAATGGCCGATCAGCAGCCAGAGCCAGCGCCGGCCGGGCGGCGTGCCGGTGTTTCCCTCTCCCGCTCCGGGAGAGGGAAGGGGCCCATGCGGAGCATGGGAAGGGTGAGGGGTCGTGCAAGAAGCCATGCGGTTCGGGATGCTTGGGTCACCCCTCACCCTCCCCACCCTCTCCCGGGGCGGGAGAGGGTGTTTATCGCCGAATGCGATGCCCTTGCCCTCACCACGATCCTCACCGTTGTCCGCCACCTGACCACCCATGATTGGAAGCCGGCGGGAATCGTAGCATGGCTGTCCATCGCCGCTCCAGGGTATCAAGGAGGGGCGCTAAGCGCTTCACCCCGCCTTGCGGACCACACCCGGTGCACCGGCATTGGCGGTCGCCTCCAGGCTGTAGAGCTTCGCCAGCAACTGCGGCGCCGGGCGGTCGGCGGCCGGGACAGCGAGCGCCGCCGCCGCGGTTTCGGTCGCGGGAGATTTGCGACGCAGCGCCTCGGCCAATGCCTGGGGGGAGGGCAGGGACGGATCGGCGCCCTCGCCGGTGCCCGCGTTCATCCAGGGCAGCGCCCCAGCCGCCTTGCCGTCCGCCACGGCGGTGCCGGCGTCTTCCTCCAGCAGGCTGCCGATGTGGCCCAGCACCGTGTCGCCCGTGACCTCCTCGAACGCCACCATGGCGGCGCTGCCGATCAGGCCGGGCAGGCCGCCGAACAGGAAGCCGCCGGCCAGCCGGGCGGGGATCGAGATGCTCTCCCCCGTCGCCTCGCGGTAGACCGACGACACCACCGGCAACTGCTGCAGCGGGTTGACCGCATCCACCAGATCGTCGAAGCCGAGGCTCATCTTGTCATCCAGGCTTTCCGCCTTTTCCTTGCGGTCGTGCTGTGCAGTGGGCGGGGTGACGGCCTGGGCCGCCAATCTGGTGTTGACGCTCATGCTTGGTCTCCGATGGCGGCGAGAAGCGCGTCCAGATGCGCGAAGCTGTCGGCGGATGGCGAGGGGTCGTCCTTGCCCTGGCGCAGGAACTCCTCCAGCCGCGGGTGCAGGTCGATGGCGGCGTCGGTTTCCGGATCGGTTCCGCGCTTGTAGGCGCCGAGCCGGATCATCTCCTTCATGCCGTCATAGGTGGCGGCGAGAGCGCGGGCGCGGCCGACGATGCGGTTTTCCCGTGCGTCGTGGCAGCCGGGCAGGGTGCGGGACACGCTGCGCAGCAGGTTGACGGCGGGATAGCGCCCCTGCTCGGCGATCCTGCGGTCGAGCACCAGATGCCCGTCGAGGATGCCGCGCACCGCATCGGCGATGGGCTCGTCATGGTCGTCGCCGTCGACCAGAACGGTGAAGATGGCGGTGATGTCGCCGTCTCCGCCACCCTCCGGACCGGGACCGGCGCGTTCCAGCAGGCGGGGGAGTTCGGCGAAGACGCTGGGCGGATAGCTCTTGGCGGTCGGCGGTTCGCCGGCGGCCAGCCCGATCTCGCGCTGGGCCATGGCGAAGCGGGTGACGCTGTCCATCAGGCAGAGGACGTGCTTGCCCTGATCCCGCATCTCCTCCGCCACCGTCATGCAGAGCAGGGCCGCCTGCCGGCGCATCAGCGGCGGTTCGTCCGACGTGGCGACGATGACGACGGAACGCGCCAGCCCCTCCGGTCCCAGATCGTCCTGAATGAACTCGCGCACCTCGCGCCCACGCTCGCCGATCAGGCCGATGACGATGGCATCGGCCTCCGCATGGCGGGCGACCATCGCCAGCAGGGTCGATTTGCCGACGCCCGATCCGGCGAAGACGCCCAGACGCTGGCCGCGGCACAGCGGGACGAAGCTGTCGATCACCCGGATGCCGCTGTCCAGCCGCTTCCCCACCCGACGCCGGGCGCAGGCGGCCGGCGGCGGCTGGCGCAAGGACCGCGGGTGCTCGCCGTTGACCAAGGGACCCTTGCCGTCGATGGGCTCGCCCAGCGCGTTCACCACCCGGCCGAGCCAGCCGGGACCGGGGCGGAGCGTGAAGGCGGTGTCGTCGGTGACGGCGGCGCAGCCCTCCGCCACGCCGTCCAGATTGTCGAAGGCCATGAGCAGCGAGCGGCCGTTGCGGAAGCCGATGGTCTCGCACAGCACGCGGTCGCCGCGCAGGGTTTCCGCATGGCATTTGTCGCCGACCGACAGCACGCGCTGCAGCCCGTCGACCTCCAGCGTCATGCCGGCGGCCGAGCGGATTTCCCCGCGCCAGTGGCGCGTCGGCAGCCGTTCGAGTTCCGCCGCCAGGGTGGCGAGTGCCGGCATCGGCGCTGTCTCCATCATCTCAGTCGATGGGGATAGCTTAGAGGAGGGAATTTAAATCCGGTTTTAAACGGGCGGGTTCATCGTCCGCCTCGTGTTCCGGCGCCATCCGATCTGGAGAACGGGCGCTCCTCCCAAGATGTGGTGGAACGAGGTCGCAATGGATTTGAGTAAAATCGGTTTCTTTCAGCTTGCCGGCACGCGCCTGGACTATCTGGCGCAGCGGCAGAAGCTGGTCGCCGAGAATGTCGTGAACGCCAACACGCCCGACTACCAGGCGCGCGACCTGAAATCCTTCGACAGCGTGATGGAGGGCATCCGGCCGGTGGAGACCGCCCGCACCTCCGGCCTGCATCTGGCGAGCACCCGCTCCACCGCCGGCTTCCGCGAGGCGGGCAAGGCCGGCCTGTGGGAAACGACGCCGAGCGGCAACGCGGTATCGCTGGAGCAGGAGATGATCAAGGGCAGCGAGACCCGCGACGCCTTCGCGCTGACCACCAGCCTGTTCCAGCGCAATGTGCAGATGCTGCGCATGGCCTGGAGAAACGGCTGACGGTATTCAAGACGGAGACGAGCCATGATGAACGATGTCCTCGGCACGACGCTGAAGATCGCCGGCGCCGGCCTTCAGGCGCAATCGACCCGGCTGCGCGTGGTGGCGGAGAATCTCGCCAACGCCGACAGCACCGCCACCGCCAAGGGCGGCGACCCCTACCGCCGCAAGACGGTGTCCTTCGACAGCGTGATGGACCGCGGCGTGGGGGCGGAACTGGTGCAGGTCAAGCAGATCGGCCGCGACCGCAGCGACTTTCAACTGGCCTACGATCCCTCGCATCCGGCGGCCGACGACAAGGGCTACGTCAAGAAGCCCAATGTCCAGCCCCTGGTCGAGATGATGGACATGCGCGAGGCCGGCCGCGCCTTCGAAGCCAGCATGAACGTCATCGAACAGTCGCGCGCGATGATGACCCGCGTCGTCGACCTGCTGCGCAGCTGAGGAGCCGTTCCATGATCGAGATGTCCGTCGGCCGCGTCGCCGCCGCCTACGCCGCCAACCGCAGCCCCTTCGTGGGCAGCACCGCCGAAACCCAGGCGACGGCCTCGCCTCTCTCCACCGCCGGCCAGGCCGACGCGGTGGCAGCCGGCGCGGAAAGCGATTTCGGCGGTTTCCTCGACAAGTCGATCTCGCAGGCGGTCGAGACGCTGAAGGAAAGCGAGCGCGTCTCGCTCGCCGCCGTATCGGGGAAGGCCAGCGCGCAGGACGTGGTGCGCTCCGTCCTGGCGGCGGAGATGACGGTGCAGAGCGTCGTCGCCATCCGCGACAAGATGGTGCAGGCCTATCAGGAGATCATGCGGATCGCGGTTTGAGCGGTGGTGTGTTGCCCTCTCCCCATCCCTCCCCTGCTGTGCTGGGGAGGGGGCAAAGCACTGCCGCCGCTCCGCAAAAAACCAAGGACTCATCCCCATGAACCAAGCCGACGTGCTGGAGGTGCTGCGCAGCGGCATCTGGACGACCCTGCTGGTCGCCGCCCCGCCGCTGATCGTCGCGGTGGTGGTGGGTGTCACGATCTCGCTGGTGCAGGCGCTGACCCAGGTGCAGGAGATGACGCTGACCTTCGTGCCGAAGATCGTCGCGATCCTGGTGGTGACGGTGCTGGCGCTGCCCTTCATGTATGGCGCGCTCGCCACCTATGCCGACCGGCTGAGCGACCTGATCGTCGCCATCGACTGACGCTGTCGGCGATGCGGCGTCCCCTGTTGCGAGCGGTCATTCCCCTTCTAGGACTGCTCGTAAGTCCGGCCGGCGGTGCGGCGGCGCCGCCGGCCAACATCTCGCAGATCGGTGTGTGGAGCACGGCGCTCTATGCCCCGCCGAAGGCAGCGCCTCCCCCGGCGTCGCGCAAGGTCCTGCCGCCGGAAGCGCAGTGCATCGCCGCCATTCTCGACGCGGAGAAGGCGGCCGGTATCGACGACCATCTGCTGCTGGCGATGGGCTTCACCGAATCCGGTCGGCGGACGGAGGACCGGCTGTTCACCGCCTGGCCCTGGACGGTCAACACCGAGGGGCGGTCCCACTATTTCCCGACGCGCGACGATGCCATCGCCTTCGTGCGGGCGACGCAGGCGCGCGGGGTGCAGTCCATCGACGTCGGTTGCCTGCAGGTCAATCTGCGCTGGCACCCCGACGCCTTCCCCGACCTCGCCACCGCCTTCGATCCGGTCGCCAACGCCCGCTATGCCGCGTCCTTCCTGTCTGCTCTGCGGCGCGATCACGGTTCGCTGGAGACGGCCATCGCCCGCTACCACTCGTCCCAGTCCGAGCGCGGCGAAGCCTATCGCCAGCGGGTGACCGGCAACCTGCGCTGGGTCGCCGGGGCGCTCGGCTATCTGGAGACGCTGGCGGCGGGACCCGGCGGCTCCGCACCGGTCTGGACCGCGGCGGAGCGCGGTCGGCTGAGCTTCCTGTCCGGCCTGTTCGCCGACGGCCCGGCCCGCCCGCTGCTGCCGGCCGGGCAGAATTGAAACCAATTCATTGCGGGAAATGCTCGACATGGCATTCCGCGGTGCGGCCGTAATAGACCACCCGCCGGCCGGAGAAGGACACCATGTAGCCGGCGCATCCGCCCGCCTTGACCGCTTCGCAGAACCCGCGGTAGCTGTAGCCCGCCGCGTTGGCCTGCGCCGCGCGCACCGCGGCTTCGATGGCGTCCGCCCGGAAGGCGGCGGCGACAGGCGTCGGCGTTTCCATAGCCGGCAATTCGATACTCTCGCCGTCCGGCAGATAATAGGTGCTGGTCCCGCGGCGGTAATCGACGGCATAGCCCTCGAACCCGGCGTCGATCAGGACGGCGACGATGGACGGAAAATTCATCGTCCCATCGTGGGACGCGGCAAGGCAGGTCTGGGCAATCGTCTTCTGCTGCGCGTTCATCGGCGCACTCCTTCAAGCGGTTCGGTGATTTCGTGAATGGGGCCGGTCAGGCGGTGGGGCTGTTCTTCAGCCCGTGCGCCCCGGCGATCTTCTTCAGCAGCCGGTCGAGCTGCGCCCGTTCCTCGGGCGTCAGGCAGTCGAACGCGGCGGCATCGTTCTCGTCGGCGAGCCGGGCCAGCTCGGGCAGCAGGAGTGATCCCGTCTCCGACAGCTCCAGGCTTTGGGCGCGGCCGTCGCTGGGATCGTCGCGCCGCGTGACCAGCCCCTTGGCGACCAGCCGGTCGGCCAGCTTGCTGATGGCGCCGCGCGTCATCCCCATCCGCTCCGCCAGCCGGTTGGGCGCCAGCGGACCCGCGTCCTGCAGGTCCCGCATCATGACCCATTCGGCCACGGTCACGTCCTTGCCCTCCAGCCGGCGGGCGAAGGCGAGGGAGACATGGTTGGACACCATGCGCATCCAGTAGCCGAGATGGTCGGTCAGCCGGGACATGGACTCGCGGGTTTTCATGACCTTCGCCTTATGGGTTCGGCCGGGTTTCGTTGATTAGGAAACTATCTTTGGTTTGTTTCCTAGTCAACTTTTTTCTTGGCGGGGGCGGCCCGCATGCTCCGCCCTTAAATCCCGGTTTTACCGCGTGCCCCTATGGTTGCCGGAACGCCCCTTCTCCGCAAACCCGCCCTCTCCACAAAACCGTCGGGACCCCATGACCTTCACGGATCACGTCCGCAGCCGGTTCGGCCTGATCGGCGACATCGGCCTGGCGAACCGCGACGTGCTGTTCGCGGTCGGCATCCTGCTGGTGCTGGCGGTGCTGTTCCTGCCGGTGCCGTCCTGGTTCCTCGATCTCGGGCTGGCGCTGTCCTTCTCGGTCGCGGTGCTGGTATTGATGGTGTCCCTGTGGATTCCGCGGCCCCTGGACTTCTCCTCCTTCCCCACCGTGCTGCTGGTGGTGACGATGCTGCGGCTGGCGCTGAACATCGCGTCGACCCGCCTGATCCTCAGCGAGGGGCACAACGGCCACGCCGCCGCCGGCCACGTCATCCAGGGCTTCAGCCAGTTCGTGATGGGCGGCAACTTCGTCATCGGCGTGGTGATCTTCTGCATCCTGGTGGTGATCAACTTCGTGGTCATCACCAAGGGCGCCACACGCATCGCCGAGGTCGGCGCCCGCTTCACGTTGGACGCCATTCCCGGCAAGCAGATGGCCATCGATGCGGATCTCTCCGCCGGCATGATCGACGAGGTGGAGGCGCGTCGGCGCCGCAAGGAGCTGGAGGACGAAAGCACCTTCTACGGCGCGATGGACGGCGCCTCGAAATTCGTGCGCGGCGACGCGGTGGCGGGGCTGGTAATCACCGTCATCAACGTTCTCGGCGGCATGGCCATCGGCATCGCCCAGAAGGGGATGAGCTTCGAGCACGCCGCCTCCATCTACACCACCCTGACGGTGGGCGACGGGCTGGCGACGCAGATCCCGGCGCTGGTGGTATCGCTGGCCGCCGGCCTTCTGGTGACCAAGGGCGGCAACATCGGCTCCGCCGAAAAGGCGGTGATCGACCAGTTGGGCGCCTACCCGAAGGCGCTGATGGTGGCGTCGGGCCTGCTGGTGGTGCTGGCGATCACGCCGGGGCTGCCGATGGCGCCCTTTCTCGCCATGGGGTCGGCTTTCGCTGTGTTGGGCTGGTACGCGCCGCGCCGCAAGGCCCGCGCCGCGGCGCTCGCCAAGCTGGAGGAAAGCCGAAAGGCGCCGCCCGCCGCGCCGGAAGAGGCGGTGGAGGACATGCTGAAGGTCGACGAGGTGAAGGTGGAGGTCGGCAACCACCTCGTCCCGCTGATCCTGAACAAGAACGGGCCGCTGACCACCAAGGTGAAGACGCTGCGCAAGCGCTTCGCCACCGAGTTCGGATTCGTCCTGCCGTCGGTGCGCATCAAGGATTCCAGCTTCCTGCCGCCCAAGAGCTACGTCATCAGCATCATGGGGGTGGAGGCGGCGAAGGGGGAGGTGCGGCCCAAGCATCTGCTCGCCATCGATCCCACCGGCGGCGCCGTGCCGGACATCGCCGGCGATGCGACGCGCGAGCCGACCTTCGGCCTTCAGGCCAAGTGGATCGACCCCTCCCGCCATGAGGAGGCGGTGGCCAAGGGCTACACGGTGGTCGACCCCGAAAGCGTCATCACCACCCACCTGACCGAGGTCATCAAGGACAACCTGTCCACCCTGCTGACCTTCGCCGCCTTGCAGAAGCTGATCGACGGGCTGGGACGCGAGTATCAGAAGCTGATCAACGACATGGTGCCGAGCCAGATCTCGCTGGTCGTGCTCCAGCGCGTGCTGCAGCAACTGCTGTCGGAGCGGGTGTCGATCCGCAACCTGCCGGCCATCGTCGAGGCGGTGGCGGAGGCGGTCGGCTGGACCCGCCACATCACGCTGATCACCGAGCATGTGCGCATGCGGCTGGGCCAGCAGATCCACCAGGGGCTGGCCGGTCCGGACGGCTTCGTCTCGGTCATCGCGCTCAGCCCGCGCTGGGAGCAGGCCCTGCTCGACCACATCGTGGTGGAGGGCGACGACCGCCGCTTCGTCATGCCGCCCAGCCAGGTGCAGGAGTTCCTGACCGCCGTGCGGCTGAAGATCCAGAAGCACGCCACCTCGCAGATCTGGCCCGCCCTGCTGGTGGGGGCGGAGGTGCGGCCCTTCGTGCGGTCGCTACTGGAGCGTGTCAGCCCGATGACGCCGGTGCTGAGCCATGCCGAGCTGCACCGCAAGGCGTCGCTCAAGACCATCGATCAGGTGTAGGCGCGGATGGACGCCCCCATGGACGACCTCAGCCAGTTCCTCACCCTGGAAATCTACCGCGGCCTCCTCGTGCTGGCGCGGGTGGCGGCGGCCATCGGACTGCTGCCGGGCTTCGGCGAGGCGGCGGTGCCGATGCGGATACGGGCGGCGCTGGCGATCATCGTCACGCTGGTGCTGCTGCCGGGGGTGGAGGGACTGCCCGACCGCATGCCCGACCAGCCGGTGGAGATGCTGCGGGCGCTGGCGGGGGAATCGCTGGTCGGTGCCTATCTGGGGCTCGGCGCCCGGCTGTTCATGGCCGCGCTGCAGACCACCGGCGCCCTTGTGGCGCAGGTGGTGGGGCTCAGCAACCCCTTCTCCATGGAGGCGGCTGGGTTCGAAGGCGGGTCGGTGCTGTCCGGCGTGCTGCTGATCGGCGGGCTGGCCCTGCTCTTCGCGTCCGATGTGCATTACCTGATGATCGGGGCGCTTGCGCGCTCCTACGGATCCTGGCCGGCGGGGGTGTTTCCGGACCTCGGCATGGTCGCCCAGCGCTTCGCCGAGCTGCTTGCGACCACCTTCCGGCTGGGAGTGGGGCTGGCGGCTCCCTTCATCCTCTACGGGCTGGTGATGAATGTGGCGCTGGGGCTGGTCAACCGGGTCATGCCGGCGATGCCCGTCTATTTCGTCGCGACGCCGGGCGTGCTGATGGTGGGCATGGGCCTGTTCATGGCGACCGCCGGGGCGATGCTGACCGCTTTCGTCGCCGCTCTCGGCGGCTGGCTTTCGGGGTCCTGACGGATGGCGGAACAGGACGACGAGCAGAAGACAGAGGAACCGACAGAAAAGCGCCTGCGCGAGGCGGCGGAGAAGGGCGACGTCCCCCGCGCCCGCGACGTCGGCCTGCTGTCCGCCATGGTGGCAGCCTGGATGATCGTGCTGATGGCGGCGCCCGGCGTCTCGTCGCACATGTCAGGGCTGCTGCTGCCGCTGATCGAGAACCCCGACGACATCCGCATCGACGGCAGCGCCATCGACGTCATCCACAGCCTGCATTGGCTGATCGTCGGCACTGCGGTGGCCCTGCTGCCGGTTCTGGGCATCCTGCTGGGCGGGGTGGTGGTTTCGGCACTGGGGCAGGGCCCCTTTCTGGTCGCCTCCGACCGCATCCGGCCGAAATGGTCGCACCTGTCGCCGGCCTCGGGCTGGAAGCGGATGGCCGGCCGTCCGGCGCTGGTCGAATTCGTCAAGAGCCTGGTCAAGCTCGCCATCATCAGCGCTGCCGCCTGGCACGCCCTGGCG